>JAHWJP010000013.1:6992-39086 GCA_019348355.1 Actinomycetota bacterium
TGCAGTGCTGCGCGAACGGTAGCGACGAGCCCCGGGTCCGACAGCTGTCGGCCCGCCAGGTTCACCGCGACCGTCAGCGGCTCATCCCCTCACTTCTGCAATCAGACAGCGACGCCCCGCGGCTACGGCGACGGCGACGGCCGTAGCGGCGACGTCGGTGGCAAGCTGCTCACCGATCAGGGTCGCTGCTCAACCGCGGCTGTGGCAGCAGCTGCGGCCACAGCGGCCACGCTCAAGGCAACCTTGGCAGCAGCTGTGGCAGCAGCTGCCGCCGTCGCGTTGACCGTCACATCGTGGCCCCCAGCAGCGCCGCCGATCTCGACAGCGACGACCCAGGGGGCCGCCTGGACGCCGCCTGCCTGGTCGCCAGCAGTTCTCTTGGCGCGAGGCTGGTGTGCCATCGGAGGCGAAGCAAACGTCTCAGCGGCCGCGGCAGCCGCCGCCACAGCTCGGGCAGCGACGGTGCAGGCCTTGGCGGCCGCCTTCACCGCAGCCGCCGAGGCCACGTCAGGCAGACCACGGCCCGCCTGACGCCGTCCCTGGGGCCGACGAGGTCAGCTGCTCGTGGTCATCCGGGGCGACGAGCGCAGTGTCGAGACCGTCAGGTGCAGGAGTCCGACACGTCAGAACTGCAGGAACAGGCGATGAGGCTGGCCGCACGTGGAGCTCCAAGGGCGCATCAAAGGCAGAAGGTGGCCTGCTGCCCGCACTGCCGGAGCAACACTGTCAACGAAGCCATCGACCGACAATCCGGCAGTCTTGACTCCGATAGAGCACATTGCGGCGCGTAGGCCGTATCGCAGACCGACGGCGGGCAACTGTGCGCCCAGATGCCGGGTAGCTGCGCTGGGCCGTGGCGTGGACGAGCCAGAAGTGGAGTCCGCGCCCGCCATCAAACCGGTCTGAGAAGCTGACTTGTCCCGGGCACCTCGTCGGTCAGTCCGCGAGCAGGGCGATCAGCGTCTGGGCGTTGCGCACGGCATGGCCGTGCCCGTCATTGTTGAAGTAGGCGTAGACGTCGTGCCCGCTGCCGCGCCACTCCCAGATGCGGTCGGCCCACCAGCGCAGCTCGTCCTGCGAATAGCAACCGCCGTACAGGTGGTGATGGTCGGGTCCGTGCAGGCGGACGTACACGACCGGCGCGGTCGCGCGCAGGATGCACGGCAGGCCGGCCCCGCTCATCACGCAGTACGCGGCCGAGTGGCGTTCCAGCAGGTGGAAGACCTCGTCCGCGTGCCAGCTGGGGTGCCGGAACTCGACCGAGACCGAAATCCAGTCGGGCAGGCGGGTCAGGAAGTACTCGAGCCGCGCGTCGTCACGTTCGTGTCCCGGGGCGAGCTGGACGAGCAGCACGCCCCGTCGGGACGACAGCTCGTGCCAGGACGCAGCGATGCGCTCCACCCAAGCCTCGGGGGCGTACAGCCGTTTGGCATGAGTGAGGCCGCGCGCGGCCTTGACCGACAGCTGGAAGCCTTCGGGCAGCCGCCGTCGCCAGCCGGCGAGGGTCCGGTCCGACGGCCACCGGTAGAAGCTCGCATTCAGCTCCACGGTGGCGAACTGCCCGGAATACACCTCGAGGCGCGCTGCCGGCGGCGTGCCCGGCGGGTACAGCGCGCCCTCCCAGTGGGCATAGCTCCACCCGGACGTCCCGACATGCACGCCCATCAGCGCGTCGAGCGAAGTGCGCCGCGTGCCGCGTCAGAAGGCCGCGACATGCTCGGCCACAAAACCGTGGTCGACCTGCGTCACGTGCCAGACACGGATGTCGTGACCCGATGCGTCCTGCTTCTCGTGAAAGCGCACCTGGGTGTCGAGCCGGCTGCCGCAGCCGTGCACGACGTACGGGGTGTCGCTCATGTCGATCGTGAACTCGGTGTCACCCAGGAACCCCTCCAGGGCGGAGGGCGGTTCGTCCCCACCGACGGACGTCACGCGGTGGGGGACTCCCGAGATGACACCGTGCCGGGAGCCATTCACGTCGGTGGTCTCCCTCCGGTGCCGGCCCGCGGCGGGAGCCAGTCGCGGCGCGAACACAGGCAACCACGCGCCCCTCCTGCCCGTCCACCGCCCGGCAAACCGACAAGGCCGCCCGGTTCAGTGCGCCCGTCGCCCGCGCCTCGCGCGCAGGTAGTCGCTCACGACGTACTCCCCGAGCCGCGTCGGGTCGGGGGCGAAGACCCGGCCGCCGTTGCGGGCCGCGAGGTGCTGGACGAACTCGACCAGCCGCGGTTCGTCGTCGAGCATGAACACGTTGATCGTTGCGCCGCGCCGGGTGACCCGCTCGACCTCGGCCATCGTGAGCTCCAGCGTCTCGGCGAGCGGCGGCCAGCAGAACTCGGCGTGACCGGTCCTGGTGAGGTGGGCGGTGGGCTCACCGTCGGTGACGACGAGGACCACCGGCTCGGCGTCGGGGTGCGAGGCCAGGTGGCGCCCGGCCAGCACCAGGGCGTGCTGCAGGTTGGTGCCCTGCACCCGCTGCGCGTCGAGCCCGGCGAGCTTCTCGGGTGACAGCACCTGGGCGTAGTCGCTGAAGCCGATGATCTCGATGGAGTCCTGGGGGTACTTCGTCGACACCAGCGAGTGCAGCGCCAGCGCCGTCTGCTTCGCCGCGCCCCAGGTCCCGCGCAGCTCCATCGAGAACGACAGGTCGACCAGCAGGGCGACCGCGGCGCACGTCCGCCGTTCGGTCTCGACCACCTCGAAGTCGTCCACGAGAAGCCGGAGCGGGCGCGCACCCCCGCGCTGGACCGCGTTGCGGACGGTACGGACGACGTCGAGCGGCTGCTCGTCGCCGAACTGCCAGGCGCGGCTCGCCCCGGTGACCTCGCCCGCGGCTCCGGCGTCCCGCACGTCGTGCGCCCCCCGTCCGCCGGCGTCGAGTCGACTGAACACCTTGCGCAGCGCGGTGGCGCCCACCCGGCGCACCGCCCGGGGCGACAGCTCGAGCTTTCCGCGGGCGTCCCGGACGAGGTATCCCTGCTCGAGCAGCTCGCGTTCGATGCGGCGCAGGGCCGCGACGTCATCCACGGCGGAGCGGCCGAGTGCCCGCTGGACGGCAGCCTCGTCGATGTCGTCGAGCGAGGCGCCCGGATAGTCCTGGCCGAGAGCGGCTTCGAGGTCCTCGAGATCCGCCAGCTCCGCGAGCGCCGTCGTCGCGTCGCCCATCCCCATGCCCTGCTCACCGCGCATCCGCTGTTTGCCGCCCCACGGCAGGTCGGGTCGGGCACCGCGCAGTGCATCGCCGAGCTGCGCCAGCTGGGCCTGCAGGTCCATGTCCATCGCGCCCTGCATCAGCTCCTCCAGCTCCTGCCGCTGCTCCGGCGTCAGGGAGTCCATCAAAGCCTGTTGGGCGGCGGCGCGGCGGGCGAGGTCGTCCACGAGCTCGGCGAGGGTCTGCGGCTGCGAGGGGAAGAATTCGCCGTGCGCAGCCATGAACTGCTCGAACTGCTCCGAGGTGTGCTCGCCCCGTGCGTCCGCCTGGAGCATCGCATTGAGATCCGCCAGCATGTCCTTGACGGCCTGCATGGCCTCGGGGGAGGCGTTCTCGAGCGCCGCCTTCATCCCCGAGAACTGGCTGTCGAGCACCTCCCGGCGCAGCAGGTCGTCGATCTGCTCGTAGGTCTCCCGCGCCTCGGCGCTGCGCCAGTCGTACGGCTTCAGCGACTGCACGGCGCGGGCGGTGTCCCGTGGCAGCGTCTCGAACTCCAGCTCGCGCATCCGCGCGTCGTCGCCAGGGTCGGGGAACAGCGCGGTCTTCTCCAGCTCCACTGCCCGGTCGAGCAGCTCGCGCACCTCCTGCAGCGTGCCGTCGAGCCGGCCTTGCTTGCGCGCCTCCCGCTGCCGCCGGGCGACCTGGCGGCGCAGGTCGTCGAGCCCGCGCAGCCCGTCGGCGCCGCGGCGCAGCAGCTCGCGCATCGCCTGCCGGGGGCTTGCGCCGTCGAGCACCGATGCCCCGATCTCGTCCAGTGCGACCGCCACGTCGTACGGCGGCTCGAGCGGGTCCCGCCCACCGGCCCACGGGCCGTAGCGGTAGGCCGGGCCGGTCACGGTCAGCCGCCGTAGACGGTACGGCCGGCGACCTCGTCCTTGGCCAGACGACGATTGAGATGCAGCCCCTCCAGGGCGAACTCGACTGCGGCCGCCGCGAGACCGGGCGACTCCTGCTCGATGCCCAGCCGCTTCAGCAGCTCGGCGAGCCCGGGCAGCGCCCCGAGCCGGCCCAGCAGATCAGCGGCCGGCACGAGGTCGCCGGTCTCGACGGTGGCGCCGCCGTCGAAGCGGCGCTGCAGCCCGGTCAGGTCGGTGCCGGCGAGCAGGGCACGGAAGGCGTCCGCGGTGGCTCGGCGCAGCAGGTGGTGCAGCACCTCGAGCTCGCGGCCCTCCTCTGCGGCCTCGAACTCCACCTTGCCGCGCGCCGCAGCCACCACGGCCGGCAGGTCGCAGACCCGCGCGACCGCGACAGGCTCAGCGGTCAGGGCAGCCCGGCGTACGGCAGAAGCCGCCACCGTCTCGGTGGCCGCGACGGCGAAGCGGGCGCTGACCCCCGAGCGCTGGTCGACCTGGGGGGATTCGCGCACCAGGCGCGTGTAACGGGCGACGATCTGCAGCAGGTGGTCCGGGACGACCACCGACGTGCCGGGCCAGTCGAGCACCGCCTCCTGGCGGATCAGGGCCACCTCGTCGGCGAGCGCGAGCGGGTAGTGCGTGCGCACCTCCGCGCCGAACCGGTCCTTGAGCGGGGTGATGATGCGCCCGCGGTTGGTGTAGTCCTCCGGGTTGGCGCTCGCGACCAGCAGCAGGTCCAGCGGCAGGCGCAGGGTGTAGCCGCGCACCTGGATGTCGCGCTCCTCCAGGACGTTCAGCAGCGCGACCTGGATCCGCTCGGCCAGGTCGGGCAGCTCGTTGACGCTGAAGATGCCGCGGTTGGTGCGCGGGACCAGCCCGTAGTGCACCGTCTCCGGGTCGCCGAGGGTGCGGCCCTCGGCGACCTTGATCGGGTCGACGTCGCCGATCAGGTCACCGACGCTGGTGTCCGGGGTTGCGAGCTTCTCGCCGTAGCGGTCGCTGCGGCGCTTCCAGGTGACCGGTGTCGCGTCATCCTGCTCGGCCACCAGCCGGGTGCACCGCCCGCAGACCGGGGCGTACGGATGGTCGTTGATCTCGCAACCCGGGATCACCGGCGTCCACGCGTCGAGCAGCCCGACCAGCGTGCGGATCAGCCGGGTCTTGCCCTGGCCCCGCTCGCCGAGCAGGACCAGGTCGTGACCGGCGAGCAGCGCCCGCTCGACCTGTGGCAGCACCGTGTCGTCGAAGCCGAGGATGCCGGGGAAGACGGTCTCGCCGGCGGCGAGGCGCGCGAGCAGGTTGTCGCGGATCTCGACCTTCACCGGCTTGTGCACGTGGCCGCTCGCACGCAGCGCGCCGAGGCTGGTGGGGTCCGGGGCAGGGCTGGTCACCGCTCGACAGTACGTCCGGGTTCGGCTCCCTGCCAGGTCGCCGGTCAGGTCCGCCAGCGGGGACAGGGCAAGATGACGACATGGGCACGAGGACGCCGGCGTGAGCGCCGTGCTGGCGCTGGACATCGGCGGCACCAAGCTGGCCGCTGCACTTGTCTCGGCTGACGGCGTGGTGCAGCGCTCGGCCCGCGCGCCGACCCCCGCCGACCCGTGGCCGGTCTGTCACCACCTGCTGGAGCAGGTGCGGGACGGAGCCGAGATCGCGGGCGTCGGGGTCGGCAGCGGCGGACCGATGGAGTGGCCGGCCGGGCTGATCTCGCCGCTCAACATCCCTGGGTGGCGGGACTTCCCGCTTCGGGACCGGCTCGTCGAGAGCTATCCGGGCGTGCCGGTCCGGGTGCACAACGACGCTGCATGCGTCGCCGCCGGTGAGCACTGGCGGGGAGCGGGGCAGGGTGTCGACAACGTGCTCGGCATGGTCGTCTCGACCGGCGTGGGTGGTGGTCTGGTCCTCGGCGGGCGGTTGATCGACGGCGCAACCGGCAACGCGGGCCACATCGGTCACGTCGTCGTGCAGCCCGACGGGCCGGACTGCGTGTGCGGTGGGCAGGGGTGCCTGGAGGCGATCGCCCGCGGCCCGGCCGTCGTCGCGTGGGCCCGCGAGCGGGGGTCATCCGCCGCGGACGGCCGCGAGCTCGCGGCGCTCGCTCGCGACGGTGACCAGGTCGCCCTCGCCGCGCTCGAACGGGCGGGCGCTGCAGTCGGGGTGGGGGTCGCGTCGGCCGCCGCGCTGCTCGACGTACGGCTGGCCGTGATCGGCGGCGGCCTGGCTTCCAGCGGGGAGCCCTTCTGGCGACCGCTGCAGACCTCGTTCGCCCGGCACGCCCGGCTGGGCTTCCTCACTGGAGTCACGGTCGTGCCCGCAGCGCTCGGTGGTGAGGCCGGCCTGGTCGGTGCGGCAGCGCTGGTGCTGGCCGGGGACCGTTACTGGTCGGTCGGTTGAGCCGTGGTGCCTCGCGTCGGACTGGCGGATGTCCGTGCCGCGCGCGGCCTGCTCGAGGGCGTCGCCCGGACGACGCCGCTGGCCGGGCTGCGTGATCTGTCCGAGCAGGTCGGGGGACCGGTCCTGCTCAAGTGCGAGAACCTTCAACGGACAGGATCTTTCAAGATCCGTGGGGCTTACGTGCGCATCGCGCGCCTCAGCGACGCCGAGCGGGCGGGCGGTGTCGTGGCTGCCAGCGCCGGCAACCATGCGCAGGGGGTGGCGCTGGCCGCCTCCCTGCTCGGCTGCCGCTCCACGGTTTTCATGCCGCAGGCGGCGCCGCTGCCGAAGGTGGCCGCCACCCGGGGTTACGGCGCGCAGGTCCGCCACTTCGGGCACACCGTCGACGACGCGCTCGGTGCTGCGCAGGACTTCGCCGCCGAGACCGGCGCCGTGCTCATCCACCCGTTCGACCACTTCGACGTCATCGCCGGCCAGGGCACGGTCGGGCTGGAGCTGCTCGAGCAGTGCCCGGACGTGCGCACGGTGCTGGTCTGCACCGGCGGCGGGGGCCTGGTGGCCGGGATCGCTGCCGCGGTCGCCGGGCTCCGGCCCGACGTCCGGATCGTGGGGGTGCAGGCTTCCGGCGCCGCGTCGTTTCCCGCGTCGCTGCTGGCCGACCGGCCGGTGGCGCTCGAGGCGATGACGACGATGGCGGACGGCATCGCGGTCGGCCGGCCGGGGGAGCTGACCTTCCCGCTCGTCCGGGATCTCGTCTCGGACATCGTGACGGTGGACGACGACGCGCTGTCCCGCGCGCTGCTGCTGCTGCTCGAGCGGGCCAAGCTCGTGGTCGAACCTGCCGGCGCCGCAGGGCTTGCGGCGGTGATGGAGTGCCCCACGGCTTTCGAGCCGCCGTTGGTCGCCGTTCTCTCCGGCGGCAACATCGACCCGCTGCTGCTCAGCAAGGTGATCCGGCACGGGCTCGTGGCAGCCGGCCGGTTCCTGTCGTTGAAGGTGCCCATCCCGGACCGGCCGGGGGCGCTCGCCCGGATGCTGGGCGTGCTCGGCGACGCCGGCGCGAACGTGCTCGACATCGAGCACTCGCGCACCGGTCCGGGCCTGCATTTGGAGGAGGTGGCGGTCGAGCTCCTGCTCGAGACGCGCGGCTCCGAGCACAGCAGCGCCGTGCTCGACCGGTTGCAGCAGGCGCAGTACACCGTCGCGTCGATGGAGGCGCCGCACTGGTAGCTGCCGCAGGTGTGGTGATCGCGACCTGCGGGGTAGGTGCGTGGTCGCCACCGTCCGACGACCCTGAAGGAGCACCATGCCCGACCTGACCGGCAAGATCATCGCTTTCCTGGTCGCGGGGGAGGGCATCGAGCAGGTCGAGCTGACCGAACCGTGGCAGGCCGTGAAGGACGCCGGCGGCATCCCGCAGCTGGTCAGCCCGGAGTCGGGCGAGGTCCAGGCGTACAACCACCTGGACAAGGCCGACACCTTCCCGGTCGACATCGCCAGCGACGCAGCCGACCCGCTGGGCTATGACGGGCTCGTCCTGCCGGGCGGCGTGGCCAACCCCGATGCCCTGCGCACCGACGCCGGCGCCGTCGCCTTCGCCAAGGCTTTCTTCGACGCCGGCAAGCCGGTCGCAGCCATCTGCCACGCGCCGTGGACGCTCATCGAGGCCGACGTCGTACGCGGCCGCACCCTCACCAGCTGGCCGAGCCTGCAGACCGACCTGCGCAATGCCGGTGCCACGTGGGTCGACGAGCCGGTCGTCGTCGACATCGAAGGACCGAACACCCTGATCACCAGCCGGAAGCCGGACGACCTGAAGGCGTTCATCGAGGCGCTGCTCGAGGCCGTCGCCGGGTAGCCGACTCAGAGGTTGCCGCGACGCTCCTGCTCACGCTCCAGGGCCTCGAACAGCGCCCGGAAATTGCCCCTGCCGAAACCCAGGGAGCCGTGCCGCTCGATCAGCTCGAAGAACACCGTCGGTACTCGTCGATCTTCGAGCGGCACCGGCCCGGTGCCGGTTCGTTCAGGGGAACTTCACCTTGCGGTGGCCGTCCGCGACCACCTTGCTCATCAGCGCGGAGTACTCCGTGGCGATGTCGTCGCCGACGAACTCCTTCATGTTGGTGAAGCTCATGACCCGGTGATAGAAGCCGACCCACCGGTCCATCTGGCCGAGCTTGACGTTGCCGACGACATGGTCGACCGCCTGGAACAGCCGTCGGGCCGGCGGCTCGTGGCGGCAGCGGGCGGAAACCGACCGGCCGCGCCGGTACTTTGTGCTCGTGCAGCAGAATGGCGAGTGCCGCGGAACCGGCGGGCTGGCCGGCGGTTTTGCCGTGGTCGAGGCCGAGCGAGGTCGGCTGCGGGTGACGGATTCGGGCAGCACCGCCGACCCGCGACGGTCCCATCCCGGTGCCGGCAAGGGTGCCGCAGGACTACATCAACCTCCATGCCGGCGCCTTCCCCAGATCTGGCCGAAGGTCAATCTCAGCCCGGACCTGCCGGTCGTGGCGCGGTCGTCACCGCGCGCTGGCGGGCGCAGAGCGGGCAGTCGGTCGACGGCGTCGTCGCCCTTGACGCGCAGGCTCTCGCGATGATCCTGCGCGGCAGTGCGCCGATCCAGGCCGGCGGCCAGCAGGTGCCGCCGGACAGGCTCGTGGAGTATCTGGCGATCGAGCAGTACCGCAGCGGACATCTGCCGATGGCCAGCGACGACCCCGGCTCGGCCCGCTGCTGCAGCGCTCGAGCGTGGACGGGAGCCTGCCGCGCGGTCCGAGGCGGTCGCCTACCCGGGCCGGCCCGGCAGGCCGAGGACCGCCAGGCCCGCGAGAGCACGGCAAGGCCGGCTCCGGCGCGAGACACGGACAAGGAACGCTCGCTCAAAGCGGGTGGCGGCAGGGGTGGAGGTGGGATGTCCAGGGACGTCCTGGACGTCCGTCCTCGGCAGGACGGCGCCGTTGCTGTAGCGAGGCAAGCGCAGCTGAGTCCGGCCGACCGTCGGCGACGTCCGTAGTGCCGGCTCGGTCAGGCGGCCCGGGTCAGCGCGGGCCCGGCGGCGGGAGCTGCCTGTGGCGAGGTGCCGGTGCGTGGGGCGGGCCGCTGCCAGGCGAGCACCAGGCAGCGCATCTGCCGGGTCATGCCCTGGCTGATGACGACGACGACGAACAGGGACGTCGTGACGACCAGGGCGTACATCCAGGCGGTGACGAGGCTCGCGAGCATGCGTGTGCTGCCTTCCGGGCGAGGGGCCACTGCGCCGGATTCCGCAGGAGTGACCGGTATCAGAACCCTCGGCAGACTTCCCCGGTGTGTTTAGCCGTCGATGTCGCGACTTGGGATCCGCCTGTCGTCGGGCGGCGGTCCCGCGGTGATGGAAGAGTGGGGGCTGTGGTCCTGCCGTGTTTGCTGCTGGGACCGCAACCCGCACGCGCCGGCCGACAGCCGCGACCCATCCCGACGTGCGGCGGAAGGTCGTCGAGCCCGCGAGAGGGTAGGGCCGAGGTCCACAGCGGCAGGGTGACGGGATGAGGTGGCGGTGGAGCTCGTCGACTACCTGAGGGTGCTCCGGCGGCGGTGGGCGCTGATCGCGCTCGCCGCCTTCGTCTGCGCCGGTTCGGCTGTCGGGTTCTCCCTGCAGCAGACGCCGGTGTACGAGGCGACGACCCGCCTGGTGGTGTCCGGCTCCGCCGGCGGGAGCGCCGCCGACGAGGTCGCCCAGCGGCAGCTGGCCGTGCAGCGGGCCACTTCCTACGCGCAGTTCGCCTCGACGCCACCGGTGGTCGACGAGACGGTGGAGAGCGCGGGGCTGGACCCGCAGGCCGGGCGCCCGGAGGTGACCGGCACCGCCGACGGCGCGGCGCCGTTCCTCACCGTCACGGTCGTCGACGCTGAGCCGGAGCGGGCCGCGGCCGTGGCCAACGCCTTCGCGGAGGTGCTGCCGACAGCCGTCGCGCAGCTCGAGGGAGCTTCGGGCACCGGTCAGGCCCGGTTGACGGTGCTGTCGGCGGCGTCCACCCCGCAGGACCCGGTCCGACCCAAGCCGGTCCGCAACGGTGGGATCGGGCTGGCGCTGGGGCTGATGCTCGGGGTCGGCTCGGCCTTCCTGAAGGAGGCGCTGGACCGGAGCTACAAGGCTGTCGAGCAGCTCGAAGACGAGACGGGGCTGTCCGTCCTCGGCGTGGTCCCGCAGGAGCTCGCGGGCGTCAGCCTGCCGACCCTCACTCACCCCACCAGCAACCGCGCGGAGGCCTACCGGACCGTCCGCACCAACGTGCAGTTCGCCGGCCCGCCGCACAGCCTCAAGACGATCCTGGTCACGAGCGCGACCGCCGCCGAGGGCAAGACCACGCTGACGACCAATCTGGCCGTCGCGTTCGCCGCGACCGGCCAGTCGGTGGTGCTGGTGGACGGCGACCTGCGTCGGCGCCAGGTGGGCAAGGCCTTCGGGCTCGAGGACGAGGGACCCGGGCTGGCGGGGGTGCTCGCCGGCTGGGCGCCGCTCGACGAGGCGCTGCGGACCGTGGAGACGGCCCGGCTGGCGATCCTGCCGGGCGGATCCACCCCGGAGAACCCCAGCGAGCTGCTCGGCAGCGCCCGGATGGCCGAGCTGCTCAAGGAGCTGGGCCAGCTCTTCGAGGTGGTGCTGGTGGACAGCCCGCCGGTCCTGCCGGTGACCGATCCGCTGGTGCTGGCGGTCAACGCGACCGGCGTCGTGCTCGTCGTCCGGCTGGGGGAGACCTCGCGGGAGCGGCTGCGGCGAACGATCGGCAGCCTGCAGAAGCTCGACGTCCCGCTGCTCGGCCTGGCGGCCAACGGCGCGGTGGCGTCACAGGACCCGGCGTACGGCTACGGCTACGCCTACGGCTACACCGGCAAGGAGGCCAGGTCGAGAAAGCGGCACAGGAAGTGACGGCAGGCGCCCAGGCACGATCTGGCCCCGAGCCAGGGAGTACGAGTGGCGGTCGCTGAGCGGCGCGCGGACCCGGCGGCCGGCGAGCATGTGGCGGACCTGCGGGTCGCCGTCGTGCACGACTACCTGACCCAGCGAGGCGGTGCCGAGCGGGTGGCGCTGGTGCTGCTGGACACCTTCCCGGGCGCGCGGATGATCACCTCGGTGCACGACCCGGAGGCGGTCAGACTGCGCGGCGGCGATCCCGTGGTGGAGACCAGCTGGCTGAACCGGGTGCCGGCGCTGCGCCGCGACCCGCGTCGGGCTCTGCCGCTGCTGCCGGGCGCGTTCGACCGGATGCCCGTGCGGGACGTGGACGCCGTGGTGTGCAGCTCCACCGGCTTCGCGCACGGCATCCCGGCCAAAGCCCCCAAGGTCGTCTACTGCCACAACCCGCCGCGCTGGCTGTACCAGCCGGAGGACTACCTGCACGACCAGCCGCTGCCGGTCCGCGCTGCGCTGACCGCGCTGCGGCCACGGCTGCTCCGCTGGGACCGGCGGGCGGCCGCCAGTGCCGACCGCTACCTGGTGAACTCCACGGTCGTACGGGAGCGGGTGCGCCGGGTCTACGGCATCGACGCGCAGGTGCTCGCGCCGCCGGTGAGCAACAACCCGGAGCTGCGGCAGGAGCCGGTTTCCGGCCTGGAGCCGGGCTTCTTCCTGGCGATCGGCCGGGCCCGCGGCTACAAGAACATCGACCTGACGTGCGAGGCGTTCCGCCGGCTACCCGGCGAGCGGCTGGTCGTGGTCGGAGGGCTGCCGGACGGGGACTGGCCGGACCGAATCATGGGTCTGACGGGGGTGCCGGACGCCCAGCTGCGGTGGCTGTACGCGAACTGCGCGGCGACGGTGGCCGTCGCCCACGAGGACTTCGGCCTGACGCCGCTGGAAGGCAACGCCCTGGGCAGCCCGGCGCTGTGCCTGCGGGCCGGCGGCTACCTGGACACCATGGTCGAAGGCGTCAACGGCCTCTACATCGAGGAGCTGACACCCGAGGCCGTGGTGACCGCCGTCCAGCGGCTGCAGGCCGACCCGCTGGACGAGGCGGAGATCCGGCGGCACGTCGATCGCTACAGCGTGCGCGCCTTCAAGGGGCAGCTGCGCGAGATCGTGGGGGATGTGGTGGCAGGTTCACGCCCGGGATGAGGTTGCTAGGGCAGGGTAGGGCCGGTTCGGCCGCGTGAGGGAGAGGTCAGGGTGGAGTTGCGGGATCACTTCAGAGTGCCGCGTGCGCCCTCCGGAACTGACAGCGCTCGCCGCTGTCGTGCTTAGACAGAGCCGTCGGCTTTCTGCTCCAGTAGACGCTGGCGTACGAGGCGACTGCGAGGCTGGAGGTCTCCCGGCGCCGCTGCCGACGAGATGAACGTGCCGCGCCAATCCTCCGTGGGATTGGCCACGACGTGCGCCCTCGCCACGACGGTGCCCGGCGTCGGCGAGGCACTGGCCGGTGCCGGCGGCGATTCGGGAGCCGATCGTCCCAAGGTCGTCGCCGTTGCCGAGCCCAGTGCGCCCTTCCTGTCAGTCACCGACGCAGTTGCCTACGGCTACCCGGCGCGCGCGGCGGCGGTCGCCAACGCCTACGCCACGACAACGCCCGGAGCCGTGGCGCGGCTGGAGGGTCGGTCGGCAGATGCCGCCGACCTCACCGTGCTGACACCGGCCGCCGCGTTGGTCGAACCGGCGCGTCCCCAGCCGGTGCGCAACGGTGGTATCGGTTTGGCGCTCGGGCTGATGCTGGGCGCCGGCTCCGTCTTCCTGCGGGAAGCGCTGCGCGGCAGCTACAAGTACGGCGAGCAGCTCGATGAGGAGACCGGGCCGTCCGTGCTCGGGGTCGTTCCGCAGGAGCTGTCCGGGGTCGACCTGCCGACGATGACGAAGCCGACCAGCAACCGGGCCGGGGCCTACCGCACCATCCGCACCAACGTGTAGTTCGCCGGGCCGGCGCACAGCCTCAATACGATCCTGATCACCAGCGCCACCGCCGGCGACGGCAAGACCTCGGTGGCCACCAACCTGGCGGTGGCGTTCGCGGCGACGGGACAGTCGGTCGTGCTGGTCGACGGCGACCTGCGCCGCCACCGCGTCGGCGAGGCCTTCGGCCTTCCGAACGACGGCCCGGGGTTGGTGGGCGTGCTCGCCGGCTGGGCCACGCTCGACGACGCGCTGCGCTCGGTCCAGCCAGGGCAGCTGGCAGTGCTGCCGGCCGGGTCCACGCGGGACAACCCGAGCGAGCTGCTCGGCAGCACCGCGATGTCTCAGCTGCTCAAGGAGCTGGGCGAGCTCTTCGAGGTCGTGGTGGTCGACAGTCCGCCGGTGCTGCCCGTGACCGACCCGCTGGTGCTGGCTGTGAACGCCACCGGAGTGGTGGTCGTCGTGCGGCTCGGCGAGACCAGCCGCGAGCAGTTACGGCGGACGATCGGGAGCCTGCAGAAGCTAGGGGTGCCGCTGCTCGGGGTGGTCGCGAACGGCGCGGTGGCGTCGAGCGGTCCGGCTTACGGGTATGGGTACACGTACGGCGCGAAGGTAAGCGGGGGCACGGGAAGAGGCGGGAGGGGCGCTGACGGCTCGAGTGGAGCAGCGCGACCGCTCCGGCAGCGCCTCACCGGCGGCGCGCGAACGGGGCGGCGCGGCCGGGTTGTGGCGGACCTGCGGGCCGCGGCCGTACGTGCTTGACCCAGCGTACCGACGCGGAGCGGGTGGCGCTGGTACTGCTGGACACCTTCCCCGGCGCGCGAATGACCACGTCAGTGCGCAACCCGGAGGCGGTCAGCCTGCGCGGCCGCGACCCGGGAGTGGAGACCAGCTGCTGAACCGGGTGCCGGCGCTGCGCCGCACCCTTGCCGTGTTCTGCCGCTGCTGCCGGTCGCTTTCGACCGGATGTGCGTGCAGGACGTCGACGCCGTGCTGTGCAACTCCACCGGCCTCGCGCACGGCACCCCCGACGCGCCGAAGGTCGTCTACTGCCACAACCTGCCGCATTGGCTCTACCAGCTCAAGGACTACCTGCGCGACCAGTCGTCGCCCGTCCGCGCGTCTGCGAGGAAGCAGTTGGACGTCATCACCGCCTACCGCCAGGTCGGCACCTCCCGCGGCGCCGCCGAGATGTGCGGCGTCACCCACAGGACCGTCAAGAGGATCATCGAGAAGGACCAGGCCGCCGCTGCTCGGGTCGAGCGCCAAAATTCTACGAGAGCGTGCGGGCGCTGGTCCAGGTCGAGATCACGGCCCGGGACGCCAACAACACCCGGCTACGCAGCAAGCAGGCCAGCTTCCCGGCCGTCAAGACGATCGAGCAGTTCGGCCTGGCCGCCAGCAGCATCGCGCCGCAGACCTGGGCCTACCTCACCTCGCTGAGGTGGATCGCGGCGAAGGAGAACATCACCCTTCATCGGCCCGGCCGGAACCGGCAAGAGCCACGCACAGATCGCGCTCGGCCACGCGCCGTCGCAACCGGCCTGCAGGTTCGCTACTTCACCGCAGCCGAGCTGGTCGAGAACCTCTACCGCGGCTTGGACGACAACAGCGTCGGTAAGCTCATCGAGACCGCCCTACGCAACGACCAGATCATCCGCGACGAGGTCGGGTTCGCACCGCTGGACAGCACCGGCAGCCAACTGCTGTTCCGCTTCGTCGCCGCCGCCTACGAACGCCGCAGCCTCGCGATCGCCAGCCACTGGCCGTTCGAGGAATGGGGCCGCTTCCTGCCCGACCACAGCACCGCCGTCAGCCTGCTCGACCGCCTCCTACACCACAACAACGTCGTCGCCACCGACGGCGAGAGCTACCGAATGCGCGAAGCCCGCAGCCGGTCAGGAGGCCGCCCCTCGAAGCACTAACCCATCCCGCGAGGTGAGGACTTTTGTTGGCCACCAGCGGGGACCACGAGTTGGCCAGTGACATGCAGCGTGACCGATCCCTTTCCTGGTTCAGTAGGCACGACCTGCCCGTCATGCTCGTGAGGCCGCGGCCGGGTAGTTGTCGGTGAGGCTGCGGGCCTTCCGCCCGTACACCCTGGCAGGCAACCAACGGCTCCATGGCGTCCCGGGCTCTCCTTCGGAAGACGACAAAGCGCGATGCCGCACGACAGAGGCACGCCGAGGTCGGGCAGGCCGGTGGCTCCACGAGGGGGTGCCCCGTCGCGAAAGGTCACTTATAATCCCGCATGACCTGGCAGGCTCCGGACCTCAGCCGCGGGGAGCACTCCCACCATGCCCGACACCCAGCCCCGGTCCGCAGGACCGCGGCTGCCGACCTGACCCGAGGCGCCCGTGCCGAGCCCTAGTGAACTGACGATGCTCGTCGTGCACCTCGGCGTGACCTGTCGCAAGCAGCTCGGGAGCACCCTCGGCAGCTTGCGCAAGCTCGGGGTTCCGCTGCTCGGCCTGGCGGCCAACGGCTCCGTGGCGTCGCGCGACCCGGCCTACACGTACGGCTACTACGGCGCCAACGACAAGGCCGGCCACAGCAGGAAGAGGAGCCCCCGGTGACGACCCCCAGTATCTCGCCGCGCGCCGCCGAGCATCGGCCGGTGGAGCTGTCGGGCGGCCACTACAGCGCGCCACGGGCCGAGCTGCTGCCGCTCGTCCCGTCCTCCGCGACCCGCGTCCTTGACGTCGGCTGCGGAGCCGGGGGGTTCGGCCGCAGCCTGCTGGCCGCACGACCGGCGGTGGAGCTGTGGGGGGTGGAGGCGAACCCTGAGGCCGCCGCCCTCGCAGCCGCGGACTACCAGCGGGTGGTGATCGGCTTCTTCCCCGATGCCTCGTCGAAGCTGCCCACGCAGTACTTCGACCTGATCTGCTTCAACGACGTCCTCGAGCACATGCTCGACCCGCAGTCGGCCGTCGGGGCAGCGACCGCGCACCTGGCGCCCGGCGGATCGCTGTTCGCCAGCATCCCGAACGTCCGGCACTTCAGCGTCCTGTGGCCGCTGCTGACCCGCGGCCGGTGGGACTACGCGGACGACGGCCTGCTCGACCGGACCCATGTCCACTTCTTCACGAGGGTCACGATGGTCGAGCTGTTCGAGCGCTCCGGGTGGCGGATCGACCGGGTCGTCGGCATCAACCGGTCCCGGTGGCCCGAGGCCGGCAAGGACACCTGGAAGACGAAGCTCGCCAGCGTCGTGACACGAGGGCGGAGTGATGACTTCTTCTTCACCCAGTACGTTCTCCAGGCCACACCCGCGAGCTAGGCGCATGCCGCGAGCTCGCCAGGGAGAGCCGGCACCGCCGGCAGTCTCGGTGATCGTCCCGGTCTACAACCCCGGCCCGCATCTGGCCGAGGCTCTCGACAGCCTGCTGGCGCAGACGTGGACGGACTGGGAAGCCGTCGTCGTGGATGACGGCTCGACCGAGGACCTGCGTTGGATCGCCCGCCTCGACCCTCGGATCCGCCTCTTACGGCAGGCGAACCAGGGCGTGAGCGCGGCGAGGAACACGGCGATCAAGGAAGCCACCGGCGGCCTGCTGGCCTTCCTGGACCAGGACGATGCCTGGCTGCCGGCCAAGCTCGCCAGGCAGGCGGAGTGGATGGGCCGACATCCTGCAGTCGTGCTGACCTCGACCGGGTTCGAGCGCGTGGACGACGACGGCGGCTACGTCGGCCCGGGCTACGTCGGCTACAACGGCTCGTACGACGAGCTGCTCCAGGGGTGTGGCATCTGCGCCAGCACCGTTGTGGCACGTCGAGACGGGGTCCTCGCGGCCGGCCTGTTCCGACCCCTGCTCGTCTCGCAGGACTGGGACCTGTGGTTGCGGCTCGCTGAGCACCAGCCGATCACCCACCTGCCCGAGGTGCTCGCCCGCTACCGGGAGCACCCCAAGCAGGGCAGCGCCGACTTCCGCCAGCTGTACCGGGATGCGTGCATCGTCCTTGCCGACCACCAGCACCGCTCGCTCAGCCGGGTAGGGCTCGCCCGCGTGCGACACCTGTCCGGCGCGCAGGCTCTTGACGCTGCGCGTCGCTGCTGGGCTCGCCGGGACGTGCGCGCTGTGCGACATCTGGGCTATGCGATGAGGTACGCGCCTGCGATGGTCTGGCGGGCGCTGCTGAGCAGGACCTGGACGCAGGTCAGTCGACTTCGCGCGCATCGCGTGTGACAGCCGGTTCCCCGACGGCGACCTGGCGTTGCTGCAGTACGCGCAGCACCAGGCGCACCGGCCGGTCGAGGCGGCCCGGCATGACCCTGCGCAGCCCCTCCGCGTCCGCCGCGGCGACACCGGTGTTCGTGAGGCGCAACCCACCCACGAAGCACACGGCACCGACCACGGCAGCCAGGACTGCCGCCACGGGGGCGGGAGAGGGCGCCAGCGAGCAGAGCAGAACTGCTGGCACAGCCGCGGCCAGGGCGACGAACCACGACGCGGACGCTGCGAGGAACGCCTTTGCTGACAGGGCCTGCACCCTCAGCTCGTGCCGGACGCCGGCCACGAAGAAGGCTGCGAGTGCGGCGGCGTTCGCGATGGTCGCACCCCAGACGCCGAACGGCGGGATCAAGGCGACGGCGACGACGACGTTGACGACGAGCGCGAACGTGCTGAGCGCCAAGATGACGTCCGTGCGCTGGCGGGCCTGCATGAAGACGATCACCGGGTTGCAGATGGACTGGAAGCAGGAAGCGGCACCGAGCACGAGGAACAACGGGGCTGCGGCACCGAACGCCGGCCCGTAGATGAGCGGGATGGCGACGTAGAACAACGGAAGCGCGACCGCGGTGACCCCGCCTGCAAGGAGCGCTGCCAGGCGCACCGACCGCAGGAAAGCCGCCTTCGCACTTCCGGGGTGAGAGCCGACCAGGCCGGCGACCGCCGGCGCCAGCGGGCCCAGCAGAGCATCGACGGGCGCCGTGATCTGCGCGCTCACCCCGTAGGCCAGGGCGAACAGGCCGACGGCCTCCGGCGTCGACAGCCACGACAGCAGCAGCACCTCGCTGCGGGAGAACACCAGCGTCAGGACCAGCCCGGCGAGCCAGGCGAGGGAGCAGAACCGCCAGAAGCCCGAAGGCATCCGGGTCGGCAGCGTGACGCGCAGCGTGACCCGGCGTCGGACCCTGTCCAGCAGCAGCAGGTTCAACGGCAGTAGGACGCTTGCCGCCACCGACCTGGTGGCCCAGACCCCTGCGGCCGTTCCGCTCACGAGGGCAGTCGCCACGACCGAGGCCTGGATGACGAGGTTGGACGCGATGGCGATCTTCGCCGCCCCCGCGGTCCGGTTCTCGATGGTCAGGCTCAGGGCGGTGGAGCTGAAGGCGGCCGGTAGCGCGACGCTGAGCAGGAGGGCGCCCCGGATCAACCAGGACTCGTCGCGGGCCAGCACGAGGACCGCGACGACGAGCAGGGGGAGCTGGACGAGCAGGTGGTAGCCCAGCGACCGCCGCAGCAGGTCGTCGGCGCCGGCGCGGTCGCCGCGCGCCTCCGCCGTCGCGCCCCACTGCACGACCCCGCCGGTGACACCGAGGTTGGTGAACGCGATCGCGAGTCCCAGCGCGAGCGTGAGGAAGGCCAGCGAGCCGTACGACGCGGGGCCGAGGACCCGTGCCACGACGGCGTTCGCGGCGAAGGCCACGGGGGCGGCCAGCACGGTGTGCAGAACCGTCCAGAGCGTTCCGGAGACGGCGCGTCCTTGCAGCTCCCGCGCCGACAGGCCCGCTCCCGCAGCCGGAAGCGGCGACGGCGCGCTGTCGTCCGCGAGGGGTCCGCTGGGCGTCGTCACGAACGCTGCATCACGCGGAGCCGGCTGCCATGACGGCCTGGTAGACCCGCAGGTGCCCCTCCGCGCTGCGCTGCCAGGAGAACCCGGACGCGTGCCGCAGGCCGGTCTCCCGCCTGCGCGCCAGCTCTTCGGCCGGCACCGCGAGCAGGCGGCGCACGCCTTCTGCCAGCGCAGAGCAGGAGCTGGTGTCGACGTAGAGCGGAGCACCCCCACCGATCTCCCGGAAGACCGCGATGTCACTGCAGAGCACCGGCGTTCCGCATGCCTGTGCCTCCAGCAGGGGCAGGCCGAAGCCCTCCTCCCGCGACGGCAGAAGCAGCGCGGTAGCCCGCCGCATCAGGGCCGGGACCGCATCGGCAGGCACCATCCCCAGCGCCAGGACGCCCTCGGACACAGCCGCCTGTGCGTCCAGCCGGTTCGGGGACCACGGACCGACGAGCACCAGGGAGGGCATGTCCGCTTCCTGCGCGTGCAGCGACCGGTAGGCCTCCACGAGCAGCGCCACGTTCTTGCGCCTGGTCAGCCCGCCGACGTAGAGGAGGTAGGGACCGCGGAGGCCGAAGCTCTCCAGCCGCTGCTCGTCCTCGCTCTCGGCCACCGGCTGGAAAGCCCCGTGGTCGACGCCGTTCCACACGACGTGGACCCGGCTGCGCGACACCCCCGGGAAGCGAGACAGGATGGTCTCGCGGGACGTCGCACTCACCGTGATGACGGCCGCGGCACGGCTCAGCAGCCGCTCGGCGCCGGGCAGCAGACGGCCCTCGTCGGGCCAGTGGTCGGCGATGACGTCGTGCAGCGTGAGAACGAGCTTGCTGTCCGGGACCGGCGGATCGAGGTCCAGGTGCGTCTGGTGGTACAGCTCGTGCCGCCCGAAGAGCCGGTCGTACGACGGCAGCAACGCCGAGCGCCCGCGCTGAAGGAGGCGAGTGCTCACCGGCCTGCCGCGGACCGCGACACCGAGCAGCGCCGAAGCGGTGGCTCGCTGACGAGCGGCGGCGCGGGTCGCCTGCTTCGTGCCGAGGAGCAGAACGCGCACGTCGGCCGTCGAGCGCAGCTGCGTGAGCGCCTTGGCGAAGCCCGTGACGTAGGTGCCGGGACCGCCCGAACCCGAGAGGGAGCCGGGGAGCAGTCCTACTCTCACCGGCCAAAGTCTGACATGGTTCGCGGCATGAGGGTCTGGCTCGCGCCGAGCAGGTACGCGCCCCATGTAGGCGGCATCGAGACCGTAGTGGCCCAGCTGGCGGGCGAGCTCGCGGCGAGGGGGGATCAGGTTCTGGTCGTCACCCACCGGCACCCGGCGGGTCTCCCGGTCGACGAAACCGCCGGTGGGATCCGGGTGCGGCGGCTGACCTTCGACGCACCCGGCCGCAGCGTCGGTGCGCTGCAGCGCTTCGTGGCCTCGTACCGCGCCGTCGCAGTGGCGCTCGACTGCGAGGCGACTCCGGATGTCCTCCATCTGCACGGCGCGGCGAACCAGTCCCTGCACCTGGCCCGGTACTCGACGGGACGGGGCATCCCCCTCGTGCTCACCACGCACGGTGAGATCTCCGGCGATGTCGAGGACATCTTCCGTCGCAGCGGGTACTTCCGCTTCTCGTTCCGCTTTGCCACGCGGGTGGCGGCGGCGGTCACCGCCCCGAGTGAGCAGACGTTGCAGGAGGCGTCCTTGCTTGCGCCGGGGGTGCGTGCCAAGGGCCGCGTGGTGCCCAACGGCATTCGCACCGAGGCCTGGCAGCGGTGCCCGCCCGTGCGCGCGACCGGACGGGTGCTCGCTTGGGGACGGCTGGAGCCGCAGAAGGGCTTCGACCGGTTGCTGGCGGCGTGGCCGCTGGTGCGCCGGCAGCTGCCGCACGCCGAGCTACGGATCGCCGGCGAGGGCGCCCAGCGGCCGGCCCTGGAGAAGACCGCCTCGGCAGGGGTCCAATTGCTCGGGCGGCTGGGCGAGGCTGAGCTCGTTCAGGAGCTCGGCTCGGCGCAGATCGCTGCCGTCCCCAGCCGGGTGGAGGCGTTCGGGATGTCCGCGCTGGAGGCTCTGGCCGGCGGACGGCCGGTCCTGCACTCAGGGGTGCCCGCCCTGTCCGACGTCGTCGGCGACCACGGCTGGGTCGCCCCGCACGACGATCCCGCGGCACTGGCCGGCGCCCTCGTGGCAGCCCTGCGCGAGGAGCCACGAGCTGTACCCCCCGAAGCCGTGCAGCGGTTCGACTGGGCCGATGTCGTCGAGGCGTACCGGGGGATGTACGTGGCCGCCGTCAGCGGTGAAGGCTTCTAGACGAGAGACGCGCTGAGCCAGGGGGCGGGCGGCGCTCGGTCAGCTGAGTCCCGGCAGCCGCTCAGGCCGGGACGAGCATCTCCACGTTCGCCAGCACCTGCTCCCGGGGCCAGTCCCACCAAGCGAACTCGAGCAGGTAGGCGATGGTCTGCTCGTCGAAGCGGTAGCGCAGGAGCTTCGCAGGGACGCCACCGACAACGCCGTACGGCGGCACGCTCGCCGTGACCAGCGAGCGCGCGGCGATGACGGCGCCATGCCCGATGGAGACGCCGGACATGACCGTCGCCGCGTGACCGATCCAGACGTCGCTTCCCACCGTGACGTCGCCGCGGCCGATGTTCGCGCCGTCCTGACCGGCTCCCGGCAGGCCGTACAGCCCCGGAACGGGAAGGTGCTCACCCAGTCCGTGCGGTGGTTGCCGGCGAGGAAGAACTCGCATGCGGCAAGTGAGCAGTACGAGCCGAGGCGGAGTCTGCCGCCCAGCCAGGTGCCGTCCGGCCGCCGGAACTCGTGGACGTAGAGCAGGTTCGTGTCGTAGGTGCCCTCGCCCTTGACCACGATCCCCTCCTGCTCCAGCCGAGCCCACTGGCTGGGTGGGGCAGGCGGGGCGAGGCGGCGCTTCACGGACCGAGCGGCTCGTTGCAGCACGGCGACACCTTCCCACGGCTTCGGCGTTTCTGCGAAGGCCAGATTCTCCGTGATCAGTCCCGCAGCACGAGGTCCTCGACCCGGTTGAAGACCGCGGACCACTCCAGCTCGCGCACAGCTGCCGGCGCCACACGCGACATGCGCGCCAGGACGGACGCCTCCAGGCACCCGTCCAGGACCGTCGCGAGCTCCTCGTCGTCGTCCGGGCGCTCGATCAGCCGGCCGCACTCCGGGGTGACGTAAGGGCTGGCGCCAGCGAGCCGGGTGGTCACGACGGGCAGGCCGGTCGCCAGTGCCTCGACCAGGACGAGCCCGAACGGTTCGTAGTACGTCGGGAGGACGAGCAGGTCGCCAGCGGCGTAGAAGTCTGCGATCCTCGGGGAGGATCCATGCCAGTACACCTGTGGGACCCAGCCTCGTGCCTCTGCCGCGGCGACCAGCGGCGCCGGGTCCGCCTTCCCCACGACGTCGACACGCACGTCATCCCGTCGCAGCCGCGCCAGGGCAGCCAACAGTGTCGCGAAGCCCTTGCGGTGAAGCTCGTTTGCCGCGAAGAGTACGCAGAGCCGGCCGTCGGGGATCCCGAGCCTTCCGCGGACCTCGTCGCGCACCCGAACCCGATGCTGGTTGTTGAAGAGCGCGGGATTGTAGCCGTTCCCGATGACATGGACAGCGTCCGGGTCCACGTCGTACAGCTCGACGAGGTCCTCACGCTCGCGCTCCGAGGTCGCCAGCACCATGCGGGGCGGGTGCCGCTGGAAGTAGTTGCGCTCGAGTGCGAGCAGAACCTGGTGCCGCGGAAGAGCGTGGCGCCATCGAGCCGAAACCTGCATTGGCCCGACCTGCAACCGCCCAGGCACACGCAGGAAAGCTCCGTGGACGCTGTGCACCCAACGCACCCCTCCGGGCGCGCAGTTGGCACCCATGCTGATGACTGCGTCGCCCGGGTCGAGCTCCTGCAGGGCCCGCTGCGAGTCGCGCCGAAAGGCGACCGGCCGCCGGACGTTGCCGAGCTTCGGCTCGACACGGACGTGACGCACGCCCTCGACGGGCGGCGTCATCGACGTGCCCACGAACGTGGTAGGTCGACGTCCGGAGAAGTGCTCGAGGGTCTCGCGTGCGATCAGTTCGACGCCGCCGGTGTTGGCTGCCACCGGCCACACGAGTGTGACCCCTTTCCGGTCAGACACGGGTATGTGTCTCCTGCTCAGCCACCCCGGCGATCCGGCGCCGCTCCTCCGCTAGGCCGAAGCCCGCGATCAGCCATGGGAGCGCGGCCGTTCCTGCACTCCAGTAGATATCGACCTGTCCGTGGAGTAGCCGCCCCACCACGCACGCCAAGCCGGCTGTCGCCAGAGGGCCCGACCCACGAGCCAGCGCCAGCACTGCCGCCGCCTGCAGGATCAGGAAGCCTGCGGTGCCCACGACCCCCGTCTCGGCCATGCTTTCGTTCAGCACGTTGTTCGGCGCCTGGTTCGCGGCGCCGAAAGCACCGGTGGTGAAGTACTTCAACCCGACGCCGACCACCCAGTTCTCACGCCACAGATCGAAGGTCGCCGTCTCGACCTGCTCCCTCTGCGCCAGGCTGTCCTGCAGGTTGCCCGTCTCCACCCGTTCCTGGAGCTGGTTCTGGACGCTCACGATGATCAGTGCGGCGATCCCACAGACGGCCAGCACCGCGGCCCCCCGAACCGGCAGCCTGCGGGGCCCCTGCCGGCGAACTGCCAGGATGAGCAGGCCGGCGAGGAGGGTCAGGAACGCGCCGCGTGACTGGGCCGCAGCAAGTCCTGCGCTCAGCGCCACGACGAGCGGAAGTCGCCCCCAGACAGGAAGCCGGAAGACCGGATAGTGAATGACCGCGAGCAGCAGGAACGTCGCGAACAGACTCCCCACGAAGTTCTTGTGCAGGCCCCACGGGTAGGCGGGTTGCAGCCCCGTGCTCAGTGTGGTGGCGATCGAGGCGAACGAGACCGTGACGGTTGCGGCCAGCAGCAGGCGCAGTGCCAGCACGTGCCGGCCCGTCCGGACAAGCTGTACTCCGATGATGACGCTGCCGCCCACCAAGATGGCGCGGTGGAACACCTCGGCATAGGAGCGGATGCTCGGGTGGAACGCGATCGTGAACGTCACCAGGCTGAGGTAAATGGTGAGGCCCAGCAGCAGGAGCCGCGCGCGCGGAGACAGCGGCCACCTCGATAGCGCCGGCAAGGCGACGGCGGTCGCCCCGATGAGCAGCGCATCGGAGTAGCTGAGGTCGATACCACCCAGGTCGAGGCGCTCGACGAGGAAGACGGCAGGAACGGCGAGGACCGAGATGCTCTGGGTGTTGAGCGCCAGGGCACTCAGGACGACGCAAAGGGCCACCAGAAGGGCCGCCAACCGCGCCTGCCCTGTCGCCAGCAGAGCGCCGGCCATGGCGGCGTAGAGGGCCAGCCCGGTGGGCGCTAGCAGCTGCTTCCCCCGCGAAAGCCATGGCATACGACATCCTGTTCCGTTGGGCGGTCTGCCCGTCGTGCTGAGACTAGGTCCAGGGAGCAAGCAGGGATGACCCCGGCGGCTACAGCAACCGCACTTCGCGGGGAGGTGGCGGTGCTCGTCGTGGCCTATGGACAGCCCGAGCTGCTCGAGCGTTCACTGAGTTCGGTGCGCGAGCTGCGCGGGGTGGTGGTCGACAACAGCAGCGATCGGGAGGTCTGCAAGGTCGTCGAACAGCACGGGTTCAGCTACCTGGCGCCGGGCGACAACCTGGGATTCGCCGGTGGGGTGAATCTCGGCCTGGCCGAGCTCGGCCGGCAACCGACGACGCCGTACGTCCTGCTGCTGAACCCCGACGCCACCCTGCACCCGGACGACCTCGAACGCCTGCGCAGCGCGATACGCGCTGATGACCAGCTCGCGGCAGTGGCGCCCACTCTTGTGTCGCCGGACGGAAGAACGGAGCCGACGGTGTGGCCGGGGCCCTCGCCGGCCCAGGCCTGGGCCGGCGCCGTGGGCCTACGCCGTACGCCGAGGTTCACCTTCCTCAACGGCGCCGTGCTGCTGCTGTCGCGGCGCGCGCTCGAGGCCGTCGGCGGCTTCGACACCCGGTTCTTCATGTACGCGGAGGAGTGCGACTGGCAGTACCGGGCGACGCGCGCAGGCTGGCATGTCGCGCACGCCACGGAGGCCAGGGCGGTACATGTGGGAGGCGCCACCAGCTCAGACCCACGGCGACGGCTGCGGTGGTTCCACACGTCGGCGGCGCTGTATGTAGAGAAGTGGTACGGCCGTCGCGGTGCAACAATCTTCCTGATCGGCACGGCGGTGGCCGCTCTGCGACGAATCTTCACCGGGGGCAGCGAGCAGCGGCAGGCCCACGTCCTGGCACTGCGGCTCGCGGCCAAGAACCTGCGGGCGCTCTACGACACCGGCCTCTCTCACCCACAGCGCGGCCCGGGACCGCAGCCACAGCCGGATTAGACCAGGTCACACTGACGCCCTCCCGCGGCGGGCCTCGCTGTAGAGGTGGATGAGCCGGTCCACGTGTCCCTCCACATCGAAGGAAGCCCGCTGTCGCGCACGCAGATCTCCGCCGAGGTCCCGACGCCATGACGGGTCGTCAGCCAGCTCTCGCAGCAGCTGCCCGGCATGGACGGCATCACCTACCGGGAAGAAGCCGGGATATTCCGCGGGCAGCGTCTCCAGATGCCCTCCCACCGCCGTCGCCACCACCGGTCTTGCAGCGGCCATCGCCTCGAGGACTGCCAGTCCCAGCCCCTCCTGTTTCGAGCTGGCGAGCACCAGCGCGCTGGCGGCGAGCCGGTCCGGGACATCGTCCACGGCGCCGAGGAAGCGGACGCCGCTGAGGTCCAGATCCACCACCAGCCGCTCGAGTGCGGCGCGCTGACTGCCGTCGCCGGCCAGTTGCAGCTCCCAACCCTGGCCGTCCAGCCCGGACGCCGCCCAGGCACGGATCGCCGTCGCCGCGTCCTTCTCCGGCTCCAGCCGCTGCACGGCGAGCACGACGCGGCTGGTCTCGTCATAGCCGGTGTTGCTGGTCGGCACCCCGTTCCACAGGACGATGTCGGGCGCTCGCTCAATGCTTGCGCCGACGTGTTCGCTGATCGCGATCTGCAGGCGCAGGAAGCGGTTCAGCACGCGCGAGAACACCTTGGCCGGCGTTGACGATCCCCGCCGTGTCGCGATGTGCCGCGTCGACACGACCGGGGCCCGGTGGCGCGGAAACGCGAGGAAGGCTGCGGTCTCGGCTGCGGTGAGGTGGGCATGGACGACATCGGGGCGCCCCCCGCGCGCTAGCACGGCAGCGGCGGTTCGCAGGTCTGACGCCGGTTGCCAGGCGGCGGGAGCGACCGCGCCTGGCATGCTCACCGGGTCACCACCCACCACCAGGACGTCGTGGCCCCGCTGGGCGAGCCGCCGCGCCACCTCCGCGACATAGCGCTCGGTCCCGGCGAAGGCGTCGCTGACGACCACGTGCGTTATGCGCACGCCGGCTCCGGATCGAGCAGACAGCCGGAGAACGCGCGCGCCCGTTCCGGCCAGCCCGTCGGCCGCTGGGCGGGTCCCCCTCCGCCGACGGCCGCGCCCGCCGCCGCCACGAACCCCTCCGCGGGCGCGACCACGATCCCAGCGTCGTCCAGCAGCTGGAAGCCGCTGGTCGGGGTCGCCACCACCGGGCGGCCGGCCGCGGCGTACTCGTGTGCCTTGATGGCGTCCAGGCTGAGCGTGAAGTCGTTGACCAGGTGCGGGCAGACCAGCACGTCCATCGCTGTCATCCAGCCTGGTACCTCCGACGCCGGCACCGGACCGTGCAGATGCACCCTCGGCTCGGCCGCCAGCCGCTGCCGACTCTCGCTATCCAGGCTGTCAGGGCCGACCAGGTGCACCGCCCCACCGAGCTCCCGAGCCAGCCGCAGGACGAGGTCCACGTCCAGCCGCTGGCTGTGCAGCGTCCCGACGTAGCCCACGTGTGGTCCCGGCCCGTCCAGCTTGTGCGGGATCACGTCCTTGAACGCCGACAGGTCGACCGCGTTCTGCACGACCGGCGGTCGCGCCCCATAGCGGTCCTCCCACCGCTGCGCCAGCACCTCGCTGCACACGATCGTTCCCGCCTGCCGGGCGAGCGCGTCCTCCGCCGAGACGATCCGCTGCCGGATGTAGGGCGGGTTGTCGAAGGTCCGCCAGTCGTCGGTGACGTCGTAGACCGCCTGGGCACCCTTCCGCACGCAGTGCCGTCCCAGCGTCGCGTCGTTCACCCACAGCACATCGATGCGCCGCAAGACCGTCTGCCGCAGCAGCACGCCGGCCAGCTGTAGTCCGCCCAACCGCTTCGGCGCCGGAAGCAGCGGGCGTACGACCTGGATGCCGGGCTGTGGCGACCAACGCCGGGGGCGCTCGCCCAGGCGTGGGGGTTCCACGAACACCAGCCGGGACACCAGGCCCTGCTCGACCAGCTGCCAGGCGAAATGCTGGTTGCGCCGCCACACCTCGTCCCACGGCTCCAGGGAGATGCAGCCCACGACGGGACCGGAGGAACCGGGCACGCGGTCATCCTGCCCCGAACGGGCAGGATGACGCCGGAGGTGGTGTCGGTGCGGGTGGTCCGGATCTACCACGCCGGGCGTGACCAGGCGCACCGCGCGCGGGAGCGGGCGCTGGTCGCTCAGGGCATGGACCTGCGGCTCGTCGTCCCGACCACCTGGCCGGGACCGTCCGGCGGGCTCGAGTCTGAGCCGTTCGACGTCGTCCAGCTCGATGTCGAACGTGCTGGCGACGTCAATCGGCACCGCTACTCCGACGCGAACGCGCTGTGCCGCGCCGTCAACGAATGTCAGCCGGACGTGGTCGACGTGCACGAGGAGCCGGTCAGCGTCGTGGCACGGCAGGTGCTCGACGCAGTCGGCACGACGCCGGTCGTCATGTACACCGCGCAGAACCTGGACAAGCGGTGGCCTCCGCCGTTCGCCGGCATGGAGCGTCGGGCGCTGTCGCGGGTCGCCGCCTTTTACCCCTGCAGCCGGCAGGCCGCGTCGGTCCTGCGCGGCAAGGGCTACCGCGGACACGTCCGCGTCCTGCCACTGGGCCTCGATCCCGCCGTGCACCACCCGGGTGAACAGGATCTGGGCAGCGACCCGGAGGTCGTCCTGGGGCTGGTCGGCCGCCTCGTCCCGGAGAAGGGGCTGCGCGACGCCGTCGACGTTCTGGCTGCGGTACGAGGTGGGCGGCCGGCCAGGCTGCTGGTGATCGGGGAAGGGCCGGACCAGGCCGCCGGGCGAGCCCGCGCCGAGCAGCGAGGTGTCGCGGACGCCGTCGAGAGGCAGCCCTGGCTCGATGCCGCCGGTCTGGCGGCGGCCTACCGGCGGATGCACGTGGTGCTGGTGCCGAGCCGCGCGACTGCCACCTGGGTGGAGCAGTTCGGCCGGGTCATCACCGAGGGCATGGCCAACGGGGCCGTCCCGATCGGCTACGCCAGCGGCAGCATTCCCGAGGTCATCGGCGTGGAGGGGGTGGCGACGCCCGAGGGCGACGTCGCTACGCTTTCCGCGACCGTCCTCGACCTGCTCGCCGACCCGCCGCGCTGGACCGCCTTGCGCAGCGCCGGCCTCATGCGGGCCGCGGAGATCGACTGGTCCGCTATCGCCGCAGGGATGGTCGAGATGTACGAGCAGGCGCTGTGGACCGGAGCACCGGGCACTGTGCGGCCGGACCGGGCGACAGCGGTGCAGGAGTTCGGCCCGCCGGCGCGCACCAGCGTCAGTGCCCGGCCGTTCGCGCTCCCGGTCCTGCGCGAGAGCCCGCTTGCCCACAAACTCCTCGAGCCGGCCACTGACCTCGTCGGCCGCTGGCGCGGCTGAGGTCAGGACCGGAAGCGCGCAGCAGTCGATCACACAGAAACTCTTCTCGGGTCCGTGTCTCAGCGCCCCAGCACCTGGCGGTAGACCGCCATCAACCCCTCCGCCGTCCGCTCGGGGCTGTACCCCAGCGCCGTCTCCCGCCCCGCCACCGCCAGCCGCTGCCGCAGCCCTGGATCCTCGAACAGCCGGCGCAGCGCGGCCGCGAGCAGCGCCGGGTCCCGCGGCGGCACGAGCAGCCCGTCCACACCATCGGTCACCACCTCGGCCGGACCACCCTCCGCCGAGGCGATCACCGGTCGTCCTGCCGACATGGCCTCGATGACGACCTGCCCGAACGGCTCGGGCAGGACCGAGCAGTGCACGACGACGTCCATCTCGGCGAGTTCGGCGTCCACGTCTTCGCGGAACCCACGGAAGTCCACCTGCTCGTCGATGCCGAGGGAGACGACCTGGTCCCGGAGGCGCTGTTCGTAGGCCTCCTCGCCGAACATCGCCGAGCCGACCAGCCAGGCCCGCGCCGGGCTGCCGGCGAAGACCTGCGCGAAGGCGTCGAGGAACACGTGCTGGCCCTTCCACTCGGCCAGTCGCCCGACGACACCCACCGTGAAGCCGCCGCTTCCTCGCTGAAGAACGCCGTGGCTCGGCACCACCGAGTCCGGCACGACCGGACTGGCCACCACGGCAGACCGACGCCGGGGCCGTAGCGTCGCCAGCGTCGCCTGCGAGTTCGCCACCACCGCGGTGGGCAGCAGCCGCGACGCCAGTCGTACAAGCAGCACCGCCGGCCGCGGCAGGTAGTCGTCCGCGATCCGGTCCCGTACGTGCCAGACCACCGGCACCCGGGCCAGCCGGCCGGCCAGCCCGCCGTAGATCGCCGCCTTGAGGCTGTTGGTGTGCACCAGGTCGGCGTCCAGCCGGCGCAGCAGCCGGGCGGTCGCCTCGATGTAGCGCAGCAGCCGCCACAGCGTCCGGGGTG
This sequence comes from Actinomycetota bacterium, assembly GCA_019348355.1. Taxonomy (GTDB): domain Bacteria; phylum Actinomycetota; class Actinomycetes; order Mycobacteriales; family SCTD01; genus SCTD01. Next base: position 36,860 of record JAHWJP010000013.1, read on the forward strand.
ACAGCGCCGCCGTGGGTGCTCCCGCCCGGCGGACGTCCCGCACGTCGTCGGCCAGGGGCAGGGCGATCACCTCGACCCCGATGGCGCGGAGCCGCTCGGCGAGTGGGCCATCCTCGGCCAGCACGACGATCGCCTCCACCCGGTCGAGCAGCGGCGGCAGCGTCCGCAGCAGGGCGAGCTCGCCGCCGGACAGCCGCGCGACGTGGTCGAGGTAGACCACGCGGATCCGCCGTACGCCGTCAGGCACCATCTGCCCGCCTCTCGATGCCTCGATGCCCGTCCCCGCGTCGCACTGGCGTCAGTAGGCGCCACGGGCCGTGAGCACCGTGATCGCGGTGCGGGTCAGGATGCTGATGTCCAGCGCCAGGGACCAGTTCTCGACGTACTGCAGGTCGAGCCGCACGGTATCGTCCCAGGACAGCTCGCTGCGCCCGCTCACCTGCCACAGGCCGGTGATCCCCGGCTTCACCAGCAGCCGCCGGTGTGCGTGCCCCTGGTAGCGCGCCACCTCGGTCGGCAGCGGCGGCCGCGGCCCCACCAGCGCCATCTCCCGGCGGAGCACGTTGAACAGCTGCGGCAGCTCGTCGAGCGAGTACTTGCGCAGGACCGCGCCGACCCGGGTGATGCGCGGGTCCTCGCGCACCTTGAACAGCACCCCGTCGTGCTCGTTGAGGTGGGCCAGCTCGGCCAGCCGCTGCTCGGCGTCGGCGCTCATGGTCCGGAACTTCAGGACCCGGAAGGTGCTCCCGCGCAGGCCGACCCGCTCCTGGACGAACAGCGCCGGTCCCGGGCTTGTCGCGCGGACGAGCGCCGCGATCCCGGCCAGCACCGGCAGGAGCAGCAGGACCAGGAGCGAAGCGGTGACCAGGTCAAAGCCCTGCTTGACGACCTTGCGCGCGCCCGTCAGCTCGGGTTCGTCCAGGTGCAGCAGCGGCAGCCCGGCGACCGGCCGGATGCTCACCCGCGTGCCGGAGATGCTGGCCAGCGCCGGCGCGACCAGCAGGTCCACGCCGGTCCCTTCCAGCTCGTACGACAGCAGCCGTAACCCCTCGCCAGACGTCTCCGGCCCGGCAGCGACGGCCACGGTGTCGGCGCCTGTCGCGAGCACTGCTGTCCCCAGACGGGTCAGCTTCCCCGCCACCGGCACCGTCGTGTCGTCGTGCAGACGCAGCGGCGTCTCGTCGCCGCCCGGGATCACCGCCCCGACGATGCAGTAGCCGGCGCGGGCACTGCGGGACAGCTCGCCTGCCAGGTCCGCCGCCTGGCCGCGGCTGCCGACGACCAGGACCCGGTGCGTCCAGCGGGTGCGCCGCCGGCCGGCGTGCAGCACCGCGCGCGCCCACACCCGGCCGAGTAGGAGCGCCACCGTGCCGGCGAGCAGGAAGGGCACCCCGAATCCCTGGGCGAAGGGCAGCTCGAGCAGGAAGGACGCCACCGCCGCGACTGCCATGACCTTCAGCGCGGCGTTGCCGACCCGGCGGTACTCCTCCGGCCCCTCCCCGAGGAACCTCGTCTCGTAGCACCGGCTCAGCGCGAGCGCCGCCATCCACGCCAGCGGCAGGCCGGCCGACATGGCGGCGTACAACCCGGCCTGCGCCGCCGCGACCTCGTTGCTGCCGTATGTCGAGGCGGTGATGGTGCCCGCGAGCACCAGCATCGTGAGGTCGAGGAAGACCAGCCAGAAGGCGTAGCGGCGCAGCCAGTACTCGTTGCGGGTGGCGGTTGCCGCGATGGCGTTGAGCCGGCTCTCGTCGTCCCGGACCAGGGTTGGGTCGGCGACGACCAGGCCGGTATGACCCGTCGTGCCGGGCCCGTGCGCTGCCGGACCGGCCTGCGACCCAGGCTGCATGCGCCGCAGCGTAAGCCCGTCGGCCGTCGATCCGCTGCGGCTGCGCCTACTCGATCGGGAAGCTGTCGCGGCCGTCATCCGCGGCGGCGCCGCGGAACAGCTGGCTCACGAAGACGGCGGTGACGGCCGCAGCGACCAGCCGGCCGGCGAGCAGCTGGAGCAGCAGCATGTCGATGTCCTGTCGGTAGCTGCCTGTCGAGAGGGTCGTTCCTCGATCGGGTGCCTTTCGAGGATGACAGTTCCGGGGGACCAGTGCGCCGCCTGCCGGTCGTTGCCGACCGCGAAGCGCAGGTGGTCGACGGCCTCGACCGGAAAGGGGTCCCGCGCAGCACTGCCAGCAGGGTCGGTCACGCCATCTCCCGGTCAGCCGGTGTAGGG
>JAHWJP010000065.1 GCA_019348355.1 Actinomycetota bacterium
GCCCAGTTGGAGGCGGCCCAGTTGGAGGCGGCCCAGTTGGAGGCGGCCCAGTTGGACGCTGCCCACTCTGGGCGAGCCGCCCCTGCCGCCAGCCGCTTGCGCTGACCGGGTGGGCTGTCGGCCGTAGCCGGCCCGGTGCCAGCGGGCGCCGGCGCCGCGAGCGCGGCACCCAGGTCGAGGCCGCCCGAACCGGCGGCGTTCCGGTCGGCGAGCGCTGCGCTCCGGTACGCGGTCCCCGTCACGAGCTGCTTCACCTGGTCGGGCGCCAGGTCGCGCTCCCCGAGCAGCACGGCTGCTGCGCCGGAGGTCACGGCCGTCGCGAACGACGTCCCGGACCCGGCCGCATAACCCGGCGGCACGTCGGTGCGCCACTGCGCGGCGGCGGCGACGCTGCCCGGAGCTGCTGTCCCGATCAGGCTGGCTCCTGGCGCGACCAGGTCGGGCTTGGCCACGCCCTGCGCTGCCGGGCCACGGGAGGACCAGGTGGCGACGGCGTCGTCCGTACGATCGGCCGTGCCCGCCTCGACCAGACCGCCGACGGTCAGCAGCATCGGGTCCAGGCCGGGGGAGCCGATGGCGCCGCCGTTACCCGCGGGCACGACGACGACCACGCCCTGCTGCCAGAGCGATTCGAGGGCCCGGGTGAGCGGGTCGAGCTGGTAGGGCAGCGGGCTGCCCGATGTCAGGGACAGGTTGACGACGTCGACGTCGGGGCGGTCCGCGACGGCCTGCAGCCCGCGCAGGACGCGGATGAGGCTGCTCGAGCCGTCGTCACCGGCGACGCGGACGTCGAGCACCTGCGCGCCGGGCGCGACACCGGCGTAGGCGCCCCCCGAAAGCGAGCCGTCCCCTGCGATCAGCCCCGCGACCAGGGTGCCGTGCCCGTAGCCGTCGCCCCGGCTCTCGCCGGGGAGGTCGAGGTGTGAGAGCCGGCCGGCCAGGTCCGGCACGTCGGCCACCCCGGTGTCGACGACGGCGACCGTGACGCCGCTCCCGTCCGGTTCGCTGCCGGCCGGGCCCTGGCCGAGCGTGTCCCGCACCGTGGACACCGCTCCGGCCGGGGCGTCGGTCGCCACCGGCGTCATGGGCCGGTCCGGGGCCACGACGTAGGACGGCGCGAGCACCGCGTCCCGCGGCAGGTCGGCGCTGACCCCGCCGACGAGGGGGAGCTGGTCGAGCACGTTCCCACCGGCGGCGATCACCGCTGCCGCGGCGTCCGACCAGCCCGTCGCCGAGGTGACCACCACGCGGATCAGGGGACTGGGGGCGTTCGGCTGGGCTCCAGCCGTCGGCGACAGCCCACCTGTCAGGACCGACAGCGCCACGGCCAACGTGCCCGCGAGCACGAAGCGGCGGGCGGGGGGCAGCGCGGCGGTCTCCGTCATTGAGCAGAGATCGGCGTACGGCCGGTGGACGTGGCCACCCGTTCGGGTGGTTCAGGCGTGTCCACGCTCTGCTTCAGGTGGATCCAGCGACCGGTCCCACCTGGCGGTCCGCGTGGATCACCGGCAGTGGGGTCATCGCCGTCGTAGCCTGCGCTGCCCACGTACGACCTCGGAAGTGCGCAAGGAGTCCGCGATGCCACAGACCTCTGCGCTGCGCGTCGAGCGGCACGACGGCGGCGTCGTGTCACTCACGCTCGCGCAGCCCGACCGGCGCAACGCCATGACGGCGGAGCTGACCGCCGAGTGGGCCGAGGCGGTCGCGGCGCTGCGCGGCGACCGCTCCGTGCGCTGCGTCGTCGTGACCGGGCAGGGCCAGGCATTCTGTGCCGGCGGGGACGTCGGCTGGCTGGCGGCCGAGCCCGGCAAGAGCCCCGCCGAGCTGCGGGACCGGATGCTCCCCTTCTACCGAGCCTGGCTGTCGCTGCGCGCCCTCGACGTCCCGTCCATCGCGGCTGTCAACGGCCCGGCGGTGGGGGCGGGCGCGGCGCTGGCGCTGTCCTGCGATCTGCGCTACGCCGGGTCGTCCGCGCGGTTCACCGTCCCGTTCGCCCACCTCGGCATGGCGGCGGGGATGGCCACCACCTGGCTGCTGCCCGAGGTGGTCGGTCTGGCTGCTGCCCGCGAGCTGTTGCTCACCGGGCGGGTGGTGCACGCCCCGGAGATGCTGCGGCTCGGGCTCGCCAGTGCGGTGTACGACGACGCCGCCCTGCTCGAGCGGACCCTCGAGCGCGCGGCCCAGGTCGCCTCCGGCGCGCCGGTGGCGCAGCGGTTGCACAAGATCGCGCTGGCCGACGGCGGCCACGCGAGCTTCGAGGACGCGCTGCGCTGGGAGGCACTCGCGCAGCCGGTGACGCTCGCCACCGAGGACCTGCAGGAGGGCCTTGCGGCCCGGGCCGCCAAGCGTCCACCGACCTTTCGCGGCCGGTAGCTGTCACGGAGCCCCTCGGGCTCCGGACCCGTTCGCCTTCCCCTTGCGAACGGACCCGGGGCTGCCGAAGGGCTCCGTTGGTGACGACGCTACGAGCCCGATACGAGCGCCGTCAACGTCATCTCCCACAGCCTGTGGACGAGCCTGTGGACGAGGTGGGGACCGGTAGGCGTGTCGCTGTGGACGGCCGGGGGGCGGCCTGGGGACGCCGGTTCGTACACACCTGTCCGACCCCGGTGACCTGCGAGGACGACGCCGACGGCTGTGGAGCGAGAAAATACTCAGCTCGTCGCGGGGCCTTCGGGGCCGCCGGTGGCGTCGTCGTCGAGGGTGCCGTCCAGATCCTTGTCGAGGTCACGCAGCCCCGCGTCCCAATCCACGTCCGCCGAGGGCTGGTCTCCGCCGGAACTGGTACGGGCCAGGAAGGCCGCCGGATCGTCGAGGTCCTCGGCCGTGGGCAGCAGATCCGGGTGCGCCCACAGCGCGTCCCGGGCCGCGATGCCACCGCCTTCGGCCACCGCCGACCACAGGGCCGCAGCTTCGCGCAGCCGGCGCGGTCGCAGCTGCAGGCCGACCAGCGTCGCGAACGTCTGCTCGGCCGGGCCGCCGGAGGCGCGGCGACGGCGGACCGTCTCGCGGAGCGCATCGGCCGACGGCAGCGGCCCACTGGCGGCGGCGTCCACCACGGCGTCCACCCATCCCTCGACCAGCGCGAGCGCCGTCTCGAGCCGGGCCAGCGCAGCCTGCTGGGCGGGCGTCGGCTCGATCTCGAACAGCCCCTCGCCCATCGCCCGCTGCATCGACTCGGGGTCGGCGGGGTCGATCGAGCCGACGGCGCGCTCGACCGCGCCGGCGTCCAGCTCGATGCCGCGCGCGTAGGCGTCGACCGCGTCGTACAGGTGGGCCTTCAACCACGGCACCGAGGCGAACAGTCGCTGGTGCGCCAGCTCACGCAGGGCGATGTAGAGCCGGACCTCCTCCGCCGGCACCTCGAGCCCGGCGCTGAAGGCCGCCAGGTTGGCCGGCAGCAGGGCCGGCCGGCCGGCCGGTGTCAGCGGCAGCCCGATCTCCGAGGAGGACAGCACCTCCTTGGCGAGGGCGCCGAGCGCCTGGCCGACCTGCGCACCGAACACGAAGCCGCCCACCTGGTCCATCACGCCCCGCAGCGGGCCGAGCCCACCGCTGCCGCCGAGCAGTCCCGCCACCTCGGGTGGGACGCCCTCGAGTGCACCGCCCATCCCTGTCTCCAGCCCCTGCTCGAGCGCCTTGCCCATGGCGCCGACGACCCGTCCGGCGACCGGGTCGACCAGCTGGCGCCAGGCCGGCGTCGTCGACGTCACCCAGCCGGTACGGGTCCACGCCTGCGCCTCCGCCCCGCTCGCCGGCAGCGTCGTGACCGGGTCGAGCCACACGTCGGCGAGCCGGCAGGCCTCGGCCACCTCGCGGGTCTGCTCGGGGGTGACGGGGACGTCGTCGGGGCGGGTCGCGCCGGTCGCGACCTCGCCGGCCAGGTCCCAGTTGACCGGTCCGCCGCGCCAGCTCATGAGCTTCTGCATCTGCGCGAAGACCTCGCCCATCCCGCCGGCGAACGGCCCGCCCGCCCCGCCGAACATCGCCGACAGGCCGAACGGATCGTCGCCGCCGCCCCCGCCCGGCTCGTCGGGTCGGTCCGGGGGCCCGAACCCGAAGGGCGGGCGGGTCACGGGCGCACGCCCCTGGCCTTCGAGCAGCTCTGTGCCATGCGGTCCACGCTACGCCCGGTCGTCGTACCGTCCGGGGATGAGCGTTCTGCGGCTGCTGGCCCTGCGTGACACCCCGCTGGACGTGGCGGAGGTGCTCGCGGCCGTCGCAGACCCGTCCGCAGGTGGGGTCGTGTCCTTCTCGGGGCTGGTGCGCGACCACGACGGCGGGCGGGGGGTACGCGAGCTCGAGTACGTCGCCCATCCGGACGCCCTCGCGGCGCTGCAGGCGGTGGCCGAGGCCGTCGCCGCCGACCTGCCCGTGCACGGGCTGGCCGCCGTCCACCGCACCGGTCTGCTCGCGATCGGGGACGTCGCGGTGGTGGTCGCCGCCTCGGCCGCGCACCGGGGGCAGGCCTTCGAGGCCGCCCGGCGGCTGATCGACGACCTCAAGGCGAGCGTGCCGGTGTGGAAGCGGCAGGTGTTCGACGACGGCGAGCAGGAGTGGGTCGGCACGCCGTGACGGCGAGGGTCCCTACGATGGGCCGGTGCCCCTGCCCGACTGGCTGCTCTGGCTGCTGCCCGTCCCGTTGGCCACCAGCGCCGCGATCGGCTGGGCGTCGTGGACCTCCCGGACGCGCGGCCCGCGGCAGCCGGTCGAGTCGATGCGGGACTACGAGCGGTTCCGTGCGGCGCTCGCCGCCCCCGTACGCCACCCGCGTCGTCCGCAACGACGTCGCTGACCGCCTCGGCCGCAAAGGCTTCAGGTCGGTGCACCTGCCTGCCGAGAACGACCTGGATGCAGGTGGGCGTCCGGGCCCCCTCCAGGCGAAGGGCACTGCCGTGGAGCACGTCGTCTTCTTCCCCTCCTCCGACGGGACGGCCGCGTTTCGTCGGCTGGCGTCCGTCGAGGAGGCCGTCCGCCTCGTCGAGCACCTCCGCAACGTCGAGGGGGTCGAGTCGGTGAGCCTGCACGCGCTCACCGAGGTCCCCCTCGCGTTTCGCGCGTACTACCGCGTCGAGGTGCCGGTGCCGCAGGCCTGGGAGGCCTCGGCTCAGGCCGCCCCGCCCGCACCCGTGCCGGTGGAGCCGGTGGCACCCGAGCCCACCGTGGCCGAAATGATCGAGCCCGAGCCCGAGCCGGTCCCCGCGCTGGCCCTGGTCGAGATGCCGGTGCAGGGCGGGGACCCCGAGCAGTCCGTCGCGGCCGGCAACGGGCATCGGGACGGCCCGAGCAGCCTGGGCTTCTTCGCCTGACCCCGAAGCGGCCCGGCATCTCGGACGCCGGGCGGGTACGCGCGGCCGACGCCTAGTCTGACCGCGTGTCCCGGCGCACCCTGACCCTGTTGCTCGCCAGCCTGCTCGCCGCTGCCCTGGCCGCCGGCGCCGCCCAGGCGCGGGTTCCCTACGTCGCGCTGGGCCCCGGCCCGACGTACAACACCCTCGGCGAGGTGGACGGTCAGCCCGTCATCGTCATCGAGGGCCGGCAGACCTTCCCGACCGACGGCAACCTGGACCTGACCACGGTCGGCGTGCAGTCCCAGCTGACGCTGGTCACGGCGCTGCGCGGCTGGTTCGCCCGCGACCTGGCCGTCGTGCCGCGCGAGGTCGTCTACCCACCCGGGCGCAGCGACGAGCAGGTGCAGGAGAAGAACGCCGAGCTGATGCGTGAGTCGCAAGGCAGCGCGGTCACCGCCGCAGCCCGCCAGCTGGGCCTGCGCGTGGCGGAGGTCAGCGTCGCCGAGATCAGGCCGGGCGCCCCCGCGACCGGCCGGCTGGAGGTCGGTGACGTCCTGACCACTGTCGACGGGACATCGCTGCGCGACGCAGCCGAGCTGCGCGCCCTCATCGGCGCCACGTCGATCGGCGACAGCGTGCAGATCGGCTTCACGCGGGGCGGGCAGGCGCGCACGGTCGTCATCCCGACGGGTGAGTCCAGCGGGGACGGGCCGCGGCGCCCCGTGATCGGCGTCGTCACGCAGGAGAAGCCGATCGACGCGCCCTTCACGGTGGACATCACCCTCGAGGAGGTCGGTGGTCCGAGCGCCGGCCTGATGTTCACCCTCGGCATCCTCGACAAGCTCGACGAGCCTTCGCTCACGGCCGGCAAGTACATCGCCGGCACCGGTGAGATCTCCGCCGACGGCACGGTCGGCTCGATCGGCGGCATCGTCCAGAAATTGACCGCGGCCAAGGCGAAGGGTACGGATGCGTTCCTGGTGCCTGCGGGCAACTGCGCCGAGGCCGTCCGGCGACCGCCGCCGGACCTGCTGCTGATCCGGGTGGCGACGATCGAGGACGCGCTGGCCGGCCTCGATGCCCTGCGCGCCGGCCGCCCGCCGTCGCTCTGCACCACCTGACCGGAGTGCCGCAGTCCGAAATGTCGCGACATCCGCGCTTTTCGCGGCCGTGTTGATGGGCGACATTGCCCGAAGGTGCCGCATGTGGCACCGGGCTCCCTAGACTTCCGCCATGGAGCCCGCAGTCCCGTTCGCGCTTCTGGGCGGCGTGGTGCTGCTGGCCGTCGCCGCGTGGGTCGGACTGGCCGCCGCCGCCCTGGCGCGATCTCGCGTGCGGGCGGTGGCCCGCGGTCCGGCGCAGATCCTCACCGTGGGTGCGCTCGTGTTGGCGCTGGTCGAGACCGTCACCGCGACGCGCTTCGGCGAACCGTCGTCCGAACTGCTGCTGCTCGCCCGCGGCGGCGGTCTGCTGCTGCTCGGGGCCGGGCTGTACGCCGGGGCGCTGTCGCGGCATGCGACCGCCGGGCCGGCAACCGCCCCGAAGGACGCTGTCCCCCGGGTGCCGCTGCGCGCTGCGACGCCGCCCCCGGTCGCCGGGGTCGTGGTGCCGCTTGCAGCGGCGCCCGGTCCGGCGGTGCTCGCCGCCCTGGCGGGGTTGCTCGCCGTCGCCGGCGCCCTGCGCGCCCGCCGCGACGGGCCCGGCATGCTGCTCGCCGGTGGCCTGCTGCTTGCCACGGGCGCTGCCGCGCTCGCCCCGGTGGCCGACGAGGCGACCGGGGCGCTCGCGGTGATCCTGCTGCGGGGCGCATCGGCGCTGCTGCTGCTGGCGGCGCTGGTCGTGTTCGCGCAGGCCAGCCTGCTCGGCAAGGTGGTGGCGGCGATCCTCGCCGGCGTCCTTGCGATGGCCACCGCGGCCGTGGGCGTCGTCGGCACGGTGGTGGCGAACGGTTACGACCGGGAACAGGCCAGCCTGGTGAGCGAGGCCGCGGAGGGCCGGCTGGTGCTGCTGGACCAGACGCTCGACAACGCCCGCGTCGTGGCGGCGCTCGCGGCCGAGGCCTGCAACCAGCGGCCGGCCTCCTGCACCGAGATCCTGAAGCAGCTCTCCCCGCCGGGGTTGTCGACCTTCGCGGTGCGGGTGCCGGTCGAGGGCACGGCGCAGTCGCTCGGCGGTAGCGCGCCGCTCGACCCGGCGCAGGTCGTCGCCCTGGCCTCCGGCTCGGCCGTCATGACCGCGCTCGACGGACGGCTGGGGCAGGTGCCCGCCGCCGGGTTGCAGACCAAGGCCCGCCTCGTCGGCAAGGAACCGGGCATCGCGCTCATCGTCGTCGTGCCGTCCGGCCGGGCGACTCCGGAGTCCGACCCGACCTCTGCCTTCGTCTACGGCGTGCGGCTGGACAAGCGCTATGCCGACCGCGACTTCCAGTCCGGTGACTTCCGCTTCTCGCTGCTGGTCGACGAGCAGATCGTCTCCTCCAACCTGTTCGAGCGGGAGCGCCTGCAGCTGGAGCGGATCGCCGCTCGTGCCCGCATCGCGAACGGCGTCCCGGACGGCGGCATCACCGTCCCGGCGGAGGGCAGCAGCCCCACCGTGCACTTCCGGACCGTCCTGGCCCTCGACGGCACCCCGGTGGGCACGCTGGCGCTGTCGCGCGACGCGCAGGCAGCGCTCGACGCCCAGCAGGGAGCCCTGCGCGCCCTGCTCGTCACGGCGCTGATCACGACGGCCTTGGTGGGAGGCCTCGCGCTGCTGCTCGGCCGGCGCACCGTCGAGCCGGTCCGCCGGCTGACGATCGCTGCCCGGCGGATGGCCGCCGGCGACCTCACCGTGACGACGGGGGTCGGCGGCCGGGACGAGGTCGGGACGTTGTCGCGCACCTTCGACGCCATGAGCGGCTCGGTCTCCCGGTTGACCGGCGACCTGCGCGCCTCCGCTGCCCGGCTCGAGACGGTGCTGTCCTCGATGTCGGACGGGTTGGTCGCCACGGACGCGGCGGGGCGGGTGACGAGCATCAACCGCGCCGCACTGGCCATGGCCGGGCTGGACAGCGCCGATGACGCGCTCGGCCAACCGTTCGCCGAGGTGCTCGACGTCTGCGTGGGCGCCGAACCGCTGGCCCTGGACGCCCGCGACCGCCCGGACGTCGCGGCCGAGGTCCGTCGCCGCGACGGTGTGACGGTGCCCGTAAGCGCCGCCCTCGCACCGCTCGACGACGGCCGGGGTGTCGTGCTCGTCCTGCGCGACACCACCCAGGAGCGCGAGGTCGAGCGGATGAAGACCGAGTTCCTGTCCAACGTCAGCCACGAGCTGCGTACGCCGCTGACCCCCATTCGCGGCTACGCCGAGATCCTCGTGGCCAAGCCGGGCATGTCTGCCGACAAGGTCGAGCTGTTCGCGGCCACGATCCGTGACGCGAGCATCAAGATGAACCGCGTCGTCGACCTGCTGGTGGATGTTGCGGCGATCGAGGCGGGGCGGGTGAGCGTGCAGCCGCGCGCCGTGGCGCCCGCAGCGCTGGTGGACGGCCGCCTGGCTGACTGGCGCACGCGCGCTCCTGAGCGCGCCGCTGACCTGAAGCGACGGGTGGCGGCGCGCTTGCCGGAGGTCCACGTCGACCCGGACTGGCTCGACAAGGCGCTCGACGAGCTGGTGGACAACGCGATCAAGTACACCCCTCCCGGCACGGCCATCACGCTGACCGCCGCCCTGACCGAGGACGGGCGGCGGGTGCGCGTGGCCGTACGCGACGCCGGACCAGGCATCGCGGCCGGCGACCAGGAGGGTCTGTTCACCTCCTTCGAGCAGGTCGACGGCTCGGCGACCCGGCGGGTCGGTGGTCTCGGGCTGGGGCTGTCGTTCGTCCGCCGGCTCGCCCAGGACACCGGTCTGCCCCTGACCGTCGTCTCCTCGCTCGGCAAGGGTGCGGAGTTCGCGCTGGACCTGCCGTTCGCGGATCCGCCGTTCCCTCCGTCGCCCCGCCGCCCCACGAAGTCCCGTCTGTCCCGCTGAGCGGACGGTCAGGCCTCGTCGAGGGTGGCCAGCAGGGCTGCGGCCAGGGCCGGGGCGAGGTCAGGGCCGGTCACCAGGTCGTCCGGCTCGTCACCCGGTCCGCGGAGCCGTAGCACGCAGGCCGAGCCGCCGCCCCTGGCCACGCCGACCCCCATCCGTACCTCGCGCCGCTCGGGGTGCTGCGCCGCCGCGGCCGCCGGGTCCTCGACCTCGTCGAGCGCCGACTCGGCCGACGGCGGCAGGACGAGGACCTCGTGCACGAGCACCACGCCGAGCACCTCGGCGCCGAACATCAGCGAGGCGAGCTGTTCGTCGAGCGGGCCGTCGCCGAGCGGTTCCTGCGCGATCGGGGTGAGTGACGCGGGATCACCGGCGACCAGCCCCATCGTGCGGGCGAGCTGTGGTTCTGCGGCGAGCAGCTGCTCGGTCTGGACGAGCGCGAACAGCTGCGGCGGCTGGTTCCAGCCGGCCTCGTCCACGTGCGCCTCGACCTCGCCGACGACCGACTGCAGCGGGCTTCCGGGAAGCGTCATGGCGTCCATCCTTGCCGGTCTGGCGGAAAGGAGGGAACCGGCCGGCTTGTGGTTGGGTTGGACATAGAGCACGTCCCGCAACGGAAAAGAGGTGGAAGTGGCCGTCCGCACTCCGGGGGCGGGTCTGCCTGCCAGGCCGCGACTGCTCGGACCCGTGCTCGCGGTGCTGGGGGTCCTGCTGCTGGTCGGTGGGGTCGGCGTGTCGCTCTACACCGACCTGCTGTGGTTCCAGAGCGTCGGCTTCACGACCGTGTTCACCACGGTGATCACCACCAGGCTGATGCTGTTCGCGCTGTTCGGCCTGCTGATGGCGTTGCTCGTCGGCGCCAACATCGCCATCGCCTACCGGATGCGCCCGCCCTTTCGGCCGATGTCGCTGGAGCAGCAGAACCTCGAGCGCTACCGGGTCGCGGTGGAGCCGTTCCTGCGCTCGGTGCTGCTGCTGGGCAGTGGCGTGTTCGGGCTGTTCGCCGGTCTGTCGGCCGCGGCCCGCTGGGAGACCTGGCTGCTGTGGCGCAACGGGACGCCGTTCGGACAGACGGACGCGCAGTTCGGTCGGGACATCTCCTACTTCGCCTTCACCTACCCCTTCGAGCGGTTCGTGCTGGGGTTCCTGCTCACCGCCGTCATCCTCGCGCTGATCGTCGCCGCCGCCACGCACTACCTGTTCGGCGGCGTGCGGCTGCAGACGGCCGGGGAGAAGGTCAGCCCGGCGGCCCGGGCCCACTTGTCGGTGCTGCTGGGCATCGTCATCCTGCTCAAGTCCTACGCCTACTACCTCGACCGGTTCGGGCTCGCCTTCTCCGAGCGGGGCGTGGTGCAGGGCGCCTCGTTCACCGATGTCAACGCCGTCCTGCCGGCCAAGAACATCCTCATCGGCATCGCCATCGTGTGCGCGCTGCTGTTCTTCGCCAACATCGTCGTACGCAACATCCTGCTGCCCGCCGGCGCCCTCGGCCTGCTCGTCGTCAGCTCGGTGCTCATCGGCGGCATCTACCCCGCCTACACCCAGCAGTTCCGGGTCAAGCCCAACGAGATCCAGCGTGAGGCGAAGTTCATCGAGCGCAACATCGAGGCCACCCGCGCGGCGTACGGGATCGTGGACGCCGAGATCACGCAGTACCGCGCATCGCAGGACGTCGACCCCGAGCAGCTCGAGGCGCAGGCCGCCGGCCTGGACACCGCGCGGCTGCTGGACCCGAACGTCCTCGCGCCCACCTACGAGCAGCTGCAGCGGCTCACCTTCTACTTCGGCGTCAACAGCCAGCTGGACGTCGACCGCTACGAGGTCGACGGCGAGTTGCAGGACTTCGTCGTCGCGGCGCGCGAGGTCGACATCTCCGAGCTCTCCGGCGCCCAGCGGAGCTGGATCAACGAGCGTCTGGCCTACACCCACGGCAACGGGCTCATCGCCGCGCCGGCCGACCGTGTGGACGAGGAGGGCCGGCCGCTGTTTGTCGAGTCCGGTGACGACGACGGGCCCATCCAGCTGGACCAGACCCGCATCTACTTCGGCGAGCTGTCGCCGGAGTACTCCGTCGTGAACACCAACCAGCCGGAGATCGACGGTCCGCTCGGCCTGACCACCGGTCAGGCCCGCGGGGAGGGCGACGATCAGGCGACCTTCAACTATGACGGCACCGGCGGCGTGCAGCTGTCGAGCTTCGGGCGCAAGCTGGCGTACGCCGCGAAGTACCGCGAGGTGAACCTGCTGCTGTCCGACGCGATCACGTCCGACAGCCGGCTGGTCTACAACCGGGAGCCGCGCGAGCGCGTACAGAAGGTCGCGCCGTTCCTCGAGCTGGACTCCGACCCCTATCCCGCCGCCGTCGACGGCCGGATCGTCTGGATCGTCGACGGCTACACGACCAGCGCCGGCTACCCGTACTCCCAGCGCACCGTGCTCGGCAACGCCACGGCCGACAGTCAGAGCACCCGGCGGCTGCCCCAGGAGCAGGTCAACTACATCCGCAACTCGGTGAAGGCGACCGTCGACGCCTACGACGGCACCGTCACGCTGTACGAGTTCGGCGAGCCCGACCCGGTGCTGCAGTCGTGGAACAAGGCGTTCGGCGGGGACATCCTCCAGCCGGAGAGCGAGATGAGCGACGACCTGCGCGCGCACCTGCGCTATCCCGAGGACCTGTTCAAGGTCCAGCGCCAGCTGCTCACGCAATACCACGTCACCGATCCGGAGGAGTTCTTCAGCCGGGAGAACTTCTGGGAGATCCCGGCCGACCCGGCGGCGGCGGTCAACGGTGCGACGAGTAACGCAGTCCCCGTCGCGCCGGGAGCGCCACAGCAGCCCGTCGTCGACGCCGCGGCAGCGACCGGACCGGACCAGCCGCCGTTCTATTCGCTGCTGTCGTTCCCCGGTCAGCCCGACGCGAGCTTCCGGCTGTCCACGTCGTTCACCGGCCTCAACCGGCCGAACCTCGCGGCGTTCGCGTCGGTGTCGTCCGACCCGGAGGACTACGGGCAGATCCGGATCCTGCAGCTGCCCCGCAGCAATCCGCCCAACGGACCCGGCCAGGTCGCCAACCAGTTCCTGTCCGAGCAGGTCGTCGCCGACGCGCTGTTCCCGTTCCGGCAGAACCGCGCCGAGGTCACCTTCGGCAACCTGCTCACGCTGCCCGCCGGCGACGGTCTGCTCTACGTGCAGCCGGTCTTCGTCCGGGCGCAGGGCGGTGAGAGCTTTCCGACGCTGCAGCGCGTCCTGGTGAGCTTCGGCAACGACGTGGCGGCCAACACCACGCTGGCCCGTTCGCTGGCTGACCTGTTCGGCGAGCCCGGCGCGGTGGCCACGCCGACGCCGTCACCGGGGGCGTCGCCGGGTGCGTCACCCGGTCCTTCACCGGCACCCGTCCCCGTTCCGGTCGGCGACACGGCGTCGCTGATCGCCCAGGCCGACGCGGCCTTCCGCGAGGGTGAGGCCGCGCTTCGGGCCGGGGACTTTGCGGCGTACGGGGCAGCGCAGGACCGGCTGCGCGCGGCGCTCGACCAGCTGGCGACCCCGCAGCCGAGCCCGACGGGCTAACCGGCGAGCAGCTCCAGCAGCAGCTCCGGGGGTCGGGCCACGACGGCGCGGTCGGTGCCGTTGTCATCCCGCACGAGAACGACCGGTCGCTCGATGAGCTGCGGGTGGGCGGCCAGGGCGTCGAGCACCGCATCCCGGTCGGCGTCCTCGAGGCCGTCGGCTTCCGGCTCATTTCTGCGCAGGAGGCTTCTCGGGTCGCCACCAAGCAGGTCGACCACCCGGGCAATCTCGACCCGGCTCGGTGGGGTGTCGAGATAGAAGATTTTGTGCGCCTCGACGCCGTGCTCGGCCAGCAGCTGCTCGGCGCCCTGGCACTTGCTGCAACGCGGGTTCAGCCAGACGGTGACATCGCTCATGGTCACGAGTTTGCCCGGGTGACTTGCGGTCACCCACACTGGGCGGACAGCAACGCGGGGTGGAGCAGCTCGGTAGCTCGCTGGGCTCATAACCCAGAGGTCGCAGGTTCA
>JAHWJP010000066.1 GCA_019348355.1 Actinomycetota bacterium
AGCGCGGCCGTGAGCGCCGCGGCCAGGTCGCCGCGCGGCTCGACGACCACCGCTGACAGCCCCTGCCACGACGCCGCGAGGCGCAGCTCAGCGGCCAGCGCGATCGCCGTCCCGACCGCATCGCTGCCCGGCTCCAGCCACGACGCCATGACCCGCAGCACTCCGGCCCGACGGTCGGCTTTGAGGTCGACCCGCGCCCGCAGCGCCTCGTCGTGCAGGAACGGCAGCACGTAGTAGCCGTGCACCCGCCTCGCCGCCGGCACGTAGATCTCGATGCGGTAGTCGAAGTCGAACAACCGGGACGTACGCGAGCGCTCCCACACGAGCGGGTCGAACGGTGAGAGCAGTGCGCTCGCCACGACCCGGCGCGGCACGCGGGCCCCCGGCCAGAGGTAGGCCGGCTGCCGCCAGCCTTCCACCTCGACCCGTTGCAGCTCACCGGCCTCGACCAGCGAGCGCACCGCCGCCGCGCCCTCGTCGAGCCGGAGCCGGAAGTAGTCGCGCAGGTCCCGCTCGGTGGCGACGCCGTGCGCCCGCGCGGCGATGCGGACGAGGTCCCGCTGGGCGTCCTCGCGGGTCGGTGTGGACAGGGCGAGCACCTCGGCCGGGATCACCCGTTCGGTCAGGTCGTACACCCGCTCGAACGAGCGGCGCGTCGCCGTCGTGACCCGGCCGGACCAGAACAGGTACTCCAGAGCCACTTTGGTCTGGGACCAGTCCCACCACGGCCCGCCCCGACGGCTCTGGCCCGGAGCGGCAACGCGGTGCAGCGCCCCAGCGCCGATCGGGCCCTCGTCCCGCACCCGCGCCAGCACCTCGGCGACGAAGGCCGGCTGGTCCCGCATGACCCGTAGCGGCCCACCCCAGCCCTCCTCGAGCGCCTCGGCCCGCGCCATCCGCCAGCGCAGCAGCCGATGCGTGGCAACCGGCAGCAGCGAGGCCTCGTGGCCCCAGTACTCGAACAGCTCCCGGTCGGCGTAGGCGGCGCGGTCGACGAGCGACGTGGGGTACGGCCCGAGCCGGCTGAACACCGGCAGGTAGTGCGCCCGCTCGAAGACGTTGACCGAGTCCATCTGCAGCAGCGCGGTGCGGCCGAGCACCCGGCGCAGGTGCCGCCGGTCGGGCGGGCCGGTCGGACGCGGGTCAGCGAAACCGCTCGCCGCCAGGGCGATCCGTCTCGCGACGCGTCGCGAGACGCGCTCCACTAGCCCACCCACACCGTCTTGGCGCTGCAGAACTCGCGGATCCCGAGCTGGCCCAGCTCGCGGCCGTAACCGGAGGTGCCGATGCCACCGAAGGGCAGCTCCGGGTAGGACGCGGTCATCCCGTTGACGAAGACCATGCCGGCCTGCAGCTCGGTGGCGAACCGCTCCTGCTCGGCCGGGTCGTTCGTCCAGGCGTTGCTGCCGAGGCCGAACTCGGTGTCGTTGGCCAGCGCGATCGCCTCGTCGAGGTCGGCGACGCGGTGCAGCTGGGCGACCGGTCCGAAGACCTCCTCGGCGTACATCCGCATCTGCCTGGTGATGCCGGTCAACAGCGTCGGCGGATAGAACCAGCCGGGACTCTCCGGGCGGCTCCCGCCGAGCACGACGGTCGCGCCCTTGCTCACCGCGTCGGCGACGAGCTCCTCGACGTCGTCGCGCCCCTGCTTGGTCGCGAGCGGCCCGACGTCGGTCGCGGCGTCGGTCGGGTCACCGACGACCAGCGCGCCGAGCTCGCCGGCGAACAGCTCCTCGAACTCCTCTGCCACCTGCTCGTGGACGATGAAGCGCTTGGCGGCGATGCAGCTCTGCCCGTTGTTCTGGCAGCGGGCGACCGCGGCGACCTGCGCGGCGCGTTCGAGGTCGGCCGACGGCATGACGACGAACGGGTCGCTGCCGCCGAGCTCGAGCACGGTGTGCTTGAGGGCATCCCCGGCGATCGCGGCGACGCTGCGACCGGCGGGGGTGCTGCCGGTGAGCGTCGCGGCGGCGACCCGGTCGTCACGCAGCACCGACTCGACGAGGTCGCTGCCGATCAGCAGCGTCTGGAACACATCGGCTGGGAAGCCGGCCCGGACGAACAGGTCCTCCAAATAGAGCGCGGTTTGCGGCACATTCGAGGCGTGCTTGAGCAGCCCGACGTTGCCCGCCATCAGCGCCGGCGCCGCGAAGCGCATCGCCTGCCACAGCGGGAAGTTCCACGGCATGACGGCCAGCACCGGTCCGAGCGGCTGCCATCGGACGTACGCGTGGGAGGCCTTCACCGCCGCGGCGTCCACCGGCTCGTTCGCGAGCATCGACGCCGCGTGCTCGGCGTAGTAGCGGCAGCCGGCAGCGCACTTGCCGATCTCGGCCTTCGCCGCCTTCAGCGTCTTGCCCATCTCGAGCGTCATCAGCTCCGCGGTGGCCTGCGCCTCGGCGTCGAGCAGGTCGGCGGCGGCGCGCATCCAGCCTGCGCGCTGCTCGTACGACGTCCGGCGGTAGGACCCGAACGCGGCGGCGGCCCGGGCCAGCCGGTCGTCCAGCTCGGCCGCGGTCAGCGGGTCGAAGGTCCTGAGCACCTGCCCCGTCGCCGGGTTGGTCGTCGCGATCGGCATGCCTATGACCCTAGGCTCGACGGGTGGCCGATGTCAGCGTGCGCCCCGCCCGGCCGGCCGACGCCGAGCGGGTCGCCCGGGTGCAGCTCAGCACCTGGCGGATCGCGTACGCGGGCCTGCTCCCACCCGAGGCGCTGGACGTGCCGGAGGTGCAGGCCGCGGCGCTGTGGCTCGGCGCCGTCGAGAGCCCGCCGACACCCCGGCACCGCCTGCTCGTGGCCCTCGAACGCGAGGAGCTGGTCGGCTTCGCCGCGAGCGGCCCGGCGTCCGACGACGGCCTCGACCCGGTGGCGACGGTGGAGCTGCTGACGCTGCTCGTCGAGCCGCGCTTCGGCCGGCGGGGACACGGGGCCCGCCTGGTCGCGGCCAGCGTCGAGGACTGGCGCCGATCGGGGGCAGAGACCGCCGTGGCCTGGGCGTGGGAGCGCGACCCGGCCACCCGGTCGTTCCTGCTCAGCGCGGGCTGGGAGCCAGACGGCGCCGCCCGGGGGCTGGACACCGGCCGGCGGGTGGAGCGCCAGCTCCGCTTCCACACCGACGTACGAGAGGAGGAGCCGTGAGCTTCGGCGGCTTCCCCGAGCGGGCGCTCGACTTCTACGACGGCCTTCGGGCAGACAACACCAAGAGCTACTGGAGCGACCACAAGGCGGTCTACGACGTGGCGGTGAAGGCGCCGATGGAGGCGCTGCTGGCCGAGCTCGCGCCGGAGTTCGGGACGGCGAAGTTCTTCCGGCCCTACCGCGACGTGCGCTTTCGCTCGGACAAGACGCCGTACAAGGACCACGCCGCCGCGGTGGTGGTCGGACCCGGTCACGACGCGCTGTACGTGCAGCTGTCCGCCGACGGGCTGTACGTCGGCGGCGGCTTCTGGCACACCTCGACCGACCAGGCCCGACGCCTGCGGGGGGCCGTCGCCGACGAGCCCACCGGCGCCGCGCTGCAGGCTCTGCTCGACGACCTGAGCGGCTGGGACGTGCACGGTGAACGGCTGGTCCGGCTGCCGAAGCCGTACGAGCCGACGCATCCGCGGGCGGACCTGCTGCACCTGAAGTCGCTCGCCGTCGGGCGGACGCACGAGCCGGGCGACTGGCTGCACGGGCCGGAGTGCGGGGTGCGGGTCGCTGCCGACTGGCGGGCGGTGCAGCCGCTCAACCGGTGGCTGGTGCAGCACGTCGGGCCGAGCACCACCCCGGCCCGTCCGCGCGGCGGCTGAGCGATGTGTCCCTGACGGGCGGCCACCCCCTCGCAGCCGGCCTCACGTTGCGGACAGCGCGATGGACTCCACCGTGCCGAGGGCGTCGGCGAGCGCGTGAGTCGGGTCACCCGGCGCGAAGCCCGGGGCCAGCCAACCAGATCTGGCGGCGTAGCGCAGGAGTCGGCGGGGGGCACGTGCGACAGGTGGCGTCACGTGGAGCCGGCCATCATGCCGGTCGACGTATGCGTGGAGGTCGTTGAGTGCCTGCACTCCGCTGATGTCGATGAAACTGACGGCGGTCAGGTCGATGTGCAGCCTGGGACGGTCATGGTCGGGTGAAGGCTCTCCCCAGCCGAGCTCTTTGACAGCGTCTCGGAGCGGTGCCCCGGTTGCCACGTCGAGTTCCCCTGTCACGATCAGCTCGTGTCCGCGTTCGGCGAGCATGACCGACCGGCTGTCCGCAGGAAGCGGTTCCGGCGGCACCGGTGGCTGCGAGCCGCGTTGCGCCGGATCGTGGCCGGAGGGCGACAAGGCAACCTCGAGCAGGCTGCTCACCAGGTGTTCGGGGTCGTTGTCGACTGCAGGCCGCTCGCCAGGATAGGTCCCGAGAACAGCGAGAAACTGCGCGCCGACGTGCGCGCTGGCGATGCCCAGGCGTGCGGCCGTGCTCAGCAACGCCTGAGCGGCGCGTTGCTGGGTGCAGCCACACAGCCCTGCGAGCAGGCTCTGAGCCTGACGGAAGCACAGCCGGTCGTGCATCGAGCGGGTGAGGTCCGCAGGGTCGGTGCGCGAGAGCAGCGCGATCTGAACGGGACCGTCCTCGACGGCTGTGCGGTCCGGAAGGTCATGGTCAGCGGCCAAGTGAACAACTCCAGCTCGCGGATCGGCGAGGCGACCGCGCTGCCGTCTGTCCGGAGCAACACGAAGTGTCGTGAGAATACCCGAGACCGGCCTGCCGTGCCAGGGCACAGCTCGGCCGGAGGGTCACGTCTGCGGCGGCAGGTCGCCGCCTCGTCCACAGGCGGTGCTGCGTACCGATGCCGTGGGCTGGCAACCCGGTGCCATCTGACGGGGCGCCGGTTCTCACGTTGCTCGATTCCCGTAGCCTCGTCGTGTGGAGCGGTCGGGGGGACATGACCGGCCCCTGCGCCGGCTCCTCGACGCCGCCGAGGACGCCAGCCCGGTGGATGCGGTGGAGGCTGTGACCCGCGAACTCGGGCGGGTGCTCGATGCGACGTCGGTGTCGTTCCTGATCGCGGACCTGTCCGGTCGCGCGCTGGTCCGGTTGACGCACGTGGCCCTGGCCGGCGCCCCCGCCTCCGGCGATCGTTGCGATGAGGATGAACGCGCCACCGTCCTGCCCTTCGACGGCGGCCCCGCCGAGCAGGCGTTGCGTAGCCAGCAGGTGCAGGTCCTGCCGCCTGATGTCGGCCGCTGGTGGACGGTGCTCGCCCCGATCACCGAGCGGGGTGAGGCCCTCGGTCTGCTCGAGATCGACCTGCCGCAGGCGCCGACCGAAGACGTCGTCTCCGAGGTGCGACGGACAGCCCACGTGCTCGGGTACGTCGTCATCGCGAGCCGGCGCCACACCGACCTGTACGAGTGGGGGCAACGCAGTACCCCGTTCAGCCTCTCGGCCGAGATCCAGCGGCGGTTGCTGCCAGCCGCCTACACCTGCGAGGCCGGGTCCTTCACCCTCGCGGCCTGGCTCGAGCCGGCCGAGACGATCGGCGGCGACACCTTCGACTACAGCCTGGGGCGTGACCATCTTCACCTGTCGGTCACCGACGCTGTCGGTCACGGCGTGGACAGCTCGCTGACGGCGACTCTCTGCGTCGGCAGCCTGCGCAACACCCGCCGACTCGGCGCGACCCTGCTCGAACAGGCCGCGACGACCAACGAGGCGCTGCTCGAACACGGCTGCGGCTTCTCGGGGGAGGGCTTCGCCACCGCACTGCTCGGCCGGCTGGACCTGCGCACCGGAGACCTCGGCTTCGTCAACGCCGGCCACACGGCCCCCTACCTGGCCCGCGACGGACAGGTCAGCGCGCTCGAACTCCCCGCCGACCTGCCACTGGGCTTGTTCACCGGAAGCACCTACCACAGCACGACCGTGCCGCTGAGCACCGGTGACCGCATCGTCATCGTGACGGACGGGATGCTCGAGCGGGCAGCAGCCAGCCTCGACCTCGAGGCGCACGTGCGGCAGACCCGCGAGCTGCACCCACGCGAGGCCACACGCGCCCTCGCCGACCTCGTCATCGACGCCAGCGGCGGGGTGCTCGCCGACGACGCCGCGCTACTCGTGCTCGACTGGCACGGCGACCACGGCTCGCCCCGGCAGACCGTGGCGGGCGCCGACACCGGCCCGCCGCGTAGCTGAGCGCGTGCTCAGCAGAGCGGAGTGCGCCGACCAGCGACGGCGGGTCAGCGGCTGGCGGCCCGCTTGTACTGCCGGGTGGCCAGCGGTACGAAGACGGCGAGGATGATCACGACCCACAGCAGCGTGTAGAGGACCGGGTGCTGCAGCGACCACACATCAGGAACGGTCGCATTCGCGCCCAGGTTGCCGAACAGCTCGCGGGAGGCCTGGGTCACCGCGGAGACCGGGTTCCACTCGGCGACGACCCGCAGCACGCCCGGCAGCCCCTCGCTCGGGACGAAGGTGTTGGCGATGAAGGTCAGCGGGAAGATGACCATGAACGAGGCGTTGCTGACCACCTCCGGGCTGGGCACCAGCAGACCCACGAGGGCGAAGACCCACGAGATGGCGTAGGCGAACAGCAGCAGGAGCAGGAAGGCAGCGAGCGCCTCGAGCACCGAGGTGCGGATGCGCCAGCCCACGACCAGGCCGGTCAGGGACATGACCATGATGGTGAGGACGTTGTTGACGATGTCGCTGCCGGTGCGTCCGACCAGCACCGCCATCCGTGACATCGGCAGCGACCGGAAGCGGTCGATGATGCCCTTCTGCATGTCCTCGGCGAGCCCAGCTCCGGTGATCGTCGCCCCGAAGATGACGGTCTGCGCGAAGATCCCGGCGATGAGGAACTCGCGGTAGTTGCCGCCGCCCGGCACCTCGATCGCGCTGCCGAAGACGTAGGCGAACAGCAGGATGAACATGATCGGCGACAGCAGCGTGAACACGAGCAGGTCGGGCACCCGCTTGATCTTGATGAGGTTGCGCTTCGCGACCACGGCGCTGTCGGCGAACATCTGAGGGACGGCGCTCACGCTGCCTCCTGCGGGACGAGCCCGGAGTCGGACTGCTCGGACGACTCGGCCGGCTGCCCGGTCAGGCTGAGGAAGACGTCGTCGAGGGTCGGTCGGCGCAGCCCGACGTCGAGGATCGCGACGCCGGCGGCGTCGAGCTGGCGCAGCACCTCCAACAGGACGCCGGCGCCGCCGCTGACGGGGGCGACCAGGCGGCGGCTGCCCTGCTCGACCTGCACGTCACCCACCGACAGCCCGGCGAGCACCTGGCGCGCCGGCAACAGCTCGGCGTCGCTCGCCACCACGAGCTCGACGCGCTCGCCACCGACCTTGGCCTTGAGCTGGTCGGCGGTGCCCTGGGCGATGATCCGCCCGTGGTCGATGACGACGATGTCGTCGGCCAGCCGGTCAGCCTCCTCGAGGTACTGCGTGGTGAGCAGCAGCGTGGTGCCGCCCGCGACCAGCTCCCGGATGACCTCCCACATGTCGGTGCGGCTGCGCGGGTCGAGCCCGGTCGTCGGCTCGTCGAGGAACAGCACCTGCGGGGCAGCGACCAGCGAGCCGGCCAGGTCGAGGCGGCGGCGCATCCCGCCGGAGTAGGTCTTGACCGGCCGGTCGGCCGCCGCCGTGAGGTCGAAGCGTCCGAGCAGCTCACGCGCCCGATCGCGGCTGCGCTTGCGGCCGAGCCGGTAGAGCCGGCCGATCATGTCGAGGTTCTCGAAGCCGGTGAGGTATTCGTCAACGGCTGCGTACTGCCCGGACAGCCCGATCCGCTCCCGCACCCGCTGCGGATCGGTGCGCACGTCGATGCCGGCGACCTGCGCGGTGCCCTCGTCGGCGTCGAGCAGCGTCGTCAGGATCCGTACGGCGGTGGTCTTGCCGGCGCCATTGGGCCCGAGCAGCCCGAGGATCGTGCCCTCCGGGACCGTGAGGTCGAGGCCGTCGAGGGCCGTGACCGACCCGTATCGCTTCACGAGCCCGCTGGCCCGGATCACATCTGGCATCCCCGCTCCTTCGTTCCTGCTGTCCAGACAGTAGGCAGACCCTCCGACACGTGATTTCTCACCGGTCCACGTCGGCCCGGGGCTACCGCCCACCGTGCGCGAGGGCAGTTCGTCAGCCGGTCAGGGTGTTGCCAGGCGATCCCCGGCGCGTCAGTCACCGGTGAGCGAGAAGTGCATCCAGTCCTTGCTGCTGCGCCAGGTGCCGCCCCAGGTCCACCCGATCGCGCGGAAGGCCCGCACTGCTGGGCCCCGGTCGACGTGCATGCCGGGCCGTACGTCGGAGCGGTCGGTGTAGGCGCTGGCCAGCTCCGGGATCACCAGATCCCGCCTGGCCAGCGGGTTGTGGAACGGGTTGATGTCGACGGCCGTCCCGTAGGCGTGCTGCGAGAACTTCGTCTGCCCCCGGGCGGTACGGCAGACGTACGCCGCGGTGTTGTTCCCGTCCCCTGTCGGCGCGGCCCTCAGATCGGCGGTCGTCGGTAGCCGCATCTCCTCGATCTGCAGTCCGGCCTCGTACAGGGCACGGAACACCCCGACGATGTCGTCCGCCACGGAGGCCGCGACGACCAGCTCGCCGGTGTGCGGCCGGCCGTCGAAACCGCGGAAGGACACCGTCAGGTAGCGCAGGTCCGCAAGGGCCACCGGGCAGGCCGGTGACCACGTCTCACCCATGCGCTCCCGGAGGTCGGGGGTCACCGGACCGACGGTGCCGGCGAAGCGCCCCTCGACCGGTGGCGGCAGCAGGTCCAGCGTCGGCAACCGCCGGTCGCGCAGGACCCTCGGGGTGGGCAGCACCTCGCCGAAACCGTCCGGGCGCAGGGGGAGCGGGGAGGCGCCGACGACCCAGGCGGGGGCGGCAGCGGGTGGCGGTGGCTCGGGGGGCGGCGGGGGCGGGGCCGTGGGCAGGACAGGAGCGACAGCGGGCGCCGGCGGGTCGACGGCAGCCGGTGGACCGGGGTCAACGGGCGCGGCCGGCACGGCCACTGGCGGAACCTCGCCGATCGGGGCGACGACCTGGTCGGAGGTGCCCGAGCTACAGGCGGCGAGGACCCCAGAAACGAGGACGCCGATCAGAAGTCGGGCCGGCCTGCGCATGAACACCAGCCTCGCACATGCTTTCAGATCCCGAGCCCTTCCAGCGCGGTCCGCAGCGCGGTTCCCGCCGCCGAGACCGGGTCCAGGTGCTCGAAGTGACCACCCTCGACGCGTACGAGACGGCTGTCGTCCCCAGCCGCCGTGGCGGCCG
This sequence comes from Actinomycetota bacterium, assembly GCA_019348355.1. GTDB lineage: Bacteria > Actinomycetota > Actinomycetes > Mycobacteriales > SCTD01 > SCTD01. The sequence continues at coordinate 9,237 of JAHWJP010000066.1, forward strand.
CGACATAGCTCTCACTCTGGCGAATCGGGACCAGCCCGTCGCCCGGAGCGTGGACGAGCACGCTGGGCACGCCGGTCGGGAGCAGGCCCACCGGGTCCGCGGCGGCGTAGCGGTCCGGCACCCGCTCGGGCGCTCCGCCGAGCAGCGCAGTCACCGCTCCCCCGCCGAGCCCCTGGCGGGCGCCGTCGACCAGGGCGGCGACCGGCGCCTGCGCCACGACCAGGCGGGGCGGCGGCCCCGTACGTCCGGATCCCGGGGCACCGGGCGGCAGCCGGTCGCGCGAGGCGAGCCAGAGCGCGAGGTGCCCACCGGCGGAGTGCCCCGCAACGGCTACCCGGGCCGGATCGACGCGGTCCTCGTGGCGGCCGGTGGCCAGCCGGTCGTACGCCGCCGCGACGTCCGACAGCGTCGCCGGCCAGGGGTCGGCGGACGACCGGTAGTCGAGATTCCAGACCAGGAACCCCCGGGCCGCCAGGTCAGCCGCCACCGCGTCCTCGAGGCTTCGGTCGTAGCCGGCCCGCCAGTAGCCGCCATGCACCAGCACGACGGTCGGCAGCGGACCGGCGACAGGGGGCAGCCACCACTCCCCCTGCTGCCGCGGGTGCTCGCCGTACGCCTCGACGAGCTGGGTCGTGCCGGCGGCAACCTTCGGGCGCGGAGCGGGGCTGCCCAGGTTGCGGGCCGCTGCGAGCAGACCCGCCGCACCGGCGCCGACCGCGCCGAAGACTCCCAGCGCCCGACGGCGCGTCATACCGGGTCCCTTCGCGGGTTCTGCCACCGGCCCACCCCTGCCATGATCCACGGGGAGTACGAGGTGCATCCCTCCCCATGTTCGACCTCAACGCCCACGTGGATCACCAGGGGGAGCCGCGCCCTCACCGGTTCCGCTCGGCGCGCTCCAGGTCGACCGCCTTGCGCATCGCCCGGCGGCCCCGCCGCGGATCCCGCGCCTCGCCGTAGGCAGCCGCCAGCCGCCACCAGGCGCGCCAGTCCTGCGGCGCCGCCTCGACCTCCCGCCGTCGCACCTCGAAGACCCCGTCGGCGACGGCCTTGTCGAGCCGCCCGCTCGCCCGCCGGGTCACCCCGGGCAGGTCGTACGGCAGGCCGCCCTCCGCGGCGAGCCGCTCGGCCAGGCGCTGGCTGGCGGCGCCGAGGCGTACCTCGCCGATCACCAGCACTCCCCCGACGAACACCAGGAGCAGCACCCCCACGCCGACGCCGGCCAGCACCGGGTCACCACTCGCGACCAGGCTGACGCCGGTGACCGCCATCGCCGAGCTGACCATGACCAGAACGGCGACGGTGAACGCAGCGCCCAGCCGACCGGCACTCACCGGGTCAGCCCCCTCACAGGTCCAGCAGGGCCTCGAGCCCGACGGTGAGCCCCGGCCGATCGGCCACCGAGCGCACGCCGAGCAGGACGCCCGGCAGGAACGAGGACCGGTCGTAGGTGTCGTGCCGCAGGACCAGGCTCTCCCCGGGACCGCCGAGCAGGACCTCCTGGTGGGCGACCAGCCCGGCGAGCCGGACGGCGTGGACGCGCACCCCGTCCACGTCGGCGCCGCGGGCACCGGACAGGGCGGTCGACGTCGCGTCGGGCATCGGCCCGGAACCCGCCTCCCGGCGGGCCGCCGCGACGAGCTCGGCGGTCCGACGCGCCGTGCCGGAGGGGGCGTCTGCCTTGCCGGGGTGGTGCAGCTCGACGATCTCGACCGAGTCGAAGAAGCGGGCGGCCTGGGCGGCGAAGCGCATCATCAGCACCGCCGCGATCCCGAAGTTGGGGGCCACGAGCATGCCCACCCCGGGCGCCGACTCCAGCCAGCCGCGCAGCTCGGCGAGGCGCCTGTCGTCGAAGCCCGTGGTGCCGACGACGGCATGCACGCCGGCGTCGACGCAGGCCCGCAGGTTGTCCATCACCGCGGACGGCGAGGTGAAGTCGACGGCGACGTCGGCCCCCGACAGGTCGCGCTCGTCCCCGATGTCGAACGCGCCGGCCAGGACCAGGTCGTCGGCCGCCTCGACTGCCCGCACCACGTGCGAGCCCACCCGCCCGCGGGCGCCGAGCACGGCGACCCGGATCATCGGACCGGCGGGGCTCACCGAACCGCCGCTTCCAGGTCGGCCCGGCCGGTCCTGCCGAGCACGGCGAGCGACAGCGGCCGGGACAGCACGTCGGCCGCGACGGCGCGTACGTCGTCAGGGGTGACCGCGTCGATCCGAGCCAGGAGCTGCTCGACCGTGAGCAGCTCGCCGTGGACGAGCTCGGCCTTGCCGAGCCGGCTCATCCGGTCGCCGGTGTCCTCCAGGCCGAGGACCAGCGAGCCACGCACGGCGCCCTTGCCCCGGCGCACCTCCTCGTCGGAGACGCCGGCCGCTGCCACCGACGCGAGCTCGAAGCGCACCAGGTCCAGCACCGAGGCGACCTTGCCCGGCGCGCACCCGGCATAGACGCCGAACAGCCCGGTGTCAGCGTGGCTCGAGGCATAGGAGTAGACGGAGTAGGCGAGCCCGCGTTGCTCACGGACGCTCTGGAACAGCCGGCTCGACATCCCACCGCCGAGCGCCACGGACAGCACCTCGAGGGCGAACCGCCGCGGGTCGTCGCGGCGCAGGCCGGTCGTGCCCAGCACCAGGTTGGTCTGCCCGCCGGCCCGCTCCCGCGCCACGACGGTGCTGGCCGCGGCACGCTCAGGCGAGACCGCACGTAGCCCGGCGGGTGAGGCGGTCCCGCCCAGCAGGGGCGCGAACGCTGCGCGCACCAGGCGTACGAGGTGGTCGTGCTCCACCGCGCCGGCGGCCGACACGACCAGGTGCGGCAGCGTGTAGCGGCGCCGGTAGAAGCCCGCGATCGCCGAGCGGGACAGGCCCGCGACGCTGTCGACGGTGCCGATCACCGGCCGGCCCAGTGGCGAGTCGCCGAACAGCGCCGCCGCGAACGAGTCGTGCACCGCGTCGCCGGGGTCGTCGTCGTGCATGGCGATCTCCTCGAGGATGACCTCGCGCTCCACCTCGACATCGGCGCTGGTGACCAGCGAGCCGGTGACGAGGTCGCTGACGACGTCGACCGCGAGCGGCAGGTCCTCGTCGAGGACGCGCGCGTAGTAGCAGGTGTACTCCTTGGCGGTGAAGGCGTTCATCTCGCCGCCGACCGCGTCCATCACGGAGGCGATCTCGAGCGCGTTCCGGCGCTTGGTGCCCTTGAACAGCAGGTGCTCGAGGAAGTGCGACGCGCCGTGCAGCGAGCCGCGCTCGTCCCGGCTGCCGACGTCGACCCAGATGCCGACGGCGACCGAGCGGGCACCCGGAACCTGCTCGGACAGCACGCGCAGGCCGCCCGGCAGGACCGAGCGGCGCACGTCCCCGAGGGAACGGACACCGCCGGCCGTCGGGCGGCTCGTACGGGCGCGTGCTGCCAAGGGGGTGCTACCCGGCCGGCGCCGCGGCGGCCTCGGGCGCGTCGCTCTGCACCGGGGTGAGGCTGATCTTGCCGCGCTGGTCGATCTCGGTGATCTCGACCTGCAGCTTGTCGCCGACGTTGACGACGTCCTCGACCTTGCCGATGCGCTTGCCGTTGCCGAGCTTGGAGATGTGCACCAGGCCGTCCTTGCCGGGCAGCAGGCTGACGAAGGCACCGAAGGCCGCGGTCTTGACGACCGTGCCGAGGAAGCGCTCCCCGACCTTGGGCATCGTCGGGTTGGCGATCATGTTGATCGTCGCCATCGCGGCCTCGGCCGACGGGCCGTCGGTCGCGCCGATGTAGATCGTGCCGTCGTCCTCGACGCTGATGTCCGCGCCGGTGTCGGCCTGGATCTGGTTGATCATCTTGCCCTTCGGGCCGATGACCTCGCCGATCTTGTCGACCGGGATCTTGACCGACAGAACCCGCGGGGCGAACGGCGACATCTCGTCCGGGCCGTCGATGGCCTCGCCCATGACCTCGAGGATCGCGAGCCGGGCGGTGCGCGCCTGCTGCAGCGCAGCGGCGAGGATCGAGCTCGGGATGCCGTCGAGCTTGGTGTCGAGCTGCAGCGCCGTGACGAACTCCTTGGTGCCGGCGACCTTGA
>JAHWJP010000199.1 GCA_019348355.1 Actinomycetota bacterium
GGCGGTGTCGCTGCAGGCGGTGTCGCTGCAGGCGGTGTCGATGCGGGCGGTGCAGACGATCACACCGGCGCGGCAGCCCTGCGGCGGGATGTCGCCGCGCTCCGCGCCGGCCTGCTCACGGCCAGCACCGCCGGTGAGCGCTGGCGGGCGCGGGTGCTGCCGCCGTCCTCGCTGAGGTGGGCGGGCTCCTGGCTGGGAGGCACCATCGCCGATGCGCTCGACCGGATGGACCTCGCCCTGTCGGCGGCACGCCGGCGGTTGCGTCCCCGCGGGGCGGCGGTCAGCCGCAGCGGGTGACCGGCCGACCAACGATCAGCGGTCCTCGCCGCCACGCTCCTCCCAGCGGCGCTTCCACCGCTGCTCGAGCTTGTTCATGAACGAGCCGCCCCCCTCGGCGCCGCGGGCCGGGCGGGCCGGCTTGTTACGGACCGGTCGTTCAGTGCGCGATGACCCGGCCACGTGCAGGCTGGCACCACCGCCGTCGCTCCCACCCCCGGGCTGCCCGAGGCGCTTCCAGCTGGTCATGGCGAGCAGCAGCGCGATCACCATCACGACGAAGCCGGCGACGCCGATCACGGTGCCGAGCGGGCCTCCCCCGAAGCCGATGAGACCGGCCAGCAGCAGGAAGACGCCGAGCGCCAGCACGAGCGCCGCCCGTCGCAGCCGGCGACGCATGTGGGTGCGCAGATCGGTGGCCCGGACGTTGGAGGCGAACTTCGGGTCCTCCTGATAGAGGGCGCGCTCGATCTGGTCGAGCAGGCGCTGCTCGTGCTCAGAGAGCGGCACGGCGCTCCCTCCCGGGCGATGTCGGCCACAGGGCCGAGGACTGGATCTGCTGTTGCCACCCCATGGCGTGCGGGTTGCCGGGACAAGGATACGAGGGTGCGGGCCGTACGTCACGACGAAGGGTGGAACTACTTACGACGACCAGCACCGGCAGTCCTTCTCGCCCGCTCTCCATCTGTTCATGATGCCCCTCCGGGCGCCCTTCTCACCATGTCCGGGTCCAGCTCTCCCGCAGGTTCGACCAGCGCGGCGGGGCGGACCGCTCCCGCACCGAACCGGCGGGTGGCCCGGTCGACAGCCTGCTCCGCCGAACGCCAGCCGTGCTCGCGCTCCCCGAGTTGCAGCTGGTGTGGCTGGTCGTCGGCGTCCAGGATCGCTTCGACTCGCACCCCGACCAGGCGGATGCGGGCCCGCTCCAGACCGAGCGCGTCGTACAGGCCCATGGCGGTGTCATAGACCAGCCGTCCGACGTCGGTCGCCTCCGGCAAGGTCCTGGCTCGGGTGATCGTCGTGAAGTCGGCGAAGCGGACCTTGATCGAGACGGTACGGCCGACCTGCCCGGTCGCGCGCAACCGGGCCGCGGTGCGCTCCGACAGGCGCAGCAGCTCGCGGGCCACCACGGCCGGGTCGTCGATGTCGGTCGCGAAGGTGTGCTCGGCGCCGAGACTTCTGTCGGGCTCGTGCGGCACGACCGAGCGGTCGTCACGGCCCCAGGCCAGCGCCGACAGGTGGGCCCCAGTGGCCGGCCCGAGCGCCCGCACCAGGGTGGAGACGGGCGTGTGCGCCAGGTCGCCGACGGTGTGCAGCCCGAGCTGTCGCAGGACGTCCTCGGTCTTGCCGCCGACTCCCCACAGCGCGCCCACCGGCAGCGGGTGCAGGAAGGCCACCACCTGTTCTGCCGGCACGACCAGCAGGCCGTCGGGCTTGCATCGCGCCGACGCCAGCTTGGCGACGAACTTGGTGCTCGCGACGCCCACCGAGCAGGTGACACCCTGCTCGTCCTGGACGGTGGCGCGAATCCACTCACCGATCTGAATCGGACCGCCCAGCCGGCGGGCGGCGCCCCGGACGTCGAGGAACGCCTCGTCCAGCGAGATCGGCTCGACGAGCGGCGTGATGGAGCGGAAGACCTCCATGACCCCCGCCGAGACCCGGGCGTAGGCGGCGTGATCAGGCGCGACCACGACCGCCTGGGGGCACAGCCGCCGGGCGCGCATCATCGGCATGGCGCTGTGCACGCCGAACGCGCGCGCCTCGTAGGTGGCCGACAGGACCACCCCCCGGGTGCCGCCACCACCGACGATCACCGGTCGGCCGCGCAGCTCGGGCCGGGACAGCAGCGAGACGCCGGCATAGAAGGCGTCCATGTCCACGTGCAGGACGGTGCAGTCCCGGTCCTCACCGGGCGGCCCGGCGGGCGGCCCGATCGGCGGCACGGCGCCCCGACTCACGACGTCACCGGGTCAGCGACGGACGGCCAGCAGGTGCAGCTGGGTGGCGAGGTCGCGAAAGGGCGGCCGGTCGGACAGGGCCCGCTCGAGGGCGAGCATTGCGGCGCCGCCGCCGGGCTCGGCGTCCAGCACCCGGCTCGGGACGAGATCGGCCACCACTCGGACCCCGTGCAGCTGCTCGACCTCGAGGCCGGCCGCCGACACGAGCTGGCCGAGCTGGTCGGCCGTGAAACGGCGACGCACCCCGTCGGCCGGCCCCCACCGCCCGGCGGGGTCGGTGAGGGCGCGGGCCGCCTCGTCGGGATGCCCGGCGAGCGCCCGGGCGAGCACCGCGGCGGCGCGGCCCGCGACCAGCAGGCTGAGCCGCCCACCGGGGCGCAGGACACCGGCCACGGCCGCGAGCGCCTCGGCGGCGTCGTCGACGACCTCGAGCACGCTGTGGCAGAGCACCAGGTCGGTGCTGCCCGGCTCGACCAGGTCGGGCAGGTCGGCGAGGTCGCCCTGCCGCCCCTCGACCCGATCGGACAGGCCGGCCTCGGCGACCCGGCGCTGCAGGGCCGCGAGTGAGTCGGGGCTCGGGTCGATGACGAGCACCCGGTGCCCGGCAGCAGCGAGCGGTGCGGCGAAGCCGCCGGTTCCGCCGCCCGCGTCGAGCACGTCGAGCCCGGCGCCGGCCGGGTCGGCCTCGGCGAGCACCGCCGACAGGATCTCCCAGACGACAGCGGTGCGGACCGAACCGGCCGGCCCAGCGGCCGACAGCACGTGACCAGGGGCCGGCACCGGCCGCGGCCCGGGCGACGGCGGGTCGGCTGGCTGCACGGCGCTCCTCCCGGCGCGGCCGGGGCGACGCGCTCCGGACCCAGCCTAGTGACGGGGTCGCGGTCTCGCGGGGGTCGGCTCGGTCGGCTCGCGAGGGGTCGGCTCATCGGCCGGAGCTGCCTGGGCTGGCGTGCCACAGCTTGCGCGGCGCCGGCGGGGCGGGGCGACCGCTGGAGGTGCCGGCGCCGTCTCCGGCCGGCTTGATGTCGGCGTACGGCGAGGCCTGGAACCCGGTCGCGTAGACGTGCACCGCTCCCCCCACTCCGGAATGACCGGCGCCCGAGGGTGGGCCGGCCATCACCGGCCGGGTCGACCGGCTGGCCGCCGCCCCCTGGACAGCCGCCTCGCTGACCAGGGCGGGAGTGTCCATGAACGCCCAGACCGCGTCGAGCCCGCCCTCGAGCCACGCAGCGTGCACCGCCGGCAGCTCCCAGCAGCCGAGCGCCTGCATGGACACCCCACGTGGGCCGGTGCGGCGCACCAGCCCGGAGATGACCAGCAGCCAGGAGTGGAAGACCGTCGTGGCGTAGCCGACCTGGGCGTCCTCGAAGAAGGTCGCATCGAGCGGGCCGTACGCGTCGTCGAGCGTCACGAAGATCACCCGTCGCCCGGACCGGATCGGCGGTGTCTGGGTCGCGACCTTGATCCCGGCGACGAGCACCTGCTGACGGCTCCGGCAGCCGAGCAGGTCCTTCGACCGGGTCGTCCCGAGCTCGGCGAGCAACGGGGCGTAGGCCGCCATCACATGCGAGCTGACGTCCAGGCCGAGCACGTCGAGCTCGGCCCGCACCCGCTCGGCCG
>JAHWJP010000067.1 GCA_019348355.1 Actinomycetota bacterium
GGCGTTGGCGAGCTGGTCGACGCCGCGCTCGAGCGAGCGGCGGGCGTCCTCGGAGTAGCTGAGAGTCTTTGGCATGCGGATCCTTTCGGAAAAAGGTGACGCCCCGGGTCCCCGTCGGGGAGCTCCGGGGCGTCGCTTGCTGACGTGCGGTGGGGGTGGTGCGGTCAGCCCTCGATCACGGCGAGCACGTCGCGAGCGGAGAGCACGAGGTACTCCTCGCCGGCGTACTTCACCTCGGTGCCGCCGTACTTGCTGTAGAGCACCTTGTCGCCGACCTGGACGTCGAGCGGCACGCGAGTGCCGTCCTCGAAACGACCCGGGCCGACGGCCAGGACGATGCCCTCCTGCGGCTTCTCCTTGGCGGTGTCGGGGATGACGAGGCCGGAAGCGGTGGTGCTCTCGGCATCGACAGCCTGGACCACGAGGCGGTCCTCGAGCGGCTTGATGGCGACCTTCGTAGCGGTGGTCACGAATCCTCCTGAGCTGGCAGTTGATGGAGCGGACCGGGCGTCTGCCGTCGCGGGGATCAGATGTCCGGCTGCTGCTGGCACTCTAACCCTTCGAGTGCCAGGAGGACAAACGTCAGCGGCAGACCACGTCCCGCACGTCCATCGCGCTGTCCGCCGGCAGGTCCAGTGAGCTCGGCGCGACTCGGGCCGCGACCAGGCGGGAGCCGAGCGCTGCGACCATCGCGCCGTTGTCGGTGCACAGCCCCGGGCGGGGTGCGCGCAGGAAGATGCCGGCCGCCGCACAGCGCTGCCCCGCGAGCTCCCGCAGCCGGCGATTGGCCGCGACGCCGCCGCCGAGCAGCAGGGAGCCGACACCGCGCTCCCGGCAGGCGCGCACCGCCTTGGCGGTCAGCACGTCCACGACCGCCTCCTGGAAGCTCGCGCAGACGTCGGCGACCGGGACCGGCTCGCCCGCAGCCTGCTTCGCCTCGACCCAGCGTGCCACCGCCGTCTTCAAGCCGCTGAAGGACACGTCGTACGACGCGTCGCGCGCCATCGAGCGTGGGAATGCGATCGCCTCGCGATCCCCCTGTGTGGCCAGCCGGTCCACCGCCGGGCCACCCGGAAAACCCAGGCCGAGCAGCCGGGCGACCTTGTCGAACGCCTCGCCGGCAGCGTCGTCGACGGTGGCGCCGAGCGGATCCAGCGGGTGCGTCACGTCGTCGACGAGCAGCAGGCTGGAGTGACCGCCGGAGACGAGCAGCACCACACACGGCTCAGGCAGCGGGCCATGCTCCAGCACGTCGACCGCCACGTGGGCGGCGAGGTGGTTGACGCCGTAGAGCGGGACGTCCAGCGCGAGGGCGTAGGCCTTCGCTGCGGCGACCCCGACGAGCAGCGCCCCCTGCAACCCGGGGCCCGCGGTCACTGCGACCGCGTCGAGGTCGGCGAGGGTGACCCCGGCGGTTTCGAGCGCGCGGGCGACGGTCGGGACCATGGCCTCCAGGTGCGCGCGGCTGGCGACCTCGGGCACTACACCCCCGAACCGCGCGTGCTGCTCGACGCTGCTCGCGACGGCGTCGGCGAGCAGGGTCGTCCCGCGGACGATGCCGATCCCGGTCTCGTCACAGGAGGTCTCGATCCCGAGGACCAGCGGCTCGTCGATCACCCGCCGAGCGTAGGTGTGACCGACCCGGGCGGACCGGTACGGCGGGTCAGGACCAGCGCGTCGACCCCGCCCGGGTAGTAGCGCCGGCGCACGCCGGCACGGGTGAAGCCGTGCCGCGAGTACAGCCGCTGCGCGGCCTCGTTGTCGGCTCGAACCTCCAGGCTGACTGTCCGCTGACCGCGCCGCGCCGCCTCGTCGAGCAGCGCTGTCAGCAGCCGCGATCCGATCCCCCGCCCCTGCGCCGCGGTGGCGACCGCGAGGGTTTGGACGAAGGCCTCGTCCGGGTAGTCGCACAGCCCCCCGTAGCCCACCACCGAGCCGTCCCCGACCGCGACGAGGTAGTGCCGGCTGTCGAGCTGGCCGAGCTCGGACCAGAACAACCGCTCGCTCCACGGCTGCGGCGCGAACAGCTCCTGCTCGATCGGCAGCAGCTCGGCGACGTGCCACCAGCGCATCCGCTCGACCGTCACCAGCAGCCCGGTCACGCAGTGACCTTCTTGGCCGCCCCTGGCGTCACGGCGTCCGGACGGCGCAGATACAGCGGTGTCAACGGCTCGGACGGTGCCCCCGCCCTCACCCGGGCGGCAGCAATCCGGACCAGCGCGAAGGCCGAAGGATGTAGCGGCTCGTCGAGGACGTCCAGCCCAGCGAAGGCCTCCCGGTGCAGGACGGCCCCCGCGCCGACGAGCACCGGCGGTAGGTCCTGACCGCCTACCGAGTGCAGTCGCGCAGCCAGCTCGCCGGGCGGCTCGACCGCCGGGCCCTCGACCCGCGTCCCGGCTGCGTAGGACGCCCAGTAGACCTCCTTGCGCCGCGCATCGGCGACGGCCACGACCGGTTGCCCCGACGCCACCTGGGCGGCCAGCGCGTCGAGCGAACACACGCCGTACGCCGGGATGCCGAGCGCATCGCCCATGGCCGCCGCCGTCACGAGGCCGACCCGCAGGCCGGTGAACGGACCGGGGCCGGTGCCGACGACAACCGCGGCGAGCGCCGTCGGCCCGAACCCGCGCAGCACCTCACGGACGCCGCAGGCGAGCAGCTCCCCGTGCCGGCGACCGTCGACGACGACCGACTCGGCGAGCAGCTCCGGCTCGAGGCCGTCGCCGAGTCGGACGAGCACCGCGCAGACCGCCGGCGAGGAGGTGTCGAGGCCGAGGACGAGCACCCACCGACAGTACGGGCGGAGCACCTACCCCTTGTACTGCTCGACCAGCTCGCGCTTGAGCACCTTGCCGGACGGGCCCAGCGGGAACGCGTCGGTGAACATCACCCGGCGGGGGTACTTGTAGGCGGCGAGCTTCTCCTTCGCCCAGGCCGACAGGTCCGCCTCGGTCAGCTCGCCGCCGGCCGGGTCGAGGATGACCACCGCGCAGACCTCCTCGCCGTACTGATCGTCCGGCAGGCCGATGACCGCCACCTGGCCGACCGCGGGGTGGCGCAGCAGCACGTCCTCGACCTCGCGCGGGTAGACGTTGTAGCCGCCGCGCAGCACCATGTCCTTCTTGCGGTCGACGATCGCGACATAGCCGTCGGCGTCCTTCGTGCCGAGGTCGCCGGTGCGGAACCACCCGTCGACGATCGCCGCGGCCGTCGCCTCGGGCTTGTTGAGATAGCCCTTGAAGACGTTGTGCCCGCGTACGACGATCTCGCCGAGCTCGCCGGTCGGCAGCAGCTCGATGGCCTCCTCGACCTCCGCCTTCGCCACCTCGACCTCGACGCCCCAGATCGCCTTGCCGACCGTGCCGGGCTTCGGGGTGAAGCCGACCTGGTTGAAGGTGGCGACCGGGGAGGTCTCGGTCAGTCCGTACCCCTCGAGCACCTGGGTGCCGAACACCTCCGTGAACTTCTCCAGCACAGGAACCGGCAGCGCCGCCCCCCCGGACAGGGCGGACTTGAGGGTCGGCCGGTGCGGGGAGGTCTTCGCCGCCTCGAGCAGCCCGATGTACATCGTCGGTACGGCCATGAAGATGGTGCACTTCTGGGTGGTGAGCAGCTCCAGCGCCTGCGCGCCGTCGAACCGCGGCAGCAGCACGATGGACGCGCCGACATAGAACGCGGTGTTCATGCAGCAGGTCTGGCCGAACGTGTGGAACAGCGGCAGGCAGCCGAGCACGACGTCGGTCTCGTTGATGTCGAACGAGCTGACGGCAGAGGCGACGACGTTCATCGTCACGTTGAGGTGGGTGATCTCCGCGCCCTTGGGCTGGCCGGTCGTGCCGCTCGTGTAGAGGATGACCGCGGTGTCGTCGGGCTCGGTCGGGACCAGGGCCGGGATCGGCGTCGCGGACAGGGCGAGGGTGTCGATGCGGTCGAGGGTCGCGTCGCCGCCGTCCATCACCGCGAGCACCGGCACACCGGCGAGCTCCGCGCCCTTGGCGCCCTCGCCGAGCAGCGGCGCCGCGCAGACCAGGACTTTCGCGCCCGAGTCGTGAAGGACGTACTGGATCTCCTCCGCCTTGAGCAGCGCGTGCACCGGCACGGCGACAGCGCCGAGCGCAATGGTGCCGTAGTAGGCGAGCGGGAAGTGCGGGGTGTTGGGCAGCAGCAGGGCGACCCGGTCGCCCGGCCCGATGCCCCGCTCACGCAGCACGGCGGCGTACTGCAGGGCATGTCCCCACAGCTGGGCGTAGGTCAGGCGGAGCTCGCCGAGCACCACGGCGGTGCGGTCGGCGTGACGGACGGCGGACTCCGCCAGGATGCTGGCGATCGTCAGAGACATGTCTCTCCTGGGTCGGGGTGGTTCGGGGCCTGCCCTGCCTGCCGACAATGACACGCCCGGCCGAAACGCGCGCCTGAAAGACTGCACGGCGTGACCGTTCCCCCGCCCGCACTGGCCTGGCTGCATGCGGCCGCGAGCGCCCGGGCCGCAGCTGGGCTGCACCGCACACCGACCAGCCGACCCGCCGGGGCTGGCGGCCTGCTCGACCTGGCCGGCAACGACTACCTCGGCCTCGCAAGACATCCGCTCGTCGTCGAGGCCGCGGCAGCAGCAGCCCGGGAGTACGGCGCCGGCGCGACCGGCTCGCGCGCCGTCACCGGCACCACCGACCTGCACCTCGAGCTGGAGGCCGAGCTTTCACGGCAGGTACGCGCGGATGCGGCCCTGGTGCTGTCCTCCGGCTACCTGGCGAACCTCGCGGCGGTCACGGCACTGTCCGGTCCGGGAACGCTGGTCGTCAGCGACGCGGGCAACCACGCCTCGATCGTCGATGCCTGCCGGCTGTCCCGGGCGCGCGTCGTGGTGGTGCCGCACGGGGACCTCGGGGCGGTCGAACGGGCGCTGGACGACCGGGTGGAGGAGCGGGCGCTGCTGGTGACCGACGCGGTGTTCAGCGTGAGCGGGCAGCTCGCCGCGCTCCCCGACCTGCACCGGCTCGCCCGCGCGGCGGGGGCGGCCTTCCTGGTCGACGAGGCGCACTCGGTCGGGGTCGTCGGGGTGGAGGGCCGGGGCGCGATGGAGGTCGCGGGCCTGTCCGGTGAGCCGGACGTCGTGCTCACCGTCACCCTGTCCAAGGCGCTCGGCAGCCAGGGTGGCGCCGTCCTCGGGGCGGCCGCCGTGCGCGCGCACCTGGTCGACACGGCGCGGCCGTTCCTGTTCGACACCGCGCTGGCGCCGCCCGCCGCCGGTGCGGCGCTGGCGGCGCTGCGACTGGTCGACCGGGGGCGGGTCGCGGCCCTGCACACCCGGGCGGGTGAGCTGTCGGCCGCGGTGGGGGCGGCGCCGACCGACAGCGCCGTCGTACCGCTCCATGTCGGCGACCCGTTCGCCGCCGCGGCTGCCCGGGATGCCTGCAGGGACGAGGGCGTGCTCGTCGGGTGCTTCCGGCCGCCGTCGGTGCCGGCCGGTCAGTCCTGTCTGCGGCTCACCGCGCGGGCCGACCTGAGCTCCGAGGACATCGGCCGGGCTGGCGAAGTCGTGCGCGCGGCGATGAAAGAGCACGCGTGACAACGCTTCTCGTCACCGGCACCGGCACCGGGGTCGGCAAGACGGTCGTCACCGCCGCGCTGGCCGCGCTCGCCCTCGCACGTGGCCGGCGTTGCACGGTGGTGAAGCCGGCGCAGACCGGCGTGCCGGACGGCGCCCCGGGTGACCTGGCCGAGGTGGCCCGCCTCGCCGGTCCGGTGGACTCGGTGGAGCTCGCCCGCTTTCCCGACCCGCTGTCGCCGGCTGCCGCAGCGCGGCTTTCCGGGCGCCCGCCGCTGGACCCGGCGCGGTGCGTGCAGGCGGTGCTGGACGCGCAGGCGGGTACCGACCTGGTGCTCGTCGAGGGTGCGGGCGGGCTGCTGGTCCGCTACGACGAGGACGGCTTCACGATGGCCGAGCTCGCCCGCACACTGCGACTGCCGGTGCTGGTCGTCTGCACGGCCGGGCTCGGCACCCTCAACACGACGGCCCTGACCCTCGAGGCGATGGCGCACCGGGGGCTCGAGCTGACCGGGCTGGTGATCGGCTCCTGGCCGGTTCCTCCCGGGGTCGCCGAGCGGAGCAACGTCGCAGACCTCGAGATGCTCGCCACCCGGCCGCTGCTGGGGGCGATCGGGTCTGGCGCCGGGAATGTCTCCCCAGCAGCCTTTCTCGATATCGCCCGGCGGGGGCTCGGGCCGTCGCTCGGCGGAAGCTTCGACGCGCTCGGCTTCCGGCGGCGGGCCACCTCGTGAGCGACCTCGTGGCGCGCGACCGCCGGCACGTGTGGCACCCGTACGCCTCGGTTGTGGACCCAACGCCGCTGTGGCCAGTGGTCGACGCCCATGGCACCCGGCTGGTCCTGGCCGACGGCCGCGAGCTCGTCGACGGGATGTCGTCGTGGTGGGCCGCGATTCACGGCTACCGCCACCCGGTCCTGGACCGTGCGCTGCACGAGCAGGTCGACCGCTTCTCGCACGTGATGTTCGGCGGTCTGACCCATGAGCCGGCGGTCGCGCTCGCCGAGCTGCTCGTGGACATCACCCCGCCGGAGCTGACCCGGGTGTTCTTCGCCGACAGCGGGAGCGTCGCGGTCGAGGTCGCGGTGAAACTCGCGCTGCAGCACTGGCAGGGTCGCGGTCAGCCGGAGCGGCAGCATCTGCTGACCGTGCGCGGCGGCTATCACGGCGACACCGCCGGTGCGATGTCGGTGTGCGATCCGGTCAACGGGATGCACGGGCTGTTCCGCGACTACGTCGCGAAGCAGGTGTTCGTCGGCCGACCTCGTCCGGCGTTCGACGAGCCCTTCCTCGACAGCGACATGGACGAGGTGCGGGAGGTGCTCCGCATGTCGGGGGACCGGCTGGCAGCTGTCATCGTCGAGCCGGTCCTGCAGGGCACCGGTGGGATGCGCGCCTACGCCCCGGGCTACCTGCGCGCCCTCGTCGAGCTGTGCCGGTCGTACGGCCTGCTGGTGATCTTCGACGAGATCGCCACCGGCTTCGGGCGCACCGGGACGCTGTTCGCGATGGAGCACGCGGGCGTGGTGCCCGACATCCTCTGCGTCGGAAAGGCCTTGACCGGGGGCTATCTCACATTGGGGGCGACGCTCTGCACGGACGCGGTCGCGGCGGCCGTCTGCGCGGACGGTGCGGCTTTCATGCACGGACCGACGTTCATGGCCAACCCGCTGGCGTGCGCGGTAGCGCGGGCCAGCACATCGCTGCTGCTCGCCGGCCCGTGGCAGGAGACCGTGGCGCACCTCGGCGAGCTGCTGCGGGCGGGACTCGAGCCGGCCCGCGAGCTGCCCGGCGTCGCCGACGTACGGGTGCTCGGCGGGGTCGGGGTGATCGAGCTGGCCGACCAACCGGACGCCCGGCGGCTGCAGGCCGCTCTCGTCGACCGGGGCGTGTGGGTGCGGCCCTTCGGCCGGCTGGTCTACACGATGCCGCCGTACATCAGCAGTGACGAGGACCTCGCCGCCGTCACGGATGCGATGGTCGAGGCGGTGGGAGAGGTCGCCGTCCACCGCCCACCCCATGATCAACGCCGGACTTCGGGCGTTTCCGCCCACCCGAGACCGCCCGAAGTCCGGCGTTGATCACCGGGGGGTGGCAATCACAAAACGGCCCAGCGCGGCCCGTGCGTCACGACCCGCGCCGTGCGGCGATCCTCCGGTCCGTCACCCCGGGCCAGGTGCACGTCGAGCCGCGAATCCGACAGTGCCTCGACCAGCCCCTCCCCCCACTCCACGACGGTCACGCAGTAGGGCAGCGTGTCGTCCAGGTCGAGGTCTTCGAGCCCGCCCCCGGAATCGCGCAGCCGGTAGGCGTCGACGTGCACCAGCGGCAGCGGCCCGCGGTGAACCCGCGCCAGCACGAACGTCGGGCTGGTGACCGCCCCCAGCACGCCCAGGCCGGCGCCGATGCCCTGGGTCAGCGCGGTCTTGCCGGCGCCGAGCGGACCGGACAGTACGACGAGGTCGCCCGCGCGCAAGCCAGCCGCGAGACGTCGCCCGACGGCCCGGGTCTGTTCCACTCCTGACAGGACGACCGGCACCGGCCGGACCAGCTCACCCGGCACCAGCTGCGTGAAACCGGCCGCAGCCCACCGATCGTCGAGACAGCCACCCGCGCGCAGGTCCAGCGCGTCGCCCGGCTCGGCGAGCAACGCCCGAGCCTCCGCCGGGTCGCGCACCACCCGAGACCAGCTCACCGGCCGCCCTCCACCACCGCGAGGGCGAGGTCCTCCCGCAGGAGCCGCCGCGGCTCACCGCCGGGACCGAAGCGCAACGCCGCACTCGGGTGGAAGGTCGGCAGCACGCGATACCCGCCGGCGTCGTGCAGCCGTCCGCGGACCGCCGACAGCGACGTGGGGCCGAGGAACCACCGGGTCGCCGACAGCCCCAGGCTGACCACGACGGAGGGCGCCGCGAGCTCCAGCTGCCGCTCGGCCCAGGGTCGACAGGTGGCGCTCTCGGCCCGCGCCGGCGGCCGGTTCCCCGGCGGCCGGCACTGCACCGTGTTGAGGACGGCGACGTGCGCCCGCGCCACCCCGACCTCGGCGAGCAGCAGGTCCAGCAGCTGACCGCTGCGCCCGACGAACGGCAGCCCGGCCACGTCCTCGCTCGCCCCGGGAGCCTCGCCGAGCAGCAGCAGCCGGGAGCCGGCGGGCACGACGCCGGGCACGACCTGGGTACGGGTCGCGGCGAGCTCCGGGCAGGCCGTGCAGGTCCGGGCGCAGGCGGCCAGCGCGGGGAGGTCGACAGTCGCGCGCGCGGCCAGTCGTACGCCGTCAGGATCTGCCGGGTTCACGCGGTGCGCTGGGCCGAGCGGACGGCCCGGCCGACCAGGGCGCGCAGCTGCAAGGTCACGAGCGGCGCCCGCTCGAGCTGGACCATGTGGCCGGCGCCTTCGACCACGACCAGCGACGCCCGGGGCAGGGATTCGGCCATCTCCTTGCTGTGGTCCTCCGGGGTGACCAGGTCCTTGCTGCCGACCAGGATCAAGGTCTCCACCTCGGCAAGGACCCCTATCGCTTCGAGCTTGTCGTGCGTCGTGAACGTCTCGTGGAACTCCGCGATGACATCGATGGGGGTGTTGGCCGCCATCTGCTCGACGAGCTGGACGAGCGCCGGGCTCACCTCGCGGTCGCCGAAACCGGCGTATCGCGCGAACACGAAGGCCAGGTCGCTGCCGAGCCGGCGGCTGGTCTCGAACGGCTCCGGGCGCTTGCGTACGCCGCGGCTGAGCCACGGCAACGTCAGCTTGGACAGCGGTCGCAGCACCGACGGCAACCCGAAGGTCAGCTCGGCGAGCTTGCCGGTGGACGTCGACAGCAGCGCGACCCCGACGATCCGGCTGCCGAACAGCTCCGGCCGCGCGTCCGCGAGCGCCATGATGGTCATGCCCCCCATCGAATGGCCGACGAGCACGACCTGTCCGTACGGAACCACCGCGTCGAGCACGGTTCGCAGGTCGCGGCCGAGCTGGTCGATGGTGGCGCTCTCCGGCCGGCCGCGGCCGCTGCGCCCGTGCGAGCGGTGATCGTAGAAGACCAGCCGGCCCGGGTTGTCCTGCGCCAGGGCAAGCCGCTGGTAGTGCCAGCCGGCCATCTCCTGGACGTAGCCGTGCAGGAACACCACCGTCAGCGGCGCGTCGGAGGGACCGACCTCCTCGACGTGCAGCGGCACACCGTCGTCGGCGACGACCCGGCGGGTGCGGTCAGCGGGCAGGGCGAAGAACGGCTCGCGCGCCTCCGGATCGGGGCGCAGGCGGGTGCGGCCGACGGCGTAGCGCTCGGCGCTCAGCCCCACCGCCGCGCCGACCGCGACGACACCGAGGGCCGCGCCGAGCATGCCGCTGCCGGCGGGGAGCTTCATACGAGCACCCGTGGGACGCGGGCGCCGACCCGCGTGACGATCTCGTAGTTGATGGTGCCGAGCGCCTCGGCCCACTCCTGCGCCGTCGGCTCCCCTCGGTCGCCGGGGCCGAACAGCACCACCTCGTCGCCGGCAGCCACCGCGTCGTCGCCGACGTCGAGCACGAACTGGTCCATGCAGACCGTCCCGGCGATCGTCCGCCGCCGGCCGCCCAGCTGCACCGGCCCGAGATTGGTGGCGTTCCTCGGCACGCCGTCGGCGTAGCCGAGCGGGACGAGCGCGAGCGTCGTCTCACGATCCGTGACGTGTTGGTGCACGTAGCTCACGCCGGCGCCCGCCGGCACCCGCTTGGTCAGCGCCACCGTGCTCGCGAGCGTCATGGCTGGCCGCAGCCCGAAGTGCGCCGGCCCGCCGAGCTGCGGCACCGGCGAGAGCCCGTAGACCGCGAGCCCCGGCCGGACCAGGTCGTAATGGGTCGCCGGCGCGGTCAGCGTCGCGGCCGAGTTGGCCAGGTGGCGGACCTCGGGTCGCAGCCCCGCCCGGTCGGCCACCTCCAGCGACTCAGCGAAAAGCGCTGCCTGGGCTCGGTTGGTGACGTGGTCCGGCCCGCCGTCGGCGAAGGCGAAGTGGCTCCACAGCCCGGTCACCCGCACCTCGCCCCCCGCCTCCGCCTTCGCCGCCACCTCGCAGAGCTCGGGCCAGTCGGCGACGGTGGCGCCGCCCCGCGACAGTCCGGTGTCGACCTTCAGCTGCAGTCGGGCCGAAACCCCGGCGGTACGCGCCGCCGCCGCCGCCGCATGGACCTGCCCCACGTCGTACGCCCCCAGGTCGACCCCGGCCGCGACCGCAGCGGCGACGTCCTCACCCGGGGTGGTCAACCAGGCGAGCAGCGGGACGTCGATCCCGGCCGCCCGCAACGCCAGTGCCTCCTCGACAAAGGCGACGCCCAGCCAGGCCGCCCCGCCCTCGACCGCCGCCGTCGCACTGGGCACCAGCCCGTGGCCGTAGCCGTCGGCCTTGACCACCGCCATCACCTGCGCCCCACCGGCCGCGCACGCGGCGAGCGCCGCGACATTGGCGCGGATCGCGGCGAGCTCGATGCGCGCCTCGGTTCTCATCGCTGCCCCTTCATGACCGCCAGTCTGACAGCCTCGCGGACGGCGTCGGGCCAGGACACGAGCACGGCACCCGCCGAGGTCGTCGCCCCGTCGGCCGACAGAACGCCGGCCCGGCCGTGCAGCCAGGCACCCACCGACCCGGCGTCCAGGGCCGAAAGCCCCTGCGCCAGCAGGGCTCCGCAGCCGCCGGAGAGCACATCCCCCGTACCCGCGGTCGCCAGCAACGGCGATCCGGTGGGGTTCACGCGCGCCGGACCGGTGGCGTCCGTCACGACCGTCGCGTCGCCCTTGAGCAGCACCGTGACGCCGAGCTCGGTCGCGAGCCGCCGCGCCGCACCGACCCGGTCACTGCCGACCGGCTCCCCGAACCGCGCGAACTCCCGGTCGTGCGGGGTGAGCAGGGTCGGCGCCGACCGGCGGCGCAACCAGTCCAGGTGCTCGGCGCAGACCGTCAGTGCGTCGGCGTCCACCAGCACCGGGACGTCCTGCGCGAGGACCGCCTCGACGGTGGCGGCGGCGCGCTCGTCGGTCCCGAGGCCCGGCCCGACGACCCAGGCCTGGACGCGCCCCGCCTGCGTCACCTCCGCGCCGTCCGCCTCGCTCACCACGACCTCGGGCCAGCGGGACCGCACCTGCTCGGCGGCGTGCGACGCGCCGGCGAAGCGCACCATCCCGGCGCCGGCCCGCACCGCCGCCCCGACACAGAGCACCGCCGCCCCGGTGTAGGTCTGGGAGCCGGCCGCGACGCCGAGCACGCCGCGGCTGTACTTGTCCGAGACCGCCTTGCCCGTAGGCAGCAGCCGGGCCACGTCACCGGCCTCGAGCGCCTCGACCGGCGCCGGCCCGGGTGCGAGCCCGATGTCGACCAGGCCCACCCGCCCGGCGTGGCCGCGGCCGGCACCGACCAGAAGCCCAGGCTTGTACGTGCCGAACGTCACCGTCAGCGCAGCTCGCACGGCGACGCCCTCCACCGCACCGGTGTCGGCGTCCACCCCGCTCGGCAGGTCGACGGCGACCACGTCCCGGCCGGACACCTGCGTCGCGAACGCGGCGGCGGCCGGACGCAACGGGCCGCGACCGCCGATGCCGACCAGCCCGTCGACGACCAGGCCGCACCGCGGGAGGGTTTCGCTCACCCGGCCCCCGGCCGCGAGCAACGCTGCCAGGGCGTCCTCGCGCGGGCTGCCGGTCAGGAGCGCGGTGACCGCCGCCCCCCGGGCCGCGAGCCGCGCCCCGGCCCAGAGCGCGTCGGCCCCGTTGTCACCGGACCCGACCAGCAGGACGACGCGGGACCCGTAGACGCGGCCGAGTCGCCCCGCGCAGGCCACCGCCAGCCCGGCTGCCGCCCGCTGCATCAGCGCGCCGGGCGGCAGCCGCTCCATCAGCTCCGCCTCCGCCTCGCGGACCTGCCCCACGGTGTGCGCGTACCTCACGCCGGCACCACCCCCCCACCCTGTGGTGATCTTCGCCATCTTGCGGTCCGCACCGGCGTGTCACCCACCAGATGGCGAAGATCAGCGCGGGACGGGGAGCGGGGGCCGGCCGAGGAGGAGGGGGAGCGGGGGCCGGCCGAGGAGGAGGTCATGACTCGGCCACCACGACAGCCGTCGCGATACCCCCGTCGTGGGACAGCGACAGATGCCAGGTCGTGATGCCCTGCGCGGCAGCCTCTTCCGCGATCCTGCCGTGCAACACCAGCCGAGGCCGGCCGCTCGCCTCGCTCACCACCTCGGCGTCGGTCCAGCGCAGCCCACCCGGCGCGCCCAGCGCCTTCGCAACCGCCTCCTTGGCCGCGAAGCGCGCAGCGAGCGACCCGGGGCGCGTGGCGGTCAGCTCACCGGCGGTGAACAGCCGGTGCACAAGCCGGGGGGTGCGCGCCAGAGCCCGCTCCAGCCGGGCGATCTCGACCACGTCAACGCCCACCCCCACGATCACGCGCTCTCCCCGACACGATCAGCAGGAGGTTGCCGTCCGACGCGCCCGGCGGGTCCGACGGCGATCCCCTGGTGATCTTGGGACAGACGAATCGAGAGCTCCACCTGCCCAGCATCCCCGACCGTTCCTGACGGGAGCCGACCGCACCGCAACTGCTCGCTACTAACTACTAGCAGTGTGAGTATTTATCCAGTACTACACAGGTGTCACTCCGCGG
>JAHWJP010000200.1 GCA_019348355.1 Actinomycetota bacterium
GGCCCCCGTAGCCCAATCCGGCAGTGGCGAGCCACTTAAAATGGCTGAGTTGTGGGTTCGAATCCCACCGGGGGCACGAAGTGCGCATTTCCGCTGTCCGGGCGGGCACAGGCGGGATGCCCCGTACGTTGTAGTGGTAGCACGGCCCCGACCGAGGGCCGAGCGAAGGAGAACAGCAGATGCGCAGCCCGCAGTCCAACAACCCCGTCTTCGCGCGCAGCGAGCCCCTCGCGCGCAGCCTCCAGCAGGGCGTCGGCTTCGACCGGTCGGCCCCGACCGCCGACGATGTCGCCGGCATCTACGGCACTCCGCAGCGGATGACCCTCGACGATGTGATCGTCAAGACCGGCATCATGCTCGGGATCATCGTCACGGTCGGTGCGGGCGCTTGGATCTTGCAGGTGCCGATCGGGTTCGCGCTGATCGCGGGCCTCGTCGGGTTCGCCCTCGCGATGGTCAACATCTTCAAGAAGCAGGTCAGCCCGCCCCTGGTTCTGGCCTATGCCGCCACCCAGGGCGTCTTCCTCGGCGTGATCAGCGCCAGCTACGAGGGCGACTACAGCGGCATCGTCGTCCAGGCTGTGATCGGCACGGCTGCGGTCTTCGGTGCGGTGCTGTTCGGCTACAAGAGCGGTCGGTTGCGCGCCACCCCGATGTTCGCCAAGGTCGTGACCTTCGGCTTGATCGGCATGATCGCCGTCCTGCTGCTCAACCTGCTCGCCGGCGCCTTCACCAGCGGTGACCCGTTGGGCATCAGCGGCGGCAACACCGGGCTGTCGATCCTGTTCACGCTCGGGCTGATCGTCTTCGGTGCCCTGACCTTCGTGCTGGACTTCGACCGGGCCGACCGGCTGGTCGCGGCCGGCGTGCCGGAGCAGGAGGCGTGGCGGGTCAGCTTCGGTCTCGTCCTCGGACTGGTCTTCCTCTACATCAACATCCTGCGACTGCTCAGTTACCTGCAGGGCCGCGAATAGCCGTCCCGGCTCCGCCCGCCGCACCAGTGCCTGCCCCTCCAGCTCCTGGGGGGGCAGTGCTGTTGCGTCGGGAGTCTCGCCTGCTCGTCGATCGCCTGCGGCTCTGGACACCGGCGCGCTTCGCTGCATCCGCGGCACCCTGGGGAAGTCGCGGTGACCTCGTCCATCACCTGGCGCAGGACCTGGTCGACCGTACGGCTTCGTTCGAGGGCGCTCCCGCCCGCCGGCTACCGCGGCTGGACAGCGACCTGGCGTTGCCTGACCAGCTGGCCGTGTCGGCGAACGACCTCGTCCGGGCCGGCTTGTCGGACGACGACGCCGTCCCGGCAGCGGCGCACCTGCTGGCGCACCGCGTCGAGCTGCTCGAGGACGGGATCCCGCCGGGCCTGGCTGCGGCGCTCGGGCTCGACGACGTCCTGCTGGCCGGACAAAAGGCATGTGACGGCCCAGCGGAGTGCAGAACGCCGATGTAGGGTCCAAAGACCCGTCGCGTCCGAACCACTCAGGAGCGCCCCATGCTCAGCAGATCCCGCATCCTGGCGGCCACCGCCGCCGCGCTCGTCGCCTTCGCCGGGGCCGCGGCCACCAACGCCACGGCTGCCGCTGGTGACATCACCCCCGGCGTCATGACCTTCACCGAGGGCGCCCAGTGCACCGCGAACTTCGTGTTCACCGATGGCAGGGACACCTTCGTCGGGCAGGCCGCTCACTGCTCCGGCATGGGCGCCGCCACCGACACCAACGGCTGCGAGGCGGAGTCGTTGCCGCTCGGTACCAAGGTCGAGATCGACGGCGCGAGCAAGCCAGGCACCCTGGTCTACAACTCCTGGCTCACCATGCGAGCGGTCGGGGAGGACGATGAGAATGCGTGTGCACACAACGACTTCGCTCTCGTGAAGCTCCACCCCGCCGACCGGCGCTCGGTCAGCCCGCAGATTCCGGTGCTCGGCGGCCCGACCGGCATCGACCGGGACGGCGTCGCTCTGGGCGAGGAGGTCTTCTCCTACGGCAACTCGAGCCTGCGGGCCGGCATCACCGAGCTCAGCCCGAAGGAGGGCGTGAGCCTCGGGACCACCGGCGGCGGCTGGACGCACCCCGTCTACACGCTGACCCCCGGAGTCCCCGGTGACTCGGGCAGCCCGTTCGTGAGCGTGACCGGCGAGGCGCTCGGTGTGCTCTCGACGCTGAGCATCGCCCCGACGCCGCTGAGCAACAACGTGAGCGACCTGGGCAAGATGCTCGACTACGCCAACAGCAAGGGCGGCGTGAGGAACGTCACGCTGGTCCGGGGCGACTCGTTCGACAGCAGCTTCCCGCTTCTTCGCGGCCTGCTGGGCTGAGCGTAGGCGGGCAGGATCAGCTGAGCCGTTCGAGCACCATCGCCATGCCCATGCCACCACCGACGCACATCGTCTCGAGTCCCCAGGTCGTGTCCGTCGACTGGAGTCCGTTGAGCAGCGTCGTGGTGATGCGGGCGCCGGTCGAGCCGAACGGGTGGCCCAGCGCGATCGCCCCGCCGTGGACGTTGAGCTTGTCCAGCGGGATACCCAGCTCCTCGTAGGAGGGGATGACCTGGGCCGCGAAGGCCTCGTTGATCTCGAACAGGTCGATGTCCTCGACGGTCTTGCCGGCGCGCTGCAGGGCGAGGCGGGTGGCCTGCACCGGCCCGAGGCCCATGATCTCGGGCGACAGGCCGGTGACTGCGGTCGACACGATGCGGGCCAGCGGCGTGAGGCCGAGCGAGCGGGCCTTGGTGTCGCTCATGACGATGATTGCGGCGGCGCCGTCGTTGAGCGGGCAGGCGTTGCCGGCGGTGATGCGGCCGTCCGGCCGGAAGACCGGCTTCAGTCCGGCCAGCGTCTCGACGGTGGTGCCGGCGCGCGGACCGTCGTCGACGCGAACGACGGTGCCGTCGGGGGTCGTCACCGGGGTGATCTCGCGGGCGAAGAAGCCGTCGGCGATGGACTTCTCCGCCAGCTGCTGGGAGCGGGCGGCGAAGGAGTCCATCTGCTCGCGGCTGACGCCCCGCAGCAGGGCGAGGTTCTCTGCGGTCTGACCCATCGCGATGTAGACGTCGGGCAGCTGGCCGTCCTCCCGCGGGTCGACCCAGCCGCCGGCGCCGTTCTCGGCCACCTTCGCGGTCCGGGCCTGAGCCTCGTCGTAGCTCGGGTTGGTGAGCTTCTGCCCGTTGATCATGTCGCTGTTGCCAACAAGGAAACGGCTGACCGTCTCGACGCCGGCGGAGATGAACGCCTCTCCCTCACCGGCCTTGATCGCATGCAGGGCCATGCGGGTCGTCTGCAGCGACGAGGAGCAGTAGCGGGTGATCGTCGTCCCCGGCAGGAAGTCCATGCCGAGGCTGACCGCGACGACGCGGCCCATGTTCATGCCCTGCTCCCCGCCGGGCAGGCCGCAGCCGAGCATCAGGTCGTCGATCTCGCGAGGGTCCAGGGAGGGCACCTTGTCGAGGGCGGCCTGGATGATCGAGGCGGCCAGGTCATCCGGCCGGACGTCCTGAAGCGAGCCCTTGAAGGCCCGTCCGATCGGTGAGCGGGCGGTCGCGACGATGACGGCTTCGGGCACGGTCGACTCCAACGGATCGGGACGGCAGGTCAGGGCGGCTGGCGCGGTCGATGCCGGAAAGGATACGGCAAACCGAACGGCGTTCTGTCAGTGCACCTGCTCGATCGGTTCGCCGGGTGCGGCCAGCTCGTCGGGGTCGGTGGGGCCCTCCGGCGCGCCCCGCCCGCCGAGCGGCAGCCGTCGGCGCAGGTGGGCCAGCCGGCCGGTGCCTGCCGGAAGCGGGTCGACCTCGACGCCCGGCTCGCGCGCCGCGACCCGCGCGGCGACCGC
>JAHWJP010000201.1:0-1392 GCA_019348355.1 Actinomycetota bacterium
GGCCACGTCGTGCGCGCCATGACGCGCGACGCCGACCGCCTGCGCGACGTGCCATGGGCCGGGTCGGTGCAGGTCGTCGAGGCCGACGCACTGGGGACGGTCGGCTCGAGCCCCGACCCCGGCCCGCTCGACGCGGCCCTCGCCGGGGTCGACGTCGCCTACTACCTCATCCACTCGATCGGCGACGGCGAGCAGTTCGAGCAGACCGACCGGCTCGCCGCCGGCGCCTTTGGGGCCGCCGCCAGACGGGCCGGCGTCGACAGGATCGTCTACCTCGGCGGCCTCGTGCCCGCCCAAGAACAGCTCTCCCCACACCTCGCCTCGCGCGCCGAGGTCGGCCAGCTGCTGCTCGACAGCGGCGTCCCCACGGCGGTGCTGCAGGCGGCGGTGATCGTCGGGAGCGGGTCGGCGTCGTTCGAGATGCTGCGCTACCTCACCGAGCGGCTGCCGGCGATGATCACGCCGAAGTGGGTTTCCAGCCGGATCCAGCCGATCGCGGTGCACGACGTCCTGACCTACCTGGTCGGGGCGGCGACGCTGCCGCCCGAGGTGTCGCGTCGCTTCGACATCGGCGGCCCCGACGTCCTGACCTACCTGGAGATGATGAAGCGCTACGCCGTCGTCGCCGGCCTGCGCAAGCGGCTCATCCTGCCCGTACCGCTGCTGACCCCGCGACTGTCCGGGCACTGGGTCAACCTGGTCACCCCGGTCCCGGCGGCGCTCGCCAAGCCGCTGGTGCGCTCGCTCGTCAACGAGGTCGTCTGCGCTGAGGACGACATCAAGCGGTACGTGCCGGACCCGCCGGAGGGCCTGCTGGGCTTCGAGGACTCCGCCCGCCTCGCCCTGCGACAGGTTCGGCAGGCGACCGTCGAGACGCGCTGGTCGTCGGCCAGCTGGCCCGGCGCCCCCTCCGACCCGCTGCCGAGCGACCCGGCGTGGGCCGGCGGCTCGCTGTACGAGGACCTGCGGCAGCGGCAGGTCGACGCCGAGCCGCAGGACCTCTGGCGGGTGATCGAGGGGATCGGCGGCGAGCACGGGTGGTACTCCTTCCCGCTCGCCTGGGCGGTGCGCGGGCAGGTGGACCGGCTGTTCGGCGGCGTCGGCTTGGGCCGCGGCCGGCGCGACCCCGACCAGCTGTACATCGGTGAGTCGCTGGACTTCTGGCGGGTCGAGGAGATCGTCGACGAGCAGCTGCTCCGGTTGCGGGCCGAGATGAAGCTGCCCGGCGCCGCGTGGCTGGAGCTCGGCGTCGAGGTGGAGGACGGCCGGACGATCTTCGTGCAGCGGGCGCTGTTCCACCCGCGGGGGCTCGCCGGCCACGCCTACTGGTGGTCGGTCGCGCCGTTCCACGGCATCGTGTTCGGCGGCATGCTGGCCAACATCGCCGGCGCT
>JAHWJP010000201.1:1492-3790 GCA_019348355.1 Actinomycetota bacterium
GACCAGCGTGTACGAACAGGTCGGCGGCGAGCCGGTGTTCCGCCAGCTCGTGGCGTCGTTCTACCGGGGCGTGGCGGGTGACCCGGTCCTGCGCCCGCTCTACCCCGACGACCTCGGCCCGGCCGAGGACCGGCTGCGGATGTTCCTCGTGCAGTACTGGGGCGGGCCCACCACCTACTCCGAGCAGCGCGGCCACCCCCGGCTGCGGATGCGGCACGTCGCCTGGCAGGTCGGCGAACGCGAGCGCGACGCCTGGCTGGCGCTGATGCGCGCGGCCATGGCCGAGCTGGAGCTCCCCGACGACGCGCGCGCGGCGATCTGGGAACACCTGGAGCGGGCGGCGTACTCCCTGGTCAACGCCCCACCCACCCGGGACAACCTGCTCGAGTGACCGGCGGGACCCTGAACTTTCCCTGAATTTTTCGCAAAGCACCTACTCGAAGTCGTACGGTCGGCATCAGCTGCGCCGGGGGGCGCAACGGGAGGGGAGCGCCATGGTCCGGCTCGCGCAGTTCGTCCTACGTCACAAGATGCTCGTCGCCCTGTTCTGGCTCGTCGCCATGTTGGCCGGCGGCGCGACGTCGGGAACCACCGTCGACCGGCTCAGCTTCGACTTCTCGCTCCCGGGACAGCCCGGCTTCGAGACGGAGAAGAAGCTGCTCGAGACCTACGGCAGCGGCCCGGACGAGGGCACGACGATCGTCGCGGTCACCGTGCCGTCCGGCACCACGGTCGACGACGAGCAGGCCGCCGTCGACGGCGTCTTCGAGGCGGTGCAGGAGAACTTCCCGCAGTACCGCGTCGCGTGGGAGGGCAACACCGGTTCGGACCGTTTCACCACCGAGAACGGCCGCACCGCGTACGGCGTGATCGTCGACGAGAAGTTCACCAGCTTCACCTTCGAACCGGCCTTCCGCAAGGCCAAGGACCTGTTCGCGGCCCAGGCGCAGGAGACGGGCTTCGAGGTACGCACCACCGGCTACATCGAGCTGTCCGAGGGCAACGCCGAGAGCTCCGAGGGGGGCGAGCCCCCGAGTGTGCTGTCCGAGACCCTGCTGGGGGCGTTCGGCGCGCTGATCGTGCTGCTGTTCGTGTTCGCCTCGTTCATGGCCTTCGTCCCGCTGGTCATCGCGCTGGTGTCGATCCTGTCGACGTTCCTGTGCGTGCTGGCGGTCAGCTATCTGACCGACATCAGCTTCGTCGTGCAGTTCCTCATCGCGCTGGTCGGCCTCGGCGTCGCGATCGACTACTCGCTGCTGGTCGTCACCCGCTGGCGGGAGGAGCGCGAGCACGGGCGGGAGAACGGCGCTGCCGTCGTCGAGGCGATGCGCACGGCCGGCAGCGCCGTTGTCGCCTCCGCCGCCACGGTCGCGATCTCCCTGGTCGCGCTCATCGTCGTGCCGGTCCCCTTTCTGCGCAGCATGGGCATCGGCGGCATGCTCATCCCCATCGTCAGCTCGCTGGTCGTGCTCACCCTGCTCCCGGCGCTGCTCGCCGGCATCGGCCCGAAGGTCGACTGGCCGCGGGTCCGCCACGAGAACAGCGCCTCGAAGGCCTGGTCGGCCTGGGCGCGGGGCATCAGTTCTCGCCGCTTCCTTGCCGCCGGGGTCGGCTTCGTGCTGCTCGGGCTGCTCGTCGCGCCGGTGTTCGACATCCGGGTGGGTCAGGCCCGCACCGAGTCGCTCGCGAAGCAAGGCCCGGCCGTGGAAGCCCTCGCCGACCTGCGGGCGGGCGGGGTGCCGGCCGGGATCGTCACGCCGCTCGAAATCCTCGTGGGCGGGAACGACGCGGAAGCCTCCGCCGAGCAGGTCGTACGACAGGTGGGCGCTCTGGACGGGGTCGCCTTCACGGTCTTCCCCGACGACCCGACCTGGCGCAAGGCGGGCACGGCCGTGGTCTCGGTGATCCCGGAGCGCGAGCTGGTCGACATCCAGGCCGCCGAGGTCGTCGAGCGCATCCGCGACACCGTCGCCGGCATCGACGGGGTGGTCGGCGTCGCCGGCCCAGGCGCGACCGTCCTCGACTACAGCGACGCGGTGTTCAAGCGCTTCCCGCTGGTGATGGCCCTGATCGCCCTGGTCACCTTCCTGCTGCTCGTACGCGCGTTCCGCTCGCTGCTGCTGCCGCTCAAGGCGGTGCTGCTCAACGTGCTGTCGGTGGCCGCGACCTTCGGCTTCGTGGTCCTGTTCTGGCAGAAGGGCTACGGCTCGGAGGCGGTGTTCGACGTCACGGCCACCGGGGCGGTCACCTTCTGGCTGCCGGTGCTGATCTTCGCGTTCCTGTTCGGGCTGTCGATGG
>JAHWJP010000202.1:0-1093 GCA_019348355.1 Actinomycetota bacterium
GCGATCCGCTCGTCGGTGCTGCTCGGCGCGACGAGGAACACCGGGTCGAGGTCGAGGTCACGGCAGACCTCCAGCCACTCCGGCGCCTCCTCGGGGATGAGATCAGGCGTGATCGCCCCGACTCCCCCGGCGTCCTTGAGCGCCTGCCCCCAGCGGCGGAAGCCGTAGCGGTGCACCGGGTTCCAGTAGCCCATCACCAGCGTCGGTGCGCCCGTGGCAGCGACCGCGGCGACGGTGCGCAGCACGTCGGCCTGCCGGGTCCCCGCGTCGAGCGACGCCTGGTGAGCGGCCTGGATGACCGGCCCCTCCATCAGCGGATCGGAGTACGGCATGCCGACCTCGACGGCGTCGACGCCGCCCTCCACCATCGCCGTCATCGCCGCAACGGCCAGGGCGTACGACGGGAAGCCGGCCGGCAGGTAACCGATCAGCGCCGCCCGGCCCTCTTCGCGGCAGCGGGTGAACAGCTCGTCGAGCGTGCTCATCGCGGGCCCCGTTCGTCAGGGGCAGCCACCGCCGGGGGAAGGTCGGTCGGGAATGGCGGTGTCGACGACCTCGAGGTGGACATGCGGCCAGGCTGGATCGGCCGACCGGAGCCGGTCGACCTGCGACTCGAACGGAAGCTGTGTCGGCCTCGGGGCGAGCACGGTCTTGCCAGCGACGACGCGGTCACCGGCCTTCACCCGGACCCCGTCGATATGGATCATCTTGACCTCGAGTCCGGGCCGGTCCACCGGCTCGATGACCACGAAGTCGTCGGAGTACTTGCAGTAGAGGACGTAGGTCCCACTGCGGATCACGGTGCCGTCCACCGGTGCGCGGACCTCCACCTGTGGGTCCATCACCATGTCGGCCGACGTCCGCGCCCCGGTCCCGCGGTTGCGGGTGGTCAAGGTGACGGGGTCGGCAGCGGTCGGCAGCGGATCGAGCATGCGGGCGCCGTCGTGACTCGACTGGTGGAACCCGATCCGCTCCATTCGCCGCGACGGGTGGTGGAGTGTCAGCCCGAGTACGGTCGCGAACGGCGTCCACGGCTGCTCCACCACCGAGCGGACGCGAGGCCGCGCCGGGGCCGGTGGGGCCACCGAGGGCG
>JAHWJP010000202.1:1193-3788 GCA_019348355.1 Actinomycetota bacterium
CGAGGGCGAGGGCGAGGCGGCCGGTGAGGTGACGACGACCGGATCGGGGACGGGGGGCGGCAGGGACAACGGGGCTGGCGGCGCGGCAACGATCGTCGCGGGTGGAGCCACCGGCGGAGCGGCTGTGGCGGCGGGGGCCGGGGTGAGGACGACAGGCGTCGGAGCCACCTCGTTCGTCGCTTCTCGGACTGGCGCAGCGTCGTCTGCGACGGGCGTCCCGCAACCGGCTGCCCCGACGGTCAGGGCGAGCGCCGCTACCAGCCACCTGATCCGCATCCAGCCATGATGTCCCACCCAGCCGAAGAAAGTGTGGGCTCACGGCTACTCGCCCTCGTCCTGACGGCCCTACAGGCCGAGCTGTCGGCGCAGGGTGCGCTCGAACGCTGCGGCCCGCTCAGCGTCGACCTCCACCTCGTCGAAGCTCTGATCGCCCCGGCGCAGGGACAACAAGACATTGGTGTAGGCCCACTCACCGTCGCGACCGAAGGCCGGCCTTGTCGGCTCGTCCGGCAGCGTCTGAGCACACACGGACAAGCCCGACGGGGTGCGCCTGCGCATCGCTGTTTCACGTACGAGTGAGCTGGCCGGCTCACGGCTGCTCCCCTTCGCGCGCGCGGACCAACTCCGACTCGGCGACCTGTTCACCGGTCACCAGGCCGAACCAGCGGGCCGCGGTGTCGGCGTCCTTGTCACCGCGCCCGGAGCTGTTGACGATCACGACCAGCTCGGCCGGGTCGCCGCCCTGCTGCTCGATCCAGGCGAACGCGCCGGCGAAGGCGTGCGCCGTCTCGATCGCGACGAGGATGCCCTCGGACTTCGCGACGACCTCGAGTGCGGCCATGGCCTGCCCGTCCGGGATTCCGGTGTAGGTGGCCCGGCCGCTGTCGCGCAGCAGTGAATGCTCCGGGCCGACACCGGGGTAGTCCAGGCCGGCGCTGATGGAGGTCGTGTCAAGGGTCTGGCCGTCCTCGTCCTGCATCAGATAGCTGCGCGAGCCGTGCAGCACACCGGGGCTGCCGGCGGTGAGCGGCGCCGCGTGGCGTCCGGTCTCGACCCCGTCGCCGCCGGCTTCGCAGCCGAGAAGGGCGACGGAGGCGTCGTCGAGGAACGGATGGAACAGCCCCATCGCGTTGCTCCCGCCACCGACGCAGGCCACAACTGCGTCGGGCAGCCGGCCGACGAGCTCGAGGCACTGCTGGCGGGCCTCCACACCGATGATCCGCTGGAAGTCCCGCACCAGCATGGGAAACGGGTGCGGCCCGACGACCGAGCCGATGACGTAGTGCGTCGTCTCGACGTTGGTGACCCAGTCCCGCATCGCCTCGTTGGTCGCGTCCTTGAGCGTCTTCGTGCCGCTGCTGACCGGAACGACCTCGGCGCCGAGCAGGCGCATCCGGGCGACGTTGAGCGCCTGCCGACGGGTGTCCTCCTCACCCATGTAGACGGTGCAGTCGAAGCCGAACAGCGCGCAGGCGGTCGCGGTCGCGACACCGTGCTGACCGGCGCCGGTCTCGGCGATGACCCGCTTCTTGCCCATCGCCTTGGTCAACAGCGCCTGCCCCAGGACATTGTTGATCTTGTGGCTGCCGGTGTGCGCCAGGTCCTCGCGCTTGAGCAGGATGCGGGCTCCGCCGAGGCGCTCGGACAGCCGGCGCGCATCGCTCAGTGGCGTCGGCCGCCCGGCGTACGTCGTGAGCAGCCGGTCCAGCTCGGCGAGAAACACCGAATCGGTACGGGCGGCAAGGTGCGCCGCGGTGAGCTCGTCCAGCGCCGCGACGAGCGCCTCGGGAACGAAACGTCCGCCGTACGGGCCGAAGTGCCCAGAGGAGTCCGGCGAGCTCACGGCGCGAGCCCGCGCGCGGACGGGTGGTTGCCGGCGGTGACCAGCTCGGCGACGGCCTGCCGGGGGTTGCCGCCGCTGACCACTCCCTCCCCGACCAGGACCGCGTCGGCGCCCGCGGCGGCGTAGGCGAGCAGGTCGTGCGGGCCGCGCACGCCGGACTCGGCGATCTTCACGACGCCGTCGGGGATGAGCGGCGAGAGCCGGCCGAAGACGCTGCGGTCGACCTCGAGGGTCTTGAGGTTGCGGGCGTTGACGCCGATCGCGCGGGCGCCCGCGTCGAGGGCGCGGCCGAGCTCGTCCTCGTCGTGCACCTCGACGAGCGCGGTCATCCCGAGCGAGCGGGTGCGTTCGACCAGTGAGACGAGGGCCGGCTGCTCGAGCGCGGCGACGATGAGCAGGGCGAGGTCCGCGCCGTACGCCCTGGCCTCCCACAGCTGATAGCTGGAGACGACGAAATCCTTGCGCAGCAAGGGAACCGCGACGCGTGCCCGGACCACCTCGAGGTCGGCGAGGCTGCCACCGAACTTGCGGCCCTCGGTGAGCACACTGATGACGCTGGCCCCGCCCGCCTCGTAGTCAGCGGCGAGGCCGGCCGGGTCAGCGATTGCCGCGAGCGCCCCCTTGGACGGGCTGCTGCGCTTCACCTCCGCGATGACGGCGACGCCCGGCTGGCGCAGCGGGGCGACGCCGTCGAGGGCAGCCGGCTGGGCGGCCGCTCGCTGCTTGAGCTGGTCGAGCGATGTGTGCGACTG
>JAHWJP010000203.1 GCA_019348355.1 Actinomycetota bacterium
GACGGCTGGCTCGTCGACACCGCCGACGCCGGCGCGACGGTGCCCGGCGTCGAGGTGCGCGCCGTACCGCTGCTCATGACCGACATGGACGCCACCACCGCGATGGCCCGCGCGGCCCTGGAGCTGGCTGGTGCCTGAGTTCACCGTCACCGGCGTCGAGGGGTTGCCGGAGATCCGACCCGGCGACGACCTCGCCGCTCTGATCGCCACCGCCACCGCCCTCGAGGACGGCGACGTGGTGGTCGTCACGAGCAAGGTGCTCAGCAAGGCTGAGGGTCGGCTCGTTCCGGTGCCGGTCGGCACCGACCGGGAGGCCGTGCGGCAGCAGGCGGTGGCAGACGAGACCGTACGCGTGGTGGCCCGCCGCGGCGCCACCGTCATCACGCAGAACCGCAACGGCCTCGTGCTCGCTGCGGCGGGCGTCGACGCGAGCAACGTACGCGGTGACGAGGTTGCTCTGCTGCCAGTGGATCCTGACGCCAGTGCACGCACGTTGCGGGACCGGCTCGAGACGCTCACCGGGCGGCGGGTCGCCGTCGTCGTCTCCGACACGATGGGTCGGCCGTGGCGGGTCGGACAGGTCGACCTCGCCATCGGCGTGGCGGGTCTGGCGCCCGTGCGTGACGCGCGCGGCAATCCGGACAGCTTCGGCGCCACCCTCGAGGTCAGTGAGATCGCCGTCGCGGACGAGCTGGCGAGCGCCGCCGAACTGGTCATGGGCAAGACCGACGGCGTCCCGGTCGCCGTCGTGCGCGGGCTCGCGCTGCCCGACGACGGACGTGACGCCGGCGCCCTGGTGCGACCGGCGGAGCAGGACTGGTTCCGGCTGGGCACCGCCGAGGCGCACCGGGAGACGGTCGGGCTGCGCCGGACCGTACGCGCCTTCGACGACCGACCGGTCGCCCGCGATGTTGTGCTGCGTGCCGTCGCCGCCGCGGTGACCGCGCCCGCCCCGCACGGGACGACCCCCTGGCGCTTCGTGCTCGTCGAGCAGCGGTCGCGGTTGCTGCTCGACGCGATGAGGCAGCGGTGGGCGCAGGATCTGCGGGCCGACGGCCTGCCCGACGACGCCATCGACAGGCGACTGCACCGCGGCGAGGTGCTACGTGCCGCGCCCTGCCTCGTCGTGCCGTGCCTGGTCCGCGACGCGGCGCATTCCTATCCCGATGCCCGGCGGGCCGGCGCCGAGCAGGCGATGTTCCTGCTGGCGATGGGGGCCGGCATCGAGAACCTGCTCGTCCAGCTGGCCGTCGAAGGGCTCGGCAGCGCTTGGGTCGGCAGCACGCTGTTCTGCCCGGACGTCGTCCGCGGGGTGCTCGAGCTCGCGCCCTCCTGGGAGCCGATGGGCGCCGTCGCGGTCGGTCACCCCGCTTCGCCGGCACCGCCCCGGGTCCCCCGCGATCCGGCGGACTTCTGCGTCGTGCGCTGACCTGCGCGCCGGCTACAGGGAGGTGTGCTGCGGCCCCGAGACCGACCAGCCCAGCTCGCCCAGCCGTCTACGTAACGCCATGCCGGCCATTGCCTTGGCCTCGGCCAGTTCGAGCACGTCACGCGGCTCGGCGCCGAGGTCGGCCGCCTCGTCGAGTGCGACCGCGGTCGCGAGGTACTGCGCCATGCAGGCGCGGAGGGCAGGATCGTCGAAGGACTTCTGGGCCATGCCGGGCAGTGTGCCCCAACCCCGGTGTCAGCGGGCGCGGTGGTCCTCGACGGTCATCCGGGGACCGAACCGCGGCTTGGCGTAGCCGCTGCACTCCAGCAGCCGCACGACGCGGTAGCGGTGCGGGCGCCACTGATCCAGCAGCGCGAGCATGCCCTCGTCGTCGAGCGGCCGGCCGATCAGCGCCCAGCCGACGTACTGCGAGAGGTGGTAGTCGCCGACGCTGACGGCGTCACTGTCCCCGAGCGCCCGCTGCGCCACCTCGGCCACCGTCCATGCTCCGATGCCGGGCACCGCCGACAACCGCGCCGCCGCGGCGGCCGGGCTCATGTCGACGGCCTGCTCGAGTCGCTCGGCATGCTGCATGGCCAGGCAGATCGTGCGCGAACGCTGCGGCCCGACACCGGCGCGGTGCCACTCCCACGACGGCACCCGGCGCCAGGTCTGCGCCGACGGCGGGACCCGCATGCCGTCGGGCGCCGGCCCGGGAGCGAGCGTGCCGTATCTGGTCACGAGCCATCGGAAGGACGCGCGCGCCTGCTTCCCGGTGACCTTCTGCTCGAGGACGGCGGGGACGAGCGCCTCGACCACCCGCCCGGTCCGCGGGATGCGCAGACCCGGATGGCGCTTCGCGGTGTCCGCCAGCAGGGGGTGGCGGGCGTCGAAGCCGGTGACCGGACGGCACGCCCCGAGCAGGTCCGGCAGCCCTGCGACGGCCTGTTCGGCCCCCGGCCCCCACGCCTGGCAGGAGATCTCGTGCAGGGCGAGCTGGGCGATCCGGTACGTGGCGGCGCCGCTGGCCAGCAGTGTCGTGCGCCAGACGGCGCCGTCCCCGGTCACCCGGTGGGTCGGGTCACCGGCCCCCCGGCGCAGCGGTGACAGGGTCCGGAGAACGTCGACCGGCAGTTCGGGACGGTATGTCGTGCTCGCCTCGGCGCGAGTCGCGGCAGGGGCGGTCACGCGCTCCATTGTGCGGCTAAGGTCCGACGCGTGGACAAGGTCGTGGCCAGCGCGGTGGAGGCCGTGGCGGACATCGTCGACGGCTCGTCGCTGGCCGTCGGGGGCTTCGGGCTGTGCGGCATCCCGACGGCGCTGATCGAGGCGCTGCTCGAGACGGGGGTCAGCGACCTGGAGACGGTCAGCAACAACTGCGGAGTGGACCAGTGGGGTCTGGGCATGCTGCTGGCCGCCAAGCGGATCCGGCGCACCACCGGCTCCTACGTCGGGGAGAACAAGGAGTTCGAGCGGCAGTTCCTGTGCGGCGAGCTGGAGGTGGAGCTGACCCCCCAGGGGACGCTGGCCGAGCGGCTGCGCGCAGGCGGTGCCGGCATCCCCGCCTTCTACACGCCGGCCGGTGTCGGCACGCAGGTCGCCGACGGCGGGTTGCCGCTGCGCTACGACGGGGCGGGTGGTGTCGCGCTGGCCTCCGAGCCCAAGGAGGTGCGCGAGTTCGACGGCCGGCGCTACGTGCTCGAGCGGGCGATCCGTACCGACTTCGCGCTGGTGCACGCGCGCGTCGGCGACCGGCACGGCAACCTCGTCTACGAGAAGTCCGCGCAGAACTTCAACCCGCTGTGCGCCGCCGCCGGCCGCATCACGATCGCCGAGGTGGAGCAGCTCGTCGAGCCCGGGGAGCTCGACCCGGCACGCGTGCACACGGCCGGCATCCTCGTCCAGCGGGTCGTGCACGCCCCGGGCGTCGAGAAGCGGATCGAGCGACGGACGGTGAGCCGTGCTGACGCGTGAGCAGCTGGCCGCCCGGGTGGCCCGCGAGCTTGCCGACGGCTCGTACGTCAATCTGGGGATCGGCCTGCCGACGCTGGTTCCGAACTACGTCCTGCCCGGCGTCTCCGTCGTGCTGCACTCCGAGAACGGGGTCCTCGGGGTCGGGTCGTATCCCGCCGAGGATGCCGTCGACCCTGATCTCATCAACGCCGGCAAGGAGACCGTGACGGTCCGACCGGGGGCGTCCTACTTCGACTCGGCATCGTCGTTCGCGATGATCCGCGGCGGCCATGTCGACGTGGCGGTGCTCGGGGCGATGCAGGTGTCCGAGCGCGGCGACCTCGCCAACTGGATGATCCCCGGCAAGATGGTCAAGGGGATGGGCGGCGCGATGG
>JAHWJP010000204.1 GCA_019348355.1 Actinomycetota bacterium
GCCCGGCCGTTCTCCGCCCTCGCGGTGGCCCGGTCGGCGGCCTCCCGCGTCCGCACTGCCGCGTCCGTCAAGTCGGAGGCCCGGCGCTGCTTCTCCCGCAGCACCTGCTGGTTGCGCGCCAGCGGCCCGGACTCGAGGACCTGCACCCGGCTCGCGGCCTGCGCCAGCCGCTCCCCCGCTGCCCGCTGCTCGGTCTCCGCGGCCTCCAGCGCAGCGACGACCTGTTCGAGCGCCGCCGACTCCTGTCCCACGGCGCGCGCCCGGGCGGCGCGCTCCTTCTCCGCGGCCAGCGCGGCAGCGGCCCGCTCCTGCACGACGGTGGCGGCGTAGCGCCGGTAGACCGCCGCCGATGCCGCGACCGCGGCGGCAGCGGCCGCCAGCTTCTCGACCCGCTCGCCGTGCTCGGCCAGGTCGTCGAAGGCTTCGCCCACCTGGCGCACGGCGTCGTCGTCGAGGGCCGGCAGCGCCTCGTCGAGCATCGCGACGAGCCGGGCCGGGTCGATGTCCTCGCCGACCTGCGGCTGGCGCAGCCAGTAGAGCAGCCGCAGCAGGTCGTCGTACGCCTGCGGTTGGAGGCCGAACAGCAGCCGGCCCACGTGCTCCTTGTAGGCCCGCGGCGACTCGAAGGCGCTGCCGCCGAAGGAATCCACCAGCTCCTTGCACCGAGGCATGGACAGCGGCGTGCCATCAGGCTCGCACAGGTCGGGTACGGCGCCCGGCACCGTGAACTGCCAGGTGGACACCGTCCGGGCGCCCGCGGAGAAGCGCAGCCCGATGCCGCACGTCACGACCTGCGCCTCGCCGCTCGCGTCGACCCGGGCCAGCTCGACCCAGAGGTAGCCGATCCGGGTGCCGGTGCCGCTCGCGCCGTCGGACATCAGCCACAGCAGCTGGCTGCCCTGCCGGCCGGTCGCGGTCATGCGCGCCTTGTCGCCGTCGAGCACGAACGGCAGCAGCATCTCCAGCGTCTTGCTCTTGCCCGCGCCGTTGGTCCCGCGCAGCAGCAGCCGCCCGTCGGCGAAGGTGAACACCTGCTCGTCGTACTGCCAGACGTTCAGCACCCCGGCGCGCGTCAGCCGGTAGCGGTGCGGGTCGCGCGCCATCAGAACAGACCTTCGGCGTACGACGTCCGCGCGGCGTAGCGGGCCGCAGCCGCATGCACCGCGAAGCCATCGTCGGTACGCCGGAGCAGTCCGCTCTCGGTGAGCACCTCGATCACGTCGGTCCGCAGCAGCGCGACGTCGTCGTACGCCTTCTTCAGGCCGCGGCCGTGCTCGGCCACCACGACCGCGAGCGCGCCGTCGAAATCGGCGACGGGGCGCCAGACCCGGTCGGCGACGTCGGCGCCGCGGGCCGGCTCCCGAGCGGCGTCGGCGATCCGCTCGAGCACGAACAGGGCGGCGTGCCGGGCCGATCCGGTGCCGGGAAAGGCGACGTCGGTCAGCACCTCGTCGGGGTCGATCGCCAGCGCGCCCTCGGCCCGCAGCTCGAGCTCGAGCCCGGCGTTGTCGCGCAGCCAGTCACGTTCGCGGTTGCGGTTGCGGCTCCACCACTCGACCTGGTCGGCGGTCAGGTCGGTGACCGACAGCACCGGGGACTCCAGCAGCCTGCGGCGCACGGCGACGCGGGCACCGCCGGCGGCGCTGGGCAGCGCCGCGGCGTCGAGCAGGTCCTGCGGGCTCTGCGCGCCGGACAGCCCAGCCGCGACCAGCAGGCGGAGGCGTTCGCGGCGTACGTCGAGCAGGCTCTGCGCGCTCGCGTCGTCGGCGAAGCGGGCCAGGTCACCGTCGCGTTCGACGAGGACGCCGAGCTCGACCAGGACGCCCAGCGCCGCGGCCAGCGCCCGGCGGTCCGCCACCGTGTCGAGGTCGACGGCGAGGCCGGCGTCGGCCACGGCGCTGCGCACCTGGGCGACGAGCTCGTCGAGCAGCAGCTGTCCGGAGCAGCGGGTGAGCGCGGCCAGGGTCAGGCAGAGCAGCGCGTAGCCGCGCGGGTCGAAGGGCCGCCCGCGACCGCTGCTGGTCGTCTTCTTGCGGAGCGGCCTGCTCGCGTCGCGGCCGAGGCCGGCCTTGAACAACCGGGCGACCTTGGGCTCGACGACCAGGCGGTAGCCCAGGCCCTCCGCGCACAGTCGCTGCAGGTGCTCGCGGTGCTTGCGCACGAGCAGCAGGTCGTCGGCCCGGGGTCCGTCGGCGGTGAGCAACGGGTGAAGCAGCAGCGCCCGCAGCGCGGTGCGGCGCTCGGCCGCGACCTGGGTGTCCTCGGCGCTCATGTGAGGTTGACAGTCAGGTCGTGCAAGCACAACGCGCCGGCGGGACTGGTGAGCCGGGTCTGCCGGCCCGGCGTCGGGCGTACGAGCAGGCGCACCGACGTGCCGTCCGGCAGCGCTGCGGTGGCGCTGGCCTCGGTGAGTGCGCCGCCGGCACCGGACAGCGCGCGGGCGTGCAGCTCCAGCAGCTGCACGCGGGCCTCGTCGCTGACGTCGGTCAGCTCTTGGCCGACCAGCGCCTGCAACTCCTGGAGGGCTTTGCTGCGAGCCGCCTCGGCCGCCGCGCGCTCCCGCAGCCGTTGGGCCTTCACGGCGCCGAAGTCCTCGCGCCGGGCGCTGGCGCCGGCGGCCTTGCGCTCGCCGCTGGTGCGCAGCATCACCGGCACGTCGGCCACCGGGGCGCGCCACCACGAGCTGGTCGCCGGCGCGGGGTCGCCGTCGGTGTCCGCGGCGAACCCGAGGTGCCGGCACGGGTAGAGCCCGAACGCCGCCGCCCACAGCGCCGCTGCCTGGTCGGCGTCGCTGTCGTCGAACCAGCGCGCCAGCCGGACCAGGTCTGCGTAACGGCTGACCTCGCGGTCGGTGCTGGTGGCGAGGCGGCGCAGGTTGACCAGCAGGGCGCGCATGGCCCGCGTCGCGAGGGTGCGCACCTCCTCGGCGTCGCTCGGGCGGCCCGGTGTGCCGAGGAACCAGGCCCGCAACCCGTCCCAGTCGGCCTCGGCCAGGCCGGTGCTCCTGCTCGCCTGCGCGCCGTCGAGGCCGACGAGCCGGGTGCCGGCGTTGGCCCGGGCGAGCAGGGGTGCCGGGTCGATGCCGCGGAGCAGCTCGCCGATCTGCGGCATGGTGCGGGCGATCTGGTCGACGAAGCGCTGCATGTAGTCGATCAGGGCGGCCTTGAAGGCCTGGAAGTCCTCGCGCCCGAGGTCGTAGCGCGACAGCACCTGGCTCAGGCTGGCGTAGAAGGCCCGGGTGCTGGTGACCAGCCGCTCGAACTGCGCGAACACCGTCGCCACCTGGCCGGCCACCGCGTCCGCATCCGCGTCGGACAGCGCTGCTGCGTCGTACGCCTCGAGAACCCGCAGGCCAGCGAGGATGCCGCCGAGCATCTCGGTGGAGACCTCGCGCACCTCGTCGGTCGCGGCGAGCAGCTCCTCGACCTGACGGTGGACCAGCTCGCCGCGCTGGGTGAGCTGGTAGCGGGCGCGGGTGGTGAGGTACTCCCGGATGCTGCGGGCCTCGGTCTCGCGCGGGCTGCGCGCGAGGTTGCCGTGGTTGACCAGGTAGGACAGCCGGGCGTCGACGACGTCGACGTCGAGCTCCAGACCGTGCTGGTCGTGCAGGCTGTCGGCGACCTCGCGGGCCGACAGGTCGGACAGCAGGCCCGCCGTGCCGGCGGTGAAGACGCGCATGACCGCGACGTACTGCTCGGACTCGTCGTTGACGGCGTAGCGCAGGGCGGTGAGGCGCAGGCGGTCGTAGGGCGCGGCGCTCACCCGG
>JAHWJP010000068.1 GCA_019348355.1 Actinomycetota bacterium
CGCCCGCGGAGGCTGCAGCGAAGGTCCCGCCGGCGAAGGCCGCCCCCGCGAAGGCTGCAGTGAATAAGGCTCCGTCGGCAAAGGCCGCCCCCGCCCCCACCCCCAGCGCTGCGGCGCCGGCAGCCAAGGCGCCGGCAAAGGCCGCCACGCGCGCGGCGAAGGCCGCCCCTGCGGTGATCCCCTCCGGTCCCCTGACGGGGGCGGACGCCTGGAGCAAGGCCGAGCTCGAGGACATCCGGGTCGAGCTCGACGAGCAGGCGGCCGAGCTGCGCAGGGAGATCGAGAACGCCGAGGCGGCCAGCGAGAGCCTCAAGCGTGACCAGAGCAGCGAGGGTTCGGGTGACGAGGCCGACGCGGGCACCAAGACCTTCGAGCGCGAGCACGAGATGTCGCTGGCCAACAACAGCCGGGACCTGCTCGTGCAGGTCGAGCGGGCCTTGGGCCGGCTCGATGCAGGGACCTACGGCCGGTGCGAGAACTGCGGCAATCCCATCCCGAAGGCCCGGCTGCAGGCGTTCCCCCGGGCAACGCTGTGCGTGACGTGCAAGCAGCGCGAGGAGCGGCGCTGACCGAGCAGAGCAGCAGCCGCACCTGGCTGCTGGCGGTCGTCGCCACGCTCGTGGCCAGCCTCGACGTCGTCACCAAGGTGCTCGTCGTGGCCGAGCTCGAGGGCCGGCGCACCCTCGAGCTGTTGGGCGGCCAGCTGCTGATCCGGGTGACGCGCAACTCCGGCGCCGCCTTCTCCTTCGCCGAGGGCTACACGATCGTGTTCACGGTCGTGGCGGTCGCCGTCGTCGTGGTGATCGTGCGCATCTCGCGACGCCTCCGCAGCACTGCCTGGGCGGTCAGCCTCGGGCTGCTGCTCGGCGGCGCCACCGGCAACCTGGTCGACCGCCTCTTCCGCAGCCCCGGCCCGGGCAGGGGCGCGGTGGTGGACTTCCTGGACTTCCAGGTCTGGCCGAGCTTCAACGTCGCCGACAGCGGCATCGTCGTCGGCGGGCTGCTGGCCGTACTGCTGTCGTTTCGTAACATCGAGGTCGACGGCACCCGAGGTCCCAAGCAGGACGCATGATGTACGCGTGACCTCGCACCGCTCGCTGCCCGTCCCGGAAGGGCTGGACGGGATGCGGCTGGATGCGGCCATCAGCCGGCTGTTCGGGCTGTCGCGCACCGCCGCCGCGGACCTCGTCGCCGCAGGCGACGCCAGCCTCGACGGCCGGCGCAGCCTCAAGAGCGAGCGGGTGACCACCGGCGCGGTCCTCGACGTCGACCTGCCCGGTCCGGCGCCGTCGTCGCTGCCCGTCCCGACGGTCGTCGACGGCCTGCGCGTCGTCTACGAGGACGGCGACCTGCTCGTCGTCGACAAGCCGGTCGGGGTGGCCGCCCACCCGAGCCCCGGCTGGGAGGGGCCGACCGTCGTCGGTGGCCTGGCTGCAGCCGGTCATCGCGTCAGCACCAGCGGCGCGGAGGAACGGCAGGGCATCGTCCACCGCCTCGACGTCGGCACCAGCGGGCTGATGGTCGTGGCGAAGAGCGAACGCGCCTACACCGTGCTCAAGGACGCCTTCCGCGAGCGGACCGTGGACAAGCGGTACCACACCCTCGTACAAGGTCATCCCGACCCGCTGAGCGGGACCGTCGACGCCCCGATCGACCGGCACCCGAGCTCGGCGTACAGGTTCGCGGTCGTCGCCGGCGGCCGCGACAGCATCACCCACTACGAGACGATCGAGGCATTCCGGCACGCCAGCCTGCTGGAGGTCCACCTCGAGACCGGCCGCACCCACCAGATCCGGGTGCACATGGCGGCTCTGCAGCACCCGTGCGTCGGCGACGTCATCTACGGGGCCGACCCCACGCTGTCCAGGAAGCTGCAGCTCGGCCGGCAGTGGCTGCACGCGGTGCGGCTGTCGTTCGCCCACCCCGACGACGGCCGCTGGGTGAGCTTCGACAGCAGCTACCCGCCGGACCTGCAGCTGGCGCTCGACCGCGTCGCGGAGGCAGACGGGGGTCGGCTGTGAGGCTGCGCGAGCTCGACGCGAAGGTGGTGCCGGGGGCCGCCGGTCGGCTGCGCCGGACGCTCGACGGCGCCCGCTGGCCCGGGCTGCTCGATCCATCGGAGTCCAGCCGGCTACGGCGCCTGGACGAGCGCTTCCTCTCCCTCGGGCCGTTGTCCTTGCTGCGCGGGTTCCCGCAACTGGGTTACCTGCTCATCGGGGCGGTCTTCCTGAGCGGTACGGCCGTGATCTTCGTCCGCGGTGGGCCCGACGGCCGGCCCGGTTCGGCTCAGGGGCAGGCAGCCGCGGGTGGGCTTCCACTCGCCCTGGGGCCAGTGGTCGACAGCAGCATCGACGATCACTTCGCGGCCGCGCGGGAGCGGGCAATCGCCGCCACGAGCGACGAACCCGACGGCCGGTTCCTCGCGCTGCTGAGCCTGTCCAGGCCGGTGGCGCCGGCCGAGGCGGAGCAGCTCGCGACGCAGAACGGCCTGATCGTACGCAGGGTCTATCTGCGCGCGCCGGTGACCGCCGGGCTCGCGGAGGTCGTCCCGGTCGACGTCCCTGGCGACCTTCTCCCTGGCCTGACTGCGGTGTTCGAGCAGACGGCCGCACGCAAGGTCGAGGAGCAGCGGGAATTCGCCTCGCTGGCGTCCTCGATCGAGCCGACCAGTACGGCGGACGCCGAGTTCCGGGCGGCGTACGAGGCGGACGCGCAGGCCGCCGGCGAGGAGGCGGCCGCCTATCGCACCCCGTGCGCCTGCCTGTTCGCGCTCGTGGTCGGGGGGGAGGCGGCGGGTCTGATCGAGCTGGCGGCCTTACCGCCCGTACGCGGGGTGGAGCTCGCCCGTCGGGGCGCCGAACTGACGGCGCTCGACATCCTCCCGCTGTTCCCGGAGTTGACGGGCGTCGTCCCGGCCCCGGCCCCGGCGCCGCGCGGCTCGTGAGGCCCGTCGTCCGCCTCGCCGGCCCGGCCGACATGCCGGCGGTGTTCGCCGTCCGTCACGTGGTCTTCGTCCAGGGGCAGGGGGTGCCGCAGGACCTCGAACGTGACGAGCTCGATGCCTGCGCCGAGCACGCCGTGGCCGTGCGGGACGGCCGCGTCGTCGGCACCGGCCGGCTGCTCGACGGTCGCACCGACGAGTCAGGTCGCCTGGTGCCCGGCACGGCCGGGACGGTGGGCACCGTCGGCCGGATGGCGGTGCTGGATGCGGCCCGGGGCAGTGGAGTCGGCCGCGCCCTGCTCGATCTGCTGGTCGCCACCGCCGCCGCACGTGGCCGGCCCGTGGTGGAGCTGCACGCCCAGGTGCACGCCCACGGCTTCTACGAGCGGGCCGGGTTCACGCCGTACGGCGAGGTGTATCTCGAAGCCGGCATCGAGCACGTAGGGATGCGGCGCGAGCTCTGACCCGACCCTTCAGCGCGGCAGCGTGGGCAGGACGGCCGGCACGTGCATCGCCATCGGCTCCACGGCGCGCGGCGCCGGGATCGACCCGGCGGCCGGCAGCAGCACCGCGTGCAGCAGCGGGCCCAGCGCCTCGGCGGGAAGCGGCTTGCTGAGCAGGTACGCCTGCAGCAGGTCGCAGCCGACGCCGGCGAGGAGCGCCGCCTGGGCGGGTGTCTCGACACCTTCGGTCACGACGGTCAGACCGAGTCCGTGCCCCATGGCGACGGCGGCCGTCACCAGGGTCGCGCTGTCGAGATGGCTGGCGCCCAGCCGATCGGTGAAAGACTTGTCGATCTTCAACTCGTCTCTGGGGCAGCTCGCCGAGCCGCCCCAGAGACGAGTAGCCGGTTCCGAAGTCATCCAGG
This sequence comes from Actinomycetota bacterium, assembly GCA_019348355.1. Classification (GTDB taxonomy): domain Bacteria; phylum Actinomycetota; class Actinomycetes; order Mycobacteriales; family SCTD01; genus SCTD01. The sequence goes on from JAHWJP010000068.1 coordinate 3,810, forward strand.
GCCAGCTTCACCCCGAGGGCACGCAGCTGCCACAGGACGGCGACGGCTGCCTCGCTGTCCTCCACGAGCAGGCTCTCGGTGAGCTCGAGCACGATGGCATGTGGGTCGACCCCGGAGCCCCACAGCACGGTGCGCACCTGTTCGACGGAGTTCAGCTCGAGAAGCTGTCGCGCCGAGAACGGCGAGCAGCCGGCTGCCGACCTTGTCGGCCTCTGTCTCGTTCAGCCCGGGCAGAAGGACGGCGAACTCGTCACCGCTCAGGCGGGCGACCAGGTCACTGCCGCGGGCCGCACCGGTGAGGCGGCGACCGACCGAGAGCAGCACCTCGTCGCCCCCATCGGCACCGAAGCGGTCGTTGACCTGCCGGAAGCCGGTCAGCGAGATCACGAGGACGGCCGCCGCGCTGCCGCCGGCGAGCGTGCCGTCGAGCAGCTGCGTCAGGGCGTTGCGGTTGAGCAGCCCGGTGAGCGGGTCATGGGTGGCTGCGTGCTGCAGGCGCTGGGCGAGCTCGGCCTGCCGTGTCTCGGACGCGCGTGCCTCCTCGTCCCTGGCGGTGACCTGGCGCAGGGTCGAGGCCTGCGCGGTGCCCACCTCGGTGCCGAGGGCGGCGACGCGACGTCCGGCGAAGGCCAAGAGGACGACGGTGGCGAGCCTCGAACCGGCCTGCAGCGCACCGGGTTGGGCGGCCGGCAGCAGCGACAGTCCGAGCAGCACCAGCCAGGCGGTGGTCGCCCGGGCGGACAGCCACAGCGGGGCGAGGACCACGACCAGGGCAGCTGTCCCGACCGCCGCCGACGCAACCGGCTCCAGGTGCGCGAGGACGGCGGTGCTGGCAACCAGGGTCGCGACATGCCGACAGCACGAGGCTCATCCCGACCAGCCCGAAGCGCACCGCGGGCCGGGCGAGCAGGTCGTGCATGTCCTCGGGCGATCACAGGGACCGGATGGCCAGACCAGCGGTGGGTCCGACGAGCAGGACCGTCGACATCAGCCATAGCTCGAAACGCCGCCGCTCGACCTGCTCGAGCGAGGGCAGGACGTCGGTCCGGATCCCGGAGGCGCGTCCCGCGCGTCGTAGCGTCATCGTGGTGTCGCCCGCATGCTGGAAGGACTCGACCCGTCGCGGTGTGATCACCCGATCGGGGGGGTCCAAGCCGGGCATCACCGGCTTGCGGGCGTTCCTCCCTGCGTTTGGCGGGCAGGCCGCGGGCAACAGGGCTGCCATGGCGCAGGACGTGGGAGAGCTGCTCGCCGCCGAGCTGAAGAGCAGGGGCTGGCGATTCGCTGCCGCCGAGTCGGTGACGGCCGGACTGGTGACGAGCCGGGCGGCGCAGGCGCCGGAGGCGAGCGTTTGGCTGCTCGGCGGGGTCATCGCCTACTCCTCGCAGGTCAAGGAGCGTCAGCTCGGTGTGGAGCCGGGGCCGGTGATCAACCCCGACACCGCCGCGCAGATGGCCCGCGGCGTCGCTGACCTGCTGCAGGCCGAGGTCGCGGTGGCGACGACAGGGGTCGGCGGACCGGACCCGGAGGAGGATCAGCCCGCCGGGACGGTGTGGGTGGGCGTGTACGTCGACGGTCGCGTCTCCACCCATCACCTCGAGATCTCGGGGAACCCGGCGGACGTCTGCCAAGGGGCCGTCGAACAGGCGCTGCAGCTCGTCGTCGACGCGCTGCGGCGCTGACCCGCCGGACTCAGCTGCTGGTGAGCGCGTCGAGCGCGGCCATGTCCTCGGGGGTCAGCGTCACCGCGCCGACGTCGGCGTTCTCGCGGATGCGGGACTCGTTCGCGGACTTCGGGATCGCGACGACGCCGTGGTCCAGCTGCCAGCGTACGAGCACCTGCGCCGGGGAGCAGCCGATCCGCGTGGCGATCTTGGTGACCACGGGTTGCTCCATCGTGCCGCCCTTGAGTCCGCTGTAACCCTCGACGACGACGCCGCGGTCGTGATGGCCGGCGAGCAGTGCGGCGTCGAACCGCAGCGGGCTCCACTTGATCTGGTTGACGGCCGGGGTCACGCCGGTGGCCTGGGTCAGGGCGTCGAGCCCCTCGAGGGAGTAGTTGCTGACTCCGACGTCACGCACCAGGCCGTCGTCTTGCGCTTGCAGGAACGCCCGCCAGAGCTCCAGCCCCTTGTCGGCGGGCGGCGGCCAGTGGATCAGCCACAGGTCGACGTGGTCCAGGCCGAGCAGCTCCAGGCTCTGCTCGAGCGTCGAGCGTGCCGGACCGGCTTGATCGGGCGGCAGCTTGGTGGTCACGAAGACCTCGTCGCGGGCCAGCCCGCTGTCGCGCACGGCCGCGCCGACCTCACGTTCGTTGCGGTACATCGTGGCCGTGTCGACGTGGCGGTAGCCGACAGCCAGGGCGCTGGCCGTCGCGTCCGTCGCGGCCCTGTCGGTGAGCTGCCACGTCCCGAAACCGAGCAGCGGGATTGCTGCGCCACTGGGCAGTGCGGCGGTGGTGGGGGGCAGGGCGGGAGCGGTCATACCCGCCGTCGTGCCCGCTCTGTGGCCGCGCATGCGATCGTGAGCATCGTGAGCATGAAGGACACCTCCTGGACGGTCGTCTCCGAGGAGACCCAGCTACGCGCGATCGTCGAGCCGCCGGTGCAGCGGGTCGCGGACAAGGTGCGGACCTGCCTGCACGAGCTGGACCGGCAGTGGCTCGCCGCCTCGCCGCTGTGCCTGATCGCCACCTCGGCGCCGGACGGGACCTGCGACGTGAGCCCCAGAGGCGACCCTGCGGGCTCCACCCTCGTGCTGGACGATTCCACGCTCGCCCTGCCCGACCGTCCCGGCAACCGGCGCGTCGACGGCTTCCGCAACCTGCTCGGGAACCCGCACGTCGGCCTGCTCTACCTGGTGCCGGGCCGGGGCGACACGCTGCGGATCAACGGCACCGCCGAGCTGATCTCCGAGGCGCCCTTCTTCGAGCAGCTGGTGGTGGCCGGCCACCGGCCGGAGCTCGTCCTCGTCGTACGGATCGAAGAAGTCTTCTACCACTGCTCCAAGGCCTTTCTTCGGTCCGAGCTGTGGGACCCGGACACCTGGGCGCCCGATGCGGTCCCGTCGAGGGCCCGGATCGCCCAGGCCCTGGAGCGCCCGGAGGAGTCGCTGGAGGCGCTCACCGACTACTACGGCCCGCGCTACGCCGAGAAGCTCTACGGCTGAGGCCTGGGCCGTCGCCAGCTAGGTCAGGAGCAGGTACTCCAGCTCCGGAACGAGGACCGTGCGCAGGCGGTCGATCGCGGCAGGTCGGTCTTCGTCGAGCTCCTCGAGAACCGCGTGCACGGACGACTGGAGCCAGCTCAGGTCAGCCGTCTCGATCAGCCTGACCTGCTCGGCATCGCCGGCCCCGGCGAAGGCCCCGACCATCAGGCCGTGAGCCGCCCCCGGCGCAGATCCGTGGAGCAGGGCGCGCAGCTGGGTGTCGAGGCTGCGCGTCGCTCCATCCGGCGGGGGGATCGGCTCAGGGGTCACACCGCGCCGATCTGTCCGAGCTTCGAGCTGATCCCCCCTGCGGCCCGCAGAGCGGCACCCGGCTCGAAGGAGGTCGGCGCGCCACGTCCCCGTAGCGACTTCGTCTCCGCGAGCAGGTCCAGCAACAGCTGGCTGGCACTGGTTCCGCCGGACGGCCAGAGATACAGACCCATCGCACCAGGAATGGTGTTGACCTCGTTGACGAACAACTCGTCCTGCCGCAGCAGGAAGTCCACGCGGACGAGGCCCCGGATGTCGGTGCAGTCGCGCACCTGCCGGGCCAGTGCAGCAGCACGCGCCTCGATCTCGGGCGGCACCTTCGCCGGCATCTCCCGCGGGGCCGCGACCAGTCCCTCGGACTGCATGTACTTGTCTGCATAGCTGTAGATGCCGTCACCCGTTCGCAGCGGCCGCTCGAGCATGGAGACGGCGAACTGCGGTGCGGTGCGGTAGGCAAGATTGAGATCGACGGCGTCGGCGTGGAAGGCCTCGGCCACGGCCCCCTGGCGCAGTTGGACACTGCTGGCCGCCAGCGCCTTTGCGGTGTTCCAGTCATCGACGATCTCGATGCCGATGGACGACCCACCGAAGCGCGGCTTGACGATGTAGGGCCCGGCGAAGGGCGGCTCCTGCTCGCCGACGAGGACGCGATCGAGCACGGGGACTCCGGCGGAGCGAAGGACGGCGCCGAAGGCCAGCTTGTCCATGCCGAGCGCGGCGGCAGCTGCCGGGCCGCCGGTCAGGGGCAGAGCAGCGAACTCGAACAGGCTGTTCAGCCCGCCGTCCTCACCGGCGCCGCCGTGGCAGCAGTTGAGGGCGGCATCGAACTCCATCGCCTTGACGCCGCCAAGACCCTTCTTGGTGACGAAGCCGGGGGACGGCAGCCGCAGCTCCAGCCGGGCGGCGTCCTTCGGGGCGCCGTCGAGGAAGTCACGCGCCTCCAGGCCGCGGGCGCAGGCATACCACTCACCGGTGCGTGTCCAGTAGAGCGGTTGGACGTCCACGCCGACCTCGGACAGCACCCGCTCACACTGCAGCCCGGTGAGGATGCTGACGTCGTGCTCGGGGGAGGCCCCACCGAAAATCACTGCGACGCGCGACAAAGACAAGTCAGCAGCCGTCACGGATAGTGGTCGGGCAGGTCATTCTCGAACAGTACTACGTCCCCCGGTCCCAGCTTGGAGGTCAGCAGATCCATCGCGGACTGCCGGCTGGCGACCTCCATGAAGCCCGAGTCGGGGCCGAGACCGGCGGCCCCGGATCGAAGCGCACTGCGGTTCGTACGGCCGACGGCCACCAGGGTCTGCACGCCGAGGTGCGTCGCCGAGGCGGCCAGCTCGGCGTTACGGACCCGCTGCTTGCTGCCCATCTCGACCATCCCCGGCGTGACGACGTGCACGTTCCCGCCCGTCTGCTTCGCCAGACCGGCCGCGCGCCGCAGCGCCGCCGCCGCTCCGGCCGGGTTCGAGTTGTACGTGTCATCGAGGACCCACCCGCCGTTGGCGGTCCGCTCGGGTTCCATCCGATGGGCGACGGAAGGCAGGCTGTCCAGTCGGCCGACCAGGGTCCCCGGGTCCGCGCCCGACGCCATCGCAGCCGCCACCGCGACAGCGGCGTTGGTCGCATGCACCGACGGCGGCAGCCGTACCGTCCCCACGCTCCGGCCGTCGATCGACAGCCGCCACCCCTCGGCCTCCTCCCGGAGCAGGACGTCGGCGGCAGGGTCGGTCAGCGAGGCTCGAAGGACCGTCTTGCCCTTGTCACGCAGCGTGGCGGCAAGTGTCGCGAGCCGCTCGTCGTCGGTGTTGAGGACGACCGTCCGAGCGTTCTCGGTGATCTCCGCTTTGGCGGCCAGGATCCGGTCGAGGCTCTTCATCCGCTCGAGGTGGACCTCACCGACGGCCGTGATGACGGCGACATCGGGCGGGAAGATCTCGCAGAGCCGGCGGATCTCACCCGGTCCGTAGGTGCCCATCTCCGCGATGAACACCTCCGTGTCAGGCGGGAGGTGCTCGTTCACCGCCCGGGACAGCCCCATCGCGTTGTTGAAGCTCGCGGGACTCGGGACCACTGATCGCTGCCCGCTCAGGAGATGGGCGAGGTACTGCTTGGTGGTCGTCTTGCCGAAGGAGCCGGTGATGGCGATGACCGTCGGGGCCAGCTGGCGCATCCGTCGGCGGGCCTGGGTCAGGTACTTCGCCGAGAGTCGGTTCTCCACCGGCGAAAGGAGCAGCAGGGCGAGGTCGACTGCGACCGACCCGAGCACCACGGCGGCAGCAGCGACGGGCACGGGGGCGAACAGGATCACAACCCCTTCGAGGACAGCGGACAGGGCAGCGACTCGACGCAGCCGTGGCGTCCACGCCAGTCGGGATGTCCGCCCGCGCAGCGGCAGCTGGACCGGGACGGCAAGCCCGGCGATCGCCGTCACCAGCAGCAGGCGAGGCTGCTCGAGCACCAGCGCCATGACCAGTGTGGTCACGGCGGCAGCCATCAGCGCCGCGTCGACCGGGTAGCAGCGCATCCACAGGCGCAAGGTCCAGAAGCAGCGGCCGGCCAGGTAGTGCTCACGCTGAGCGACGCGCAGCCACCGCACACCCAGGGCGAGGGTCAGGACCAAGCCGACCGTGCGTACGAGCAGCTCCGTCACGTCAACATCCCGTGCTCGGTCCGGGCGCCGTGCGGCGCTGGACCGCGAGTCGGTCCCGGAGCAGGCCGATCAGCGGTGCATCGAGCAGGTGTCCGGACCGCGGGCTCACGTGAAGCTCGGCCGACGGGAGCAGCCGGCTCGCCTCTTGTGCCATGGCGAGCGGCGCAGCCGTGTCGAGGGCGCCCCAGACGAGCTCGACCGGACAGCGGAGTTGCGGCAGGACGCTTCGATAGTCCTCGTTGACCACGCGCACAAGGGTGGACCGCATGACGCCGGACACGGCCCGGTAGTCCGCGGAGCCGTACCGCTGCCGCAGTCGCTCCATGCGGGGCTCGGACAGCAGCCGTCGCTCGTGCAGGGCGCGAGCCAGCCGGTACGGCGCCGGGGTGCGTCCCCCGCCGCCGCTTCGCAGGAGCGGGACACCGGTGAGCACGAGACCGGCGACCCGTTCGGGTCGCAGCAGCGCGAGCTGCACGGCGACCCGCCCACCGAAGGAGTGTCCGAGGACGGTCCACGGCTGCCCCTCGTCGAGAAGCGGCGCGAGCAGCCGGGCGTAGTCGGCCGATCCCCAGGCGTCGGCCGGCGGCGGACTGGCGCCGAACCCGGGCAGGTCGACCAGCAGCGCGCTGCGCTCTGCGACAGCATGCGCCAGGTCAGCGCGCGTGCGGCCCCACCCGTGCAGTGCGAGGACGTCCGGGCGGGCGGGACCTGTGACGTCGGCGAAGACGCTGCCGTCGAGCATGGCCTTGAGCACAGTGGTGGAGGCTAGCGACTTTCGAAGCGCCGGCTGAAAGCGGTCAGGACGGCTGGGGCACCGTGGCTGCCCGGCTGAGCTCGAGGCACACCTGCCCCAGGTCCAGACCGGCCCGCGCGATCGCCATCGGCCAGATGGACGTCTCGGTCATGCCCGGGGTGACAGCCGCCTCGAGCACGTTGGCCGTCCCGTCGGCGTCGAAACGGATGTCCACCCGGCTCAGGCCCCGCAGGCCGAGCACCTCGTGGACGCGCGCGGCCAGGGCGCGCAGAGCTGGCACGTCGAAGTCCGGGTCCTCGTCGAGCAGGTGGGTATAGCGGACGCCGCTCGACGCGTCGTAGCGGGCCTGGTAGTCGTAGGGCTGCCCGGCGGCGGTCTCCACCAGCACGGGCTGCAGTGGGACGAAGCTCCCTGCGCGCTCGAGCACCGGCACCGCCACCTCGGCCCCGGTCATCTGCCGCTCGACGAGCGCGTCGACCCCGTAGGAGAACGCAGCGACGAGGGCGGGCGCGAGCTCGGCCGCCGTGTCGACGAGGGTGACGCCGAGCGAGGACCCACCCGTCACCGGCTTGACGACCAGGGGGAGGCCCAGCGACGCGACGAGCAGGTCGTTGACGGCAGCAGCGCCGAGATCACGAAATGTCGCGCTGGGCAGGGCCGTCCAGGCCGGCGTCGCGATGCCGGCCTCGGCCAGCCGAGCCTTCGCCACGGCCTTGTCGAAGGCGGACCGGCAGGCGTGCGAGGTCGCCCCGCTGTGTGGCACGCCGGCGAGCTCGAGGATCGCCTGCACGGTGCCGTTCTCACCGGCCCCGCCGTGCAGGACGACAAAGGCTGCGTCCACCTCATGGGCCTGCAACCGGGACAGGAAGGCCACGTCGAAGTCCCACAGCTCGACGGCGACGCCCTGTCGCCGGAGGGCGTCTGACACACGACGCCCGGACCGCACAGACACGTCGCGTTCGTGCGACAACCCGCCAGCGACAACAGCAACCCTCACGAGGACCTCCCGGAGGGACGGTAGCCGAGGCGAACGGGGAGAGCTGCCCAGCGCTCAGGCCGGCCGGAGCCGACCACTGGTCGGGCCAGCAGGGCGACGGACCCCACGCCGCGCCTGCGGCGGAGTTGACGGGCGCAAGGGCGAACGTGTTCGGTGGCAGCGGTATCGAGTGGCGGTGATCTGGTACGAGGGAGCGCCCGCGGCAGCGTGCTACCCGGCCTGCCTGCCGGTCACGAAGTAGGCCCCGACCGCTGCCGCCACAGCAGCGAACACCCCGACGGAGTAGACGGCCAGCACCACGTCGAGCACCTTCGTCAGCGCGTGCTCGCGGCCCAGCGGCTCGCCGGTGATCGTCGCGAGGGCCGCGGCGTGCAGGGCGTCGCCGTACCCCTCGTAGTCCGCGAAGGCGTAGAGCAGCTGGCTCGAGGCGAGCACGACGATGACCGACACGATGGCCAACCAGGCGAGCCGGCTGGTCACCAGGCGCCGGGCGGACCGGGAGGAGCGGACGGCGGAGGAGATGACGCGGCCGGCGCGGGCCAGCCGGAGCACCGCCACGAGACGCAGGAAGCGCAGGACCGGTACGACGAGGAAGACCAGTTGCCACCAGTTGCGGCGCAGGAAGGCCACGCGTCCGGGGGCGATGTACCAGCGCAGCGCGAACTCAGCGATGAACACCGCCCACAGCGCCCAGCCGGCGACCGCGAGGGCGGTCTGCAGCCCCGGCGTGGTGGCGAGACTCTGCCCGAGCACCACGAGCAGGAAGACAAGGCCGAGCGCGGTCATCGGCCCGTCGAGACGCGCAGCGAGCACCGTGGCCCAGCGCTCGCGCGTCGACGCGTCGGCGCTGTGCACCCGGCGGACCGCGCCCACGGTCACGTCGTCGTCGACGCGGTCGACCAGAGCGGGCGGCGGCGGGGTCACCTGCCGCCCGTACCCGGTAGCGAGCTTCCACGCCCCTCACGCCACCGTCAGAACGACGAGCAGGACCGAGCTGAGGCCGTACGTCAGCGAGCGCCGCGAGCGCGGGGCCGACGACGAGGTACGGGACGGCGAGGTCGACC
>JAHWJP010000069.1 GCA_019348355.1 Actinomycetota bacterium
CCTACCTGCGGGTGGGGGCTCGTCGCTGACGCTGACTCGCTCGTCGGGCCGCAGTACTGAAACACCGCGCATTTTACGCCATCGTCGCTCAGCCTTGCCGGGCCGCCTGCACATCTCGACGACCTGCTCCTCGTGCACCGCAAGCCCGCTTGCCGCCGTAGCATCGCCGTCGTGGAGTCCGACAAGGTCGCCTTCCTGTTCGGGACGCTGCCGGCGTGGGCCGACCCGGACGATCCGGACGAGCGGACCGAACTGATGTCCCGGGAGGTCGACGAGGACGCGCCAGGCGCTCTCATCCAGTTGGCCATCAGGACGGCGGTGGCCAACCAGATCGCTGATGACGACCCGCCGCAGGTGTGGGCCACCGCCCAGCGGCTGCTGGGTGAGGGACTGGACCGCCACGACGTGCTGAGACAGCTCGTCCTCACCTTCACCCCGCAGCTGGTGTCCGCCCTGCATGAGCGCGAGCCCTTCGATCGAGAGGACTATCTGTCGGCGCTGGCTCGCCTGCCGCTTCCCTCTGCTGGGGACTGTGAGCGGACGTTGCTGGAGGTCGCCCGAAGCCGGCCGTCGATCCCCGTCGCCGAGCTCGACGAGCTCGTCGCCGCCCGACTCGGGCTGCCGGTCGACGACGCGACGTTCAGACTCCTGCTCGACCGGGTCTCTGAGGACATGATGGACCCGGACGGGCCACTGGAGTTGCTGGCCGGAGACCGGGTGGTCCACGTCGAGGCACTCACCGACGGCATCGTGCTCACGCACCGGCTCACCGAGTCCGAACGCGCCACCGGTGTGCTGCCAGTCGACGCGGACCTGTCGGGCTTCCGTCGTCACCGAACACTGAATCTACCTGATGGTGAGGCCATCACGGTGACCGCTGAGTCGTGGACAGGTCCCCCCGGCTGGCTGGCCGACGTCCCGGCGAACAGCCTGCTCGCGATCCGCATCGACGGCAGCGTCCTGTCCTTGACCGCCCTGCAGGTCGCGCGAGCAGTCGACCCCGAGCTGGTCGCGCTGCTCCGTGCGGGTTATGACGAGGCGGTCGCGGAGCCGTGGCTGCCCGTGCCCGTCGAGGAGCTGGTCCTGCATGCTCGACTTCACGAGCCGACAGCCTTCGCGACACCCGCGGCCGCGCTGGCCCAGTTGCTGGACGCGGCCGGACTGGAGGTGCGTGGCACCGAGGTCGCCCATGAGGAATCGGTGTGGCAGAACCTCGATCAGGTCCGCCGGACCTCTCGCCTGCTGAACCGGCTCGGGCCGGGTGAGCTGACCGGCACGGTGGTGAACGTCCTCGAACTTCTCGACAAGATCAGCCACGGGCTGGCCGACACCGGGAGCGCTCAGGACGTGCTCGACGACCTCTACGACCCGGCCGTGCTCGAGGTCGTTGCGGATGAGCTGCTCGGCCTGGACGACGACCCCGAGCGCTTGCGTACGACCGGTGCACTCGCTCAACGGCTGCTGGCGGCGGCATCGCGACCGGCCCAGCGGGCCGTTGCCCATTGGCTGACAGCGGTGGTCGCCGAACGCGAGGGAAGGGTCGTAGCGGCCGAGACGGAGCTGCGGGCAGCCGTACGGCTCGACCCGGACTGGGGGTGTGCCGCGGACAGACTGGCGTGGTATTGCTCGGACCGCGGCGATGCCGAGGCGGCGCTGACCCTGTGGCGCGGTATAGGTGCGACCTCGGCCAACAGCGAGGACGTACGTCTGCTCGAGTCCTTCGCCGCCTCATCCGGTCGGCCGCGGCTCGGACGCAACGAGCGGTGCTGGTGCGGATCCGGCCGCAAGTTCAAGCAGTGCCATCTGGGCCAGGTTGCGCTGCCCCCGCTGCCGGAGCGGGTGGGCTGGCTCTGTCGCAAGGCGACGGCCTATCTGGAGCGACGCGGCGGTTCGCCCCAGGAGGTGATCTACGAGCACACCTACGTGCGCGCGCTCGACCCGGACGACGAGGATTCCGTCCTCGAGGCTCTCGAGGATCCGCTGGTTCTCGACGTGGTGCTCCACGAGGGCGGCTGGTTCGACCGATTCCTGGCTGATCGGGGCGCCTTGCTCCCCGAAGACGAGTCCTGCTCGCCAGTGCGTGGACGCTGGTGGACCGCACGATCTATGAGCTGCTCGAGGTGCGAGCGGCGTAGGCGTGAAGGTGCGCGACCTCCGTACCGGTGAGGTCTTCGACGTCCGGGAGCGTACCTTCAGTGCCGCGGCGACCCCGGGGACGCTGATCTGCGGACGCGCCGTTCCCAACGGCGAGTCGCACCAGTTGATCGGCGGGTTGTTCGGCGTCGCGCCCGGCACGGAGGGCGCCCTGCTCCAGCTGCTGGACGAGGGGAACGGCCTCGCCCTGCTGGCCTACGTCGCCGACCTGCACCGGCCTCCGGTGATCATCGGTCCGGACGGGCAGGTCATCGACCTGGACGACCTCGACCCGGGGAATCGTCCGGGGAACTCCGGACCCGCCCTGTCGGCGGACGATCCTGAGATCTGCGAAGCGATGCAGGAGTTCCTGGAACGCCACGAGCAACAGTGGTGCGAGGAGCAGGTGCCGGCACTGGGCGGCGTCACGCCGATCCAGGCCGCCGCCGACCCGACGCGCCGAGATGCCCTGATCAGGCTGATCGCCAGCTTCCCGACGATCGACCCGTCCACGGGCGCGTTCGGGTTGCGACCGGACCGGTTACGGTCGCTGCTCGACCTGCCGCCGTCACCCCCGTTCTGAGGCTCACCTCGGCAGCGACGCCCCCTCTGCCCGGCGCACCAGAGCCGTGATGTGGTCGGCGAACTCCGGCCACAGCTCACGCGGCAGGTCGTGTCCCATCCCGGAGAAGCCGACGAAGCGCGCGCCGCGGATCACCCGGGCCAACGCCAGTCCCCCGGTTGCCGCGACCAGTGGGTCGTTCAGCCCGTGCATCACCAGTGTGGGCAGGTCCAGCCGGGCCAGCTGCGCCGTACGGTTCGGCTGGCCCACCACCGCGGCGAGCTGCCGGTGGTAGCCAGCCGGGTCGTAGCCGCGGTCGTAGCTCCGTCCGCCGACATCACGCAACCACTCCTCGTCGAGAGCGAAGCTCTTCGAGCCGATGATCCGGAAGGTCTCGATCACGGCATCCAGGGCTTGCTCGCGGTCGAGGGCGATCCGCCCCCGGATCAGCCGGCCGAACAACCGCGGATCGGCCTGACCGACCCGGCGTGAGCCGGTCGAGGTCATGATCAGCGTGAGGCTGCGCAGCCGGTCCGGTTTCCGGACAGCGACGGTCTGCGAGATGAACCCGCCCATCGACACTCCGACCAGGTGCACCGGGCCGACGTCTAGCGCGTCGATCAGACCGATCGTGTCATCGGCCATGTCGTCGATCGTGTACGGCGGTCGGCGCCGCCGCGCGAGGACCTGTGCCGCATGTGGCGCCGGCACACCGTGCAGGTGCGTGCTCGCGCCGGCGTCGCGGTTGTCGAAGCGCACCACGAAGTGACCGCGCTCGGCCAGGTCTTCGCACAGCTCGTCGGGCCAGGCGATCATCTGCGTGCCCAGCCCCATGACCAGTACGAGTGGCGGAGCGCTGCGCTCGCCGAAGGTCTCGTACGCGATCTCGATGCCGTTCGCCGGCACTCGCTGCAACGTCGGCACGGGTGTGACCCTAGCCAGAAGTGTCAGAGCTGAGGCGTAGACCGGGGTTCCACCCAGCCTCCAAGGAGCAGCCGTGCCTGCCGACCCTGTCCACGTCCTCCTCGCCGGGCAGCCTCTCGATGGCTGGCACGAAGTCGCTGAGCTCGACGTCGAGCGAGACGTCGTCCGGCTTCGCCGCAAGGAGAACGACGACGGACCAGCACTCGAGGAAGCCGACGAGGAGGAGCGCCTGCCCTCTCGCTGCCGACGCTGGCACGAGTGGCTGGCATCCTGATCTGCTTCTGGCGATGAGCGAAGGCAGCGCGGCGGCGCCCTAGGTCAACCGCCACAGTCTCACCGCTTTGGCAACCGTTGGGCGCCGTGCTCGTCGCCTGAGCAGCCCGCAGTGAGGTCCCGGACTTCGCGGTGGACATCGCCGGCGAGGCTGGAGCGACCGCGGCGGCGACGCCCAGCGGTGACCTGACCTACGTGTCCGGTGGTCTACCTCGGCCCGCCTGTGGACAACCGAACCTGGCAGCGCTGCCTGGGCGCAGGATGACGGGCATGACAGAACGACGCAGGATGCTGCGCACGCTCCTGGCGGACTGGCTGACCCCCGGACTGGACCACGAGGGCGGATTCCGGTTTCATGACGCTCCGCCGGCCGCCGTTCGCGACGCCCTGTCCCATGTGGACCCGTCATGCCGGGACAGCCGACCGAACGGTCAGCCGCCCGGCGGCTGGCTCGTCGACATCGCCGAACGACTCGGTGGCATGGTCGCCGGACAGGTCGGCGACGACGACTGGCTGCCGGAGCGGATCCGCGTCGACGCGATCTGTGTGCCGGGAGAGCGCGGCGCGGAGCTCGCCCGGGCGGTGGACGAACAGTGGCAGCAGCCGTTCATGGACGCCCTGGCTTTGGACCTCGCTCTTGCCGAAGCCTGGGACCGCTGGGACGCCGAGACGCCTGTGTGGTCGGGACCCGGGCGTGACCTGCTGACCTGCGGGCCACGCGGCGCGGTGGTCGGCCTGTGGTGGGACTGAGCTCCCGAGCAACTGTGGAGGACGCAGACCCGTTGTCGGTGCCGAGGCGTACGACTGAACCTCCCAGCTGAACAGAGGAGGACAACGTGGACCCGGTGACGCAGGCCGAGCAGGTGCTGAAGAGCACTGCCGCAGAACTGACAGCTCCGCACGAGGCGGAGTGCCTCTACCACTACCTGTGCCGCATGCTCGACCAGCACGGCTGCCGTGGACACCGGTTCACCGAGCGGTGGGCGAAGGAAAGACGCATGCGCGGCCCGGTGCTGAAGTGGGCGAAGGGGACCGGCGGGTGTTGTTGCGACTGCGAGGTCATCATGAACAGCTTCGGCAGCCCGGCTTCCTGCCGCCAGGGCCTGCTCTGCGCCGAGGGCCTGGCCGAGCTGGAGCGCCCGGACGAGGAGTAGTTCGGGCACGCTCGGCTGTGGACAGCTCTACGGCTGTGGACAACCGCACGCATCCGTCGCCGCTGTAGGCCACCCTGCTTTGCATGACTCTCGCCTTCGCGGCCGCTGCCGCCGACTTCGTTCTCGAACACGGACCGCTCACGATCGACCAGATGCACGCCCTCGCCCTCGAGCGTGGGGTGACCAAGGCCCGCACGCCCGCTTCCCTCAAGCAGTCGCTCGGCCGCCGGTTCGTCCTGCGCCCGGACGGCCGGTACGACACGGCCGCCCGGCTGCTGGCCGGCCAGGCGTTCACGACACGACTGCGCCGACCGCCGATCGACGGGGTGCTGTGGTCCCATCGCGACCTCGACCCGTTCACCACCCTGGACACGTCCGGCGGGCTGCCGCTGGTCTCCGACGGTGTCGTGCGACCCGGCACGTCCGGGGCGGCCGCCTGGACCGGCCCCGCCGGCTGGCTGTCGGAGCGGGCCGCGGGCGACGTTCTCGTGCTCCGTTGGGACGGCCGCCAGCTCGGCGTCGAGCTCGCGGTCGACGTGCCCGCCGGTGACTCTGCCACCGCGCAGGACGTCCGCCGCCTGCTGGCTCGGCACGCGAAGCTCCACCACCACCACGAACCGTGGCGTCACGGTGAGGCCATGCCCTTGACCGCCGTGGTGCTCAGCGCGCTGATCGAGGACCCAACCCTGTTCGTTCATCCGCTGCCCCCGCTGTCAGAGTTGGTCCCGCTGCCCGAGGACCTCCGGCCACAGGATCAGTGGTCGGACGCGACGTCGTTCAGCCCGTGCACCGTCGTGCAGGTGCCCCTCCCCGACCGCGTCCACCGAGAGCTGGCCCGGCGAAGTGACCTGCTGGGTGAGCAGCTGCCGCAGTACATGTCGATGCTGCTCAGCGCTGCGGCAGACCGCATCCTCCCACCGGCCCGGGGCTACGGCCCGTATGCCGCGTCGGGCGCCTATGACGACAGCGGCGACGTCATCCAGCTCAGCCGTTGGAGTCGCTGACCCGCGTAGTAGTGGTACACCTCTGCCGTGCTGCTCGACGAGTTGGACGTACGCCGCACCGCGATGGCCTACCTCGCCGAGAAACTCGCCCGTTCGGGCGGTGTCGTCACCCGCGCCGAGCTCGAGAAGTTCAGCTATGAGGGGCGGCCGCTCACGCTCATCGACCAGAGCCGCGGGATCCGCAACCCCGCCGAGCTGGCCGCGACCCTGTCGATCCTGAGCCAGCCGGCCGGCCCGTACGACGACGAGGAGACGGCGGACGGTCTGCTCCGCTACGACTATCGACGAGGCGATCCCGGTGGCGGTGACAACCGCAAGCTGCGCCGGGCGTACGACCTGGGTCTGCCCCTCATCCTGCTGCGCGGCATCGCGCCGGGGGTCTTCGTCCCGGTGTTCCCGGTCTACGTGGTCCGCGACGACCCGGCCGCGCGCTGTGTCGAGATCGCCGTCGACGAGGGGCTGCGCTTCCTGCCGACCAGCGGGGGCGAGGACCTGCGCCGCTACGCCGAACGGCTCACCCGGCTGCGGCTGCACCAGCCCGTGTTTCGCGCCCAGGTGCTTCGGGCCTACGACGGCGCATGCAGCATCTGCCGCCTTCAGCACCTGGACCTGCTCGACGCGGCGCACATCCTCGACGACGCCGACCGAGGCCAGCCCGTCGTCACCAACGGCCTGGCGATGTGCAAGATCCACCACGCGGCGTACGACCGCGGCATCCTCGGTGTCCGCCCGGACTACCGGGTCGAGATCCGCGCCGACGTGCTGCTCGAAGTCGACGGGCCGATGCTCCGCTACGGCTTGCAGGAGATGCACGAGTGCCGCCTGCACCTGCCGCGCCGGACCGCCGAGCTGCCCGACCGGGAAGCACTCGCCCAGCGGTGGGCAACCTTCACGCAGCGCTGAGTGGATTGTCGCCTTGCGCCTGCGCGGTAGGAAGGACCCGAGCAGTCCGCGACTCGGACGACCTGCCCCAGCAAGGAGCTGCCCATGCACACCGACCTCCCGACAGCGGAGTTCGCCAACATCCACTTCGTCACGCCGCAGCTCGCCTTCGGCGGTGACCTGAGCCCGCACGACGCCGAGCTGTCCGGTCAGCAGTTCGCCGAGATCGGCAAGCTCGGCATCACCCACGTCGTCGACGTGCGCATCGAGTGGTCCGACGAGCAGACCTTCGCCGAGCAGGCACCGCACGTGCGCTACCTCCACCACGGGATGGACGACGCCGGGCAGTCCGTCCCGCCCGAGTGGTTCGAGCAGGCGGTCAGCTGGATCGAGGCCGCCTGGGCCGAAGACCCCGACGCCGTCGTGCTGGCGCACTGCCACATGGGCATCAACCGCGGCCCGTCGCTTGCTTTCGCCGTCCTGCTCGCGCTGGGCTGGGAGCCGGTCGAGGCGATCAACGCCCTGCGCTCAGCCCGTTCTCAGGCCAACGTCTGGTACGCCGCGGACGCCCTGACCTGGCACCACCAGCGCGCCGGCACCGACGCGCAGACGGCGGCCGAGCAGCATGCCGCCCTTGCCGCCTGGCGAGAGGACAACCCGCTCGACGTCGTGCGGCTCATCCGCGAGGTGCGCGACGAGGAAGACCCGTTCTGACGGGACCTGGCTGGGGGCGGTCAGACCCCGAGGTCAGCGACGACGATGCGTACCGGGAAGGGAAGCGACAACTCCACGGTGTCGGTCACGACCCGGGCCTCGCCGTAAGGGCTTCGACTGCAAGTGCTCAACTGCGAAGGAAGGTGGCGAGCGCCTCGAAGTCACCGCTGTCGGCGGCCCGCAACGCGGCGATGTAGGCCGCCCGCAGGGCCCCGGCGCCGCCGGGGGCAGACCGCCCCCAGGTGAACACTCCGGCTCGGACGAGCGCGACAGGTGTGGCGCGTTCACCATCCGCAGCGCGCCTGCGCGGACTCCATCAGCTTGAAGGCCATGGCCACCCCGGCGGCTCGCGATCCGGGGCCCTTGGTGACGCGCTGCCGCAACCTGACGGTCGCGAAGGTCGACTCGATCGGGTTGGTCGTGCGCAGATGGATCCAGTGCTCGGCAGGGCATTGCGTTCCTCGGCGTTGTAGATCTCGACGAGCGCCGCCCGGGCGCCGGGCTGGGTGGACGTGGGCAGGCAGTTCATCACGTTCGCCGACAGGTGGAACCAGCAGCGCTGCTCCTTGGTGTCGGGGAACACGTCCCGGACCGCGGCCCAGAACCCCAGCGCGCCGTCACCGACCGCCAGGACCGGGGCGCGCATCCCACGGCGCTTGCACGAGCGCAGCAGATCGGCCCAGGACTCGGTGGACTCCCGCTGCCCGTCCGCGAGCGCGATCAGCTCCTTCCGGCCGTCGGCACGGACTCCGATCATCACCAGCAGGCAGACCTTGTCCTGCTCGAGCCGGACCTTCAGATGGATCCCGCCGACACACATGTACACGTAGTCGCAGTCGACCAGCGGGCGGGTGTTGAAGCCGCGTTGCTCGTCCTGCCATGCGTGGTGAGCCGGGTGATCAGGCTCGCGGACAGGCCCGCACCGGAGCCCAGGAACTGCTCGAGCGCCGGACCGAAGTCCGAGCTCGACAGCCCGTGCAGGTACAGAAGCGGCAGCACCTCGGCGATCTTTTTGGACTTGCGTGCCCCACGCCGGCAGGATCGCCGAGGAGAACCGGCACCGCTCCCGGTCTGCTCGTCGGTGCGCTTGTCATTGACCCGCGGTGCCTTCACCGCGACCGACCCGGCGGCGGCGCCGACATTCCTGTCGGAGCCGCCCGGGGCTGGGCCCGGCGCGCGGTTCTTGTCAGACCTCAGCCGTAATGTCCAGCTATGACGAGCTTCTCGGACCAGAGCAACGATGAGCTGGCGGACGGGATCTGCACCTGGGCAGGTCGGCTGGCGGCGGGGACGGCAAGGCTGCTGGACCTGGTCGCGGAGTTCGACCGGCGGAAGGGATGGGCCGGTCCCGGGATGCTTTCCTGCTCCCACTGGTTGTCCTGGCGCATCAGCCTGGCACCCGGGACAGCCCGGGAGTGGGTGCGGGTCGCCCGACGGCTCGAGGAGCTCCCCGCGATCCATGCGGCTTTCGGTTGCGGGCAGATGTCCTGGTCGCAGGTGCGAGCCGTCACCCGGGTCGCGACAGTCGACGACGGCATCGACTGGGTCGACCTGGCCCGACACAGCAGCGCCGGGCAGCTGGAGCGGATCGTGCGCGGCATCCGTCGGGCGCAGCGGATCGAGGAGGTCGCGGCCGACCCGGAGGAGGCCGCCTACCAGCTGAGGACGCGGCACCGGTACGACGCGGACGGCAACCTGACAGTCACCATCTACGCCCCGGCGCAGTACGCCCCGCTCATCCTGGCCGGCATCGAGGCACAACGCGCGGAGCTCGACCGGCAACGTCAGGCCGAGGCCGGAACGGACATCGCCGAGGACGCATCGGGCGCCGACACCGAACCGGAGGACGCGATGCCCGAGCCGGCAGACGTTCCCGCGGGAACGCGTGGCGGCGACGAGCCCGCCCAGCAGACCGCGCACGTTCCGGCCGTCCAGGGATCGCACGGGTGGACGGCCGAGCAGGTCGCGGCGGCGACCGCCAGCAGCCCCTGGTTCCAGACGGTCGTGGCCGACGGCGACACCGAGGAGCAAGCCGCGGTCCGCACCGACCGGGCCCTCGGCCGGCCGACACCGGACGTCAAATGCCCCGTCGACGTTCCCGGGGGAACGTCGGCGCAGGCCACCCAGGCCGCGGCTGACGAGGCCTCACCTGCCAAGGCCACCGACGGCGAGGCGCTGCTGGCGATGGCCCGCGCGGCACTCGACGCCCAGCACGCCCAGCACCCCGAGATCGCCCGCCGCACCCGCTCGGAGCTCGTCGCGCAGGTGGACCCGCTGTCCGGCTGGGCCCGCCTGCGGGACGGCGAGCTGCTGCCTCCGTCAAGCCTGGCTGCGGTGCTTAAGACGCTGCCTGGGCGCGGCGGCGTCGTCCGGCTCCGGCCATTGGCCGCCGCCGATCTGACCTCGGCTGACCTCGGGCGCACAGCCCGCCAGCCCAGCCTGGCGCTGCGGGAGCTGCTCGGCACCGTCGACGGCGAGCGCTGCCGCTTCCCAGGCTGCACGCGGCGCCGGAAGCTGCACGCCCACCACCTCCTCTACTGGTCGCAGGGCGGATGTACGGACCTGAGCAATCTGGTCCTGCTGTGCAGTCGACACCACACCCTCGTGCACCAGCTCGACTTCCAGCTCACGCTGCACCTCGACCGTCGCCTCGACGTCCGTACGGCAGACGGCGCACCGGTGCTGCACCATCCCACCAAGCCTTGGGGCGACCCGGCCGACCTTGATTCCACCGGCCGCGTTTCCGCAGAAACGCTCCCGTCGTCCCACTGCGACGCCAAGATGGATCTCGGCTACGTCGTCAGCGTCCTGCTCCAGCAGGCAGCGTGACTCTGCGCGTCGCTCGCGGCTCAGCCGGTGGGCGGCGTCGGTAGATCGAGCACGGTGAGCAACTCGTCGCCGTAGTGGTTGACCACCTTGATGGCAATCTTGCCGGTCGACGGGTGCGCGAACGGCCGGCTGGTCGCCGAGTTGAGCGTCTCCCAGGCCTCCGGGTCGATCTCCGCCTTGAGCGCCTTCTTCAATCGCTGGTACGGGTCGGCGCCCAGGAAGTACGCGTGCCGGACGAAGAAGGAGTCCTCGTCGTGGTCGGTGGCGACCATCCACAAGGCGAGTCATCCTGACCACCGGGCACACCTCGCCGGTGACCGGGGGTTGGAGACGTTGGCGGGCTTGCTCGCCCGGGCGGCAGCGCGGTGACGCTTGTGACGAACCCTCTGCGATTTCCGAGGCTGCGGTCCCCCGATCCACGTGTCGGCGGCGACCGGGGATGCGCCGGGGCCGGCACTGCCGGTCAGACGTGGATGACGCGGATGTCGCCGCGGCCCTCGGTCAGCGCGGCGATGTCACCGGTGTCCGAAATGAGGACGCCGACTCGGCCCGGGTGCGCGGCGGCGACGGCGGCGACCACGGCGTCGACGGTCTTGTCTCCGCCGACCTGGCCGAGGATCTCTCCGGCGGCCCTGCCGATCACCGCGGTGATGTCGACGACGGTGACGCGCTCGAGGACGCGGTGGACGTTGGCGTCGCGCGGTCCGCCGCGCAGTACCTCGGCAAGGATGACGGCGGGCGCGAGGACACGGGACTGCTCCTCGAGAGCACGCTTGAGGTGCGCCCAGGCCCGCTCGTCGTCGGAGGCGATCTTGGACAGCCCGTCGCTGTCGAGCAGGAACACTCCGCTGCCAGCGGTTACTCGGCGTGCCATGCTGCCTCCGCCTCGGCCATGAGGTCGTCGCTGATCGGACGGCCGGGCCGCTCCTCAAAGCCGTCTACGAGCTCGGCGAGGCGGTCCAGCTCCAGCTGGCGCTCGACGGCAGCGGTGACGTAGGCGGAAAAGCGGCCCTGTCCCATCCGGTCGCGCACGGAGCGGGTGAGGGCGTCAGGCAGCGACACGCTGACCTTGCTGAGCTTGTTGACCTTGCTGACCCTGCGGGCCGCCGCCGGGCCGGCGGAGGCCGGGACGGCTGTCATCGGCACAGGGCTGTCGACGGCGGCGCGGGTGCGAGGCGTGCGTGCTGGCCTGATGGTGGCCGCGGAGTTCGCCCGCTTGGCGGGCACCCGCTTCTGGGGCGCCTTCGCGGGCGCCTTGGCCAGCGCCCTCGCCGTCGACATGTTCGGCCTGGCTGACTGAGCGGACTTCTCCGCGCTCTTGTGAGCGCTGCCCGACATCTTCGCCGCCGTATTGGCGGGCGCTGCTGCTCGGGACGAGCGCGCTGGCATGGACGCGGGCACGGTGCTCCTGTGAGCGGCGGGCGCGTCGTGGCGCCAGGACGATGCTACCTGCGGTGGCAACCGCTCGCGGGTGCTGCGGTGTTTCTCGCTGGCGGCACATCGACAGGCTGGTCTCCCCGGAAAGGCGGCGCCTCCATCGGAGCATCGAGAAAGGGCCAGGACCGGTGACACGGTCCTGGCCCTTCTTCGTGCGCCGTGCTAGCCAGCGTCGCAGCTTCGGGCATCACGTCTGGCGACGCCGCCGTTCACATCTCGCTCGACACCTAACTGCACCCGCTCGTGCTCCCGCAGCTCTCGCACACGTAGCAGCTTCCCGCCGGCCGCATCTTGACCCCGCAGGTCATGCACAGCGGCGCATCGGCCGCCGTCCCCTGCTGCGCCTCGAGCAGCTCCATCGACGACCCGACGCGCGCCGGCGTGGGAGCCGCAGCCACCGCCGTCAGCGGAACCGACTGCGCCAACCCCTCGACGTCCACCTCGTCGGCCACGCCGTACGCCCCGGCCACCGACGCCGCCCGCTCCTCGGCCGAGAAGATCCCCAGCTCCGCCCGCTTCTCCATCGGCAGGTAGTCCAGCGCCAACCGCCGGAACAGGTAGTCCATCACCGACTGGGCGATGCGGATGTCGGCGTCGTCGGTCATGCCGGCCGGGTCGAAGCGCATGTTGATGTACTTGGAGACGAACGCCTCCAGCGGCACGCCGTACTGCAGGCCGATCGAGATGCTGACCGAGAAGGCGTCCATCACGCCGGCAAGCGTGGAGCCCTGCTTGCTCATCTTGATGAACACCTCGCCGACCCCGCCGTCGTCGTACTCACCGGCGGTCATGTAGCCCTCGGCGCCGGCTACGGAG
>JAHWJP010000070.1 GCA_019348355.1 Actinomycetota bacterium
TAGAGCACACGCCTGAAAAGCGTGGGGTCGGCGGTTCGAGCCCGCCCCTGACCACCCACTCTCTGTCACTGTTTCGAGAAGCGGTCGGTCACGGGATGGGGCGCAGATCGCGAGTGTCGTGGCCCCCGGGCGAACTGCACTGCGGGACAGACCTGGCGACGCCCAGAGCGACGAGGGCGCGAACAACTCGGAGCGTCGACCTGTCTCGCATTTCGCCGCGTACTGCCTGACCCCTTCCGCGGACTGGCCGGGACCGCGCCCGGGAGGCGCTGTCGGTGCGTACCATGCGCGAGAGGCGCTGGGGCCAAAGGAGGCGGGATGCGGTGATCGGATCAGCCGAGATACTCTCGCTGCCGCCCCGCCTGGAGGCCGCCACCCAGGCCCGCCGGCATGTCCGGCAGCAACTGGTCGCCTGGGAGCTGGACGACCTCGTCGACCCGGTCGTCCTGCTCACCAGCGAGGTCGTCACGAACGCGCTGCTGCACGCCGGGACGGTCATCACCGTCGCGGTGCGACGCGACGGTCAGGGTGTGCGCGTCGAAGTCGGTGACGGCTCCGGCGCGCAGCCGGTACAGCGGCGTCGGTCCACCACCGCGACCACCGGCCGTGGCGTGCAGCTGCTGGAAAGCGTCTCCGACGGCTGGGGCTCGACGGCGGTGGGCGAGGGCAAACTGGTGTGGTTCCGGGTCGTCTCCGCCCAGACGTGGGCGAGCTCCTTCTCGGTCGACGGCTGGGCCGGGGCCGGGCTTTGAGCGGGCCGGACGGCGGCGGCCCGCTCGGACGTTACGCCCCCGAGGACGACGGTGGCGACCTGAGGCAGGTCCGCCTGCTCGGCCTTCCCCTTCGCCTGCTGCTGGCCGCCCGGGAGCACCACGACGGCCTGATGCGCGAGTTCCGCCTGTTGGCGCTCGCGGAGGACCAGCCGCGCGCGCCGGTGCCCGCCCGGCTGGTCGAGCTGACCGAGGTCCTCGGGCGGCGCTATGCCTCCGCGCGGCAGCGGCCGGACCAGGAGATCGACGAGGCGCTGGACCGTGGCGAGGATGTCATCGACCTCTCCTACGAGGTGCCGGCGGGGGTGGCGCAGGGTGCGGCGGACCTGGAGGCCCTGATGGCCGAGGCCGACACGTTCTGCGCAGCCGAGCAGCTGATGTCGCTCGAGCGGCCGCCGGTGCTGCAGCAGTTCGCCCACTGGTATCTCGAGCAGTTCGTCGTGCAGGTCGCGGGCGAGCCGCCGACCCCTTGGGACGGGCCTCGCGACTGAGCGGTGGCGCTACAGGCCCAGCTCCCGGGCGATGAGCATCAGCTGCACCTCGGTCGTCCCTTCCCCGATCTCCAGGATCTTGCTGTCGCGGTAGTGCCGCGCGACCACGAACTCGTTCATGAAGCCGTAGCCACCGTGCACCTGGGTCGCGTCGCGGGCGTTGTCCATCGCGGCCTCGCCCGAGACCAGCTTGGCGATCGCGGCCGACTTCTTGAACGGCAGCCCGGCGAGCATCCGCGCGGCGGCGTCGTAGTAGGCGGTGCGGGCGACGTGCACCCGCGCCTCCATGCGGGCGATCTTGAACGCGATGGCCTGGTTGTGCCCGATGCGGCGCCCGAACGCCTCGCGCTGGTTGGCGTAGGCCACGCTTTCATCGACGCAGCCCTGCGCGGCGCCGACCGACAGCGCACTGATCGCGATCCGCCCCTCGTCCAGTATCTGCAGGAAGTTGGCGTAGCCGCGGCCGCGCTCGCCCAGCAGGTTGGCTTCCGGCACCCGTACGTCCTCGAGTGTCAGCGGATGGGTGTCCGAGGCGTTCCAGCCGACCTTGTCGTAGGCCGGCCCGGCCGTGAAGCCGGGCGTCGGCATCGGCACGAGGATCGCGCTGATCTCCTTTTTACCGCCGACGGATCCGGTCACGGCGGTGACCGTCACGAGCCGGGTGAGGTCGGTGCCGGAGTTGGTGATGAACGCCTTGCTGCCGTTGACGACCCACTGCCCGTCGGTCAGGACAGCCGTCGTACGGGTGGCGCCGGCATCACTGCCGCCGCCCGCCTCGGTCAGCCCGAAAGCACCGAGCGCCTGCCCTGCGGCCAGCTGCGGCAGCCACTGCTGCCTCTGCTCCGTCGTGCCGAAGCGGTAGACCGGCATGGCGCCGAGCGACACCCCTGCCTCCAGGGTGATGGCCACGCTCTGGTCGACGCGGGCCAGTTCCTCGAGGGCCAGGCACAGCGCGAAGTAGTCGCCGCCCATCCCACCGAGCTCCTCGGGGAAGGGCAGCCCGAAAAGGCCCATCTCCCCCATCTGGCGCACCACGTCGTACGGGAAGGTCCTGGTCCTGTCGTGGTGATAGGAGACCGGCGCGACCACCTCGCGGGCGAACTGCTCGACGGTCCGGCGCAGCGCGACCTGCTCGTCGGTGAGGCGGGTGTCGAGCATCAGCAGTCCTTCTCGGGGCGGGGGGCGAGGGCGGCGAGGGTGCGCGACGGGCTGGGCCGGCCGAGCTGCTCGGCCATCCACACACTGGTGGCGACCAGCGCCGGCAGGTCGACGCCGGTGTCGATGCCGAGCCCGTGCAGCAGCCACACCAGGTCCTCGGTCGCGAGATTGCCGGTGGCACTGACGGCGTACGGGCAGCCGCCGAGCCCACCCGCCGAGGCATCGACGGTGGTCACGCCCCGCTGCAGGGCGAGCAGCGTGTTGGCCAGCGCCTGGCCGTAGGTGTCGTGGAAGTGCACCGCCAGCATGTCCACCGGCACCCTGCGCCGCGCCAGCAGCATGAGCAACTCGGCGACCTGTCCGGGTGTGCCGACGCCGGTGGTGTCACCGAGCGAGATCTCGGTGCAGCCCATCTCGACCAGGCGTACGGCGACGTCGGCCACCTGCGCGGGCGGCACCGCCCCTTCCCACGGGTCGCCGAAGCACATCGACACGTAGCCGCGCACGGCCAGCCCCTCGGCGCGGGCCCGGCCGACCACAGGAACGAACATCTCCAGCGAGGCCGCGACGGTGCGGTTGAGGTTCCTGCGTGCGAACGTCTCGGTGGCGCTGGCGAACACGGCGATCTCCCGGACACCGGCGGCAAGCGCCCGGTCGAGCCCGCGATCGTTGGGCACCAGCACCGGATGGCGGCCGGGCAGCGGTCCGAGCAGCGCGAGCAACTGCTCGGCGTCGGCCAGCTGCGGGACCCACCGCGCGGGGACGAAGCTGGTCAGCTCGACGGTGCCGAGGCCGGCGGCGATCAGACGCTGGACGAGCTCGGCCTTGTCCTCCACCGGCACGACGGCGCTCTCGTTCTGCAGCCCGTCGCGCGGGCCGACCTCGTAGATCTCGACGCGGTCCGGCAACCCCGGCAGGGTGGCGGTCACGGCGCTGCCGTCACCGTGGTGACCAGCTGACCGAGCGCGACCTGGTCACCGAGACGCACCGCCAGCGGGCCGACCGTCCCGTCGCTCGGCGCAGCGAGCCCGTGCTCCATCTTCATGGCCTCCACGACGACGAGCACATCACCTTTGCGCACGACGTCGCCGGGCTTGGCGCGCACCGCGATGACGGCCCCGGGCATGGGACTGCGCACCTCGCCACCGGATGCACCGGCGTCGGTCCCGCGCGGCACGGCTGAGAAGGCGGTGATCGCGTAGGTCGTCCCGTCGAGCCACAACCAGGTGGTGTCGTCGTCCACGGCGGACAGCACGCGGAAGCTGCGGTCGGCGACGGTGAGCAGGAGGCCGTCGTCCAACCGGACCGCCGAGGCCGCGGCCGGCTCGCCCGCACCGATCCGGACATGCGCGGCGGCCGGCTGACCGGACACCGCCAGGTGCACCGGCGACCCGTCGGGTCCAGCTACCGGCAAGGACACCTCGGCGCTGCCGGACAGCCGCCAGCCACCGAGGGCCGCCCACGGGTCGTCTGTGCGTGCAGCGGCGGCGGTCGCGCACAGCGTCACCAGCGCGTACGCCTGGTAAGCCCGCTCGGGCGGCGCGGGCTCGACCAGGTGCTCCAGCTCCCGCTCGATCAGCCCGGTGTCCAAGCGCCCGGCCCGCACGTCGGGGTGCGCGAGCAGCGTCCGCAGGAAGGCGGTGTTGGTGCCCACCCCGAGCAGCACCTGCGCAGCCAGTGCCCGGTCGAGCCGAGCCAGCGCGGTGGCGCGGTCCGGCCCCCACGCGATCACCTTGCTGAGCAGCGGGTCGTAGGTCGTGCCGACCCGCGCGCCCTCGACCAGTGAGCTGTCGATGCGCACTCCGGGCCCGACCGGCTCGCGCACGAGCAGGGCCGGCCCGCCCGTGGGCAGGAATCCCCGAGTCGGATCCTCGGCATAGACCCGGGCCTCCACCGCGTGGCCGGACAGCCGGATGTCGGCCTGACCGAACGCCAGCCGCTCACCCGCGGCGACCCGCAGCTGCTGCTCGACGAGGTCCAGCCTGGCGGTCGCCACCCGCACCACCTGCTCGGTGACCGGGTGCTCCACCTGCAGGCGGGTGTTCATCTCCAGGAAGAAGAACTCCTCGGGTCTGGTTGCGGGGACGAGGAACTCGACCGTGCCCACCCCGGTGTAGTCGGCGGCCCGGGCCACCTCGACGGCCGCAGCGCCGATCCGTTCCCGCTGCGAGGCGGAGAGCAGCACCGAGGGCGCCTCCTCGATCACCTTCTGGTGCCGGCGCTGCAGGCTGCACTCACGCTCACCCAGGTGCACGGTGGTCCCGTGGTTGTCGGCGAGCACCTGCACCTCGATGTGGCGCGGCGACACGACCAGCCGCTCGAGAAAGAGCGTGTCGTCGCCGAACGAGGAGGCCGCTTCCCGGCGCGCCGACGCCAGCGCCTCGGCGAGCCCCGCCGGCTCGTGCACCACGCGCATCCCCTTGCCGCCACCGCCGGCGGAGGGCTTCACCAGCACCGGGAAGCCGACCTCGGGTGCAGCGGCGATCAGATCGGCGTCGGTCATCCCCGGCTCGGTGCAGCCCGGCACGACGGACACCCCGGCGGCCATGACAGCGAGCTTCGCGCGGATCTTGTCGCCCATCACCTCGACGGCCCGGACCGGCGGGCCGACGAAGACCACACCGGCGTCGGCGCAGGCTGCGGCGAAGGCAGCGTTCTCGGCGAGGAAGCCGTACCCGGGGTGCACCGCCTGTGCCCCGGTCGCGGCCGCCGCGTCGAGAACCGCCTCGATCGACAGGTAGCTCTCGCGGGCGGCGGCCGGTCCGAGCCGCACCGCCGTGTCCGCCACGCGGACGTGCCGCGCCCCGGCGTCGGCATCGCTGTGGATCGCCACCGATCGGATGCCCATGCGGCGCAGGGTGCGCAGGATGCGCACGGCGATCTCGCCGCGGTTGGCGACGAGCACGGTGTCGAACATCACATCCGAAAGGTGCCGTAGGACACCGGGTCGAGCGGGGCGTTGGCGCAGGCCGACAGCGCGAGCCCGACCGCGGTCCGGGTGTCGAGCGGGTCGATCACCCCGTCGTCCCACAGCCGCGCAGTCGCGTAGTAGGGGTTTCCCTGCCGCTCGTACTGCACCCGGACCGCGGTCTGCAGGGCGTCGAGATCGGTGCCGTCCTTCGCGACGGCCGCGAGCACCGACGCCGCCTGCTCCCCACCCATCACCGAGATGCGCGCACCGGGCCACATCCACAGGAAACGCGGCGAATAGGCCCGGCCGCACATCGAGTAGTTGCCGGCGCCGAACGAGCCGCCGAGGACGACGGTCAGCTTGGGCACCCGCGCGCAGGCGACGGCGGTCACCATCTTCGCCCCGTGCTTGGCGATGCCGCCGGCCTCGTAGTCGCGGCCGACCATGAAACCGGTGATGTTCTGCAGGAACAACAGCGGGATCGAGCGCCGATCGCACAGCTCGATGAAATGCGCTCCCTTCAAAGCAGACTCGCTGAACAGCACGCCGTTGTTGGCGAGGATGCCGACGGGATGGCCGTGCAGGTGGGCGAACCCGGTGACGAGCGTCGCGCCGTACTCCGCCTTGAACTCCTGGAACCGGCTGCCGTCAACGAGCCGGGCGATCACCTCGCGGACGTCGTAGGCGGCGCGCGGGTCGGCGGGCACGACGCCGTACAGCTGCTGCGGGTCGACCGCCGGGCTCTCCACCGGACGCTGCTCCCAGGGGGTGGGCGCTCGCGGCCCCAAAGTCGCGACGATGCGCCGCACGATGCGGAGGGCATGCGCATCGTCGTCGGCGAGATGGTCGGTGACCCCGGAGGTACGGGAGTGCAGCGCTCCCCCGCCGAGCTCCTCCGCGCTGACGACCTCACCGGTCGCGGCCTGCACGAGCGGCGGGCCGCCGAGGAAGATGGTGCCCTGGTTCCGCACGATGACGGCCTCGTCGGCCATCGCCGGGACGTACGCCCCACCGGCCGTGCAGCTGCCGAGCACCGCGGCGACCTGGGCGATCCCCTGCGCACTCATCGTCGCCTGGTTGTAGAAGATGCGGCCGAAGTGCTCGCGGTCCGGGAAGACCTCGTCCTGCGCTGGCAGGAAGGCGCCGCCGGAGTCGACGAGGTAGAGGCAGGGCAGCCGGTTGTGCAGGGCCACCTCCTGCGCCCGCAGGTGCTTCTTGACCGTCATCGGGAAGTAGGTGCCGCCCTTGACGGTGGCGTCGTTCGCAACGACCACACACTCGCGACCGGACACCCGGCCGACGCCGGTGATGATTCCGGCCGCGGGGGCCTGCCCGTCGTACATCCCGCCCGCTGCCAACGGTGACAGCTCGAGAAAGGGACTGCCCGGGTCCAGCAGCGTGTCGACCCGCTCGCGCGGCAGCAGCTTGCCGCGGGCGACATGACGCTGCCGCGAGGACTCCGGTCCACCGAGCCGCGCCGTGTCGAGGCGGGCTCGGAGATCGGCGGCGAGGAACTGCTGCGCCTCGGCGTTGCGGCGGAAGCTCCCGCTGGCAGGGTCGACGTGGGAGGCAAGCCGGACCTCGTCCACCTAGACCTGCAGGTCCTCGCCCGGGAAGCGGACCGAGACAGCAGCGCCGTGGGCCGGCAGGTCCTCGGCGTGGGACAGGGCGATCACGTGGCCGGCGACCTCGCGCAGAGCCGGTGCGTCGTACTCCACGAGGTGGACCCCGCGCAGGAACGTCTGCACCGAGAGCCCGCTCGAGTGGCAGGCGCAGCCCCCGGTGGGCAGGACGTGGTTCGACCCGGCGCAGTAGTCGCCGAGCGACACCGGGGCGTACGGACCGACGAAGACGGCGCCGGCGTTGCGCACCCGGCGGGCGACGGTCGCGGCGTCGCGGGTGTGGATCTCCAGGTGCTCTGCGGCGTAGGCGTTGACGACGGCGAGCCCGGCGTCCAGGTCGCCCACGAGAACCACCGCGGACTGCTGACCGGACAGCGCCTCGCGGATGCGCTCGGCGTGCTTGGTCGCGGGCACCTGGCGGTCGAGCTCCTGCACCACCTCGCGCGCCAGCTGCTCGCTCGTCGTGACGAGCACCGAGGCGGCGATGACGTCGTGCTCGGCCTGGCTGATCAGGTCGGCGGCGATGAAGGCGGCGTCGCCGGTGTCGTCGGCCAGCACCGCGATCTCGGTCGGGCCGGCCTCGCTGTCGATGCCGACGAGGCCCTTGAGCAGCCGCTTGGCGGCGGTCACGTAGATGTTGCCGGGACCGGTCACCAGATCCGCCTTGCGGCAGACCAGAGTGCCGTCGCCGTCCCGGGCGCCGTAGGCGAACATCGCGATGGCCTGGGCGCCGCCGACGGCGTAGACCTCCTCGACGCCCAGCAGCGCCGCGGCGGCGAGGATCGCCGGGTGCGGCAGCCCACCGAACTCCAGCTGCGGCGGCGACGCGATCGCCAGTGACGGCACGCCCGCCACCTGGGCGGGCACGACGTTCATGACCACCGAGCTCGGATAGACAGCCCGGCCGCCAGGGACGTAGAGGCCGACCCGGTCCACCGGCAGCCAGCGCGCGGTGACGGTCCCGCCGGCGGACAGCCGGGTCGTGTGCTCCTCGCGGCGCTGATCGGCGTGCACGAGCCGGGCCCGTCGGACGGACTCCTCGAGCGCGGCCCGTACGCCCGGGTCGAGCGCGTCGAGGGCTTGCTCCAGCAGCTCGGCCGGCACCCGAAGATACGGTGGGCGCACGCCGTCGAGCCGCGCGCCGATCTGCAGCAGCGCCTCGACGCCACCGTCGCGCACCTCGGCGACCAGCGGCCGCACGGTGGCCAGCGCGCTCTCGACGTCGAGGGCGGCGCGAGGGAGCGCGACGCCGGCGGTGGCGGCGTCGCCGTCCCGCAGGTCCAGGAGCGCGATCACCACCCCAGCCTACGAGGCCCCTGGCCGCCTGGCCGCTCATTTGACGTGCGGCCTCGGGCGACCGGGGTACCGTTTGCGTACGGCGTCCCATCTAGGGGTGCAGCGAGACAGCGGAGGGATCGCCCAGGTGAGCCAGGCCATCGGTCTGCTCGTCGTCGTCACGCTGGTCGCCGCCAGCGCCTACTTCGTGGCCGTGGAGTTCTCGTTCACCGCCGCGAACCGCAACCGCCTGCTCGCCGCCCAGAATGCCGGGGACCGAAAAGCCGGGGCCGCCCTCAAGGTGTTGAAGCGGCTGTCGTTCTGCCTGTCCGGGGCGCAGATCGGCATCACCTTCGCCGCCCTGCTGACCGGCTTCGTCGCCGAGGACGTCTTCGCGGCGCTGCTCGAGCCGTTGCTGTCGGTGGCCGAGGTGCCCGAGGGGCGCCGCGGCCCGATCGCGCTGGGTTTCGGCTTTGTGGTGTCGACCTTCGGGCTGATGGTGCTGGGTGAGCTGGCCCCCCAGAACCTGGCGATCGCCATCCCGGAGGCCACCGCACGGCGGCTCGCCCGGTCGACGTTGCTGTTCCTGCGGATCGGGGGGCCGGTGATCCGGCTGTTCGACGGGTCCGCCAACCGCTTGCTCCGGCTCTTCGGGATCACGCCCATCCAGGAGGCGCACGGCACGGTCACCAGCGAGGACCTGGCCCAGATCATCGGCACCTCGGGCACAGCCGGGCACCTGACGCCGGAGGAGAGCGGGCTGCTGGCCCGCGCGCTCGACTTCGGTGAGCTGACCGCGGCCGACGTGATGGTGCCCCGACCGCAGGTCACGACCCTGCCCGAGGACGCCTGCGGCAAGCAGCTCCGTGACATTCTCAGCAGCACCGGACTGTCCCGCGTGCCGCTGGTTCGAGAGGCGACGGAAACCGTGGTCGGTGTGGTGTCGGTCAAGGCTTTTCTGAGCCTCCCGCCCGAGCAGCGCGACGACGCGCCGGTGGGGCCGCTCGCCTCGGAGGTGCTACGACTGCCCGACACCGCGCCGCTGGCACAGGTGGTGGCGCAGATGCGCCGCGGTCGTACTCAATTCGCGGTCGCGGTAGACGAGACGGGAGCCGACGTCGGAGTCCTGACACTCGAAGACGTCGTCGAGGAGCTGGTCGGCGAGGTCCGCGACGAGTACGACCGCGTGGAACCTCCGCCGCCGACTGATGCGGCTGTCGTACGCGGCTCGCTGCACCTGCACGAGGTCGCCCGCCAGACCGGTGTCGACCTGCCGGACGGCGACTACGACACTGTCGCCGGCCTCGTCCTGGCCGAACTGGGCCGGCTTGCCCAGGTAGGTGACGAGGTGACCGTCGCGGCCACCCGAAAACGCAGCGACGAGGACGTCTCCCCACGGCTTCAGGTCACGCTGCGGGTCGACTCCCTCGAAGGACGGCGCGTCGGCGACGTCCACCTGGCGGCCGTACCGGAGGTGGAGGAGCCGTCGTGAGCATCCCCCTCGCCCTGGCCGCAACCGCGCTGCTACTGGTGGTCAACGCGTTCTTCGTCGCGGCAGAGTTTGCTCTGCTGGCGGCACGGCGGCACCGGCTGGAGCAGCTCGTCGATGAGAGACGCCGCGGCGCCAAGGCGGCGCTGGCCGGAGTTCGTGAGCTGTCGCTCATGCTCGCCGCCGCGCAGCTCGGCATCACCATGGCCTCGCTCGGCCTGGGCATCGTCGGTGAGCCGGCCATCGCCCACGGCCTCGATCCACTGCTCGAGGCGACCGGCCTGCCGGCCGGTGTCAGTAACGGGGTCGCCTTCGCCCTGGCGTTGAGCACCGTCGTGTTCTTGCACATGGTGATCGGCGAGATGATGCCGAAGTCGTGGGCCCTGTCCCATCCGGAGACGGCAGCGCTGGCGCTCTCCCGCCCCTTCCGCATGTTCACCGGGATCTTCCGGCCCGTGCTGCGGCTGATGAACACGCTCGCGCGAGGGGTCGTACGCCTGTGCGGTGTGACACCGGTCGAGTCACTGACCGTCGCCCACACCCCCGGGGACCTCGCGCAGCTGGTTGCAGAGAGCGCCGAGCGGGGCACCCTGGACTCAGGCGAGGGCGAGCTGCTCGGTCGCGCCCTGTCACTGCACCGCCTGGACGCCCGCGCGGTCCGGATCCCGCGCTCCGACATCGTCACAGTCGGGGCAGCCGCCGACACCACCGAGATCGAAAGGGTCGCCCGGGACAGCGGACGCTCCCGCCTGCCAGTGATCGGCGACGACCTGGACGATGTCCTCGGTGTGGTCCACGTCAAGGACGTGCTGCTCCTGGACATCGCCTCCCGCGAGGGCAAGACAGCGAACAACCTGGCCCGCGCGGCGGTCTTCGCGGCCGAGACCGAGCCGGCAGATGACCTGCTGTTGCGGATGCGCAGCGGCGGGGACCACCTGGTGCTCGTCGTTGACGAGCACGGCGGCATCAGCGGGCTGGTCGCCTTCGAGGACCTCGTCGAGGAGCTGATCGGCGACTTCGAGGACGAGACCGACGACGTACGCGGCACCTCGACGCCCGGCGCCGTCGCCGGCGACGTACGCCTCGACGAGCTCGAGCGGGAGCAGGGCCTGCTCCTGTCAGCCGAGCACGCCGACACCCTGGCCGGCTGGGTGCTCGAGCATCTGCATCGCCTCGCCGTCCCGGGCGACGAGGTGCGCGCCGACGGCGTCGTCGCCCGGGTCCTCGAGGTCGACGGGGCCCGCATCACCAGCATCGCCCTGCACGCGGAGCGCTTCCGCGACGAGGACGAGGACGACGACGCGGTTGCCGAGCCGACACCTGAGGACGCTCACGCACAGGGCAGCCGGTTCTGAGCTCCGAGCGGCCGGCGGGTCGGGGCGGCCCGCGGCTGCAGGGCGCCGCAGCTGTCTCGGCCCGCCTGCTGCTGATCATCGCGGCCATCGCCGTCGTCGCGTACGCCGTGGTGCTGCTCCGCCTGGTGATTCTCCCGGTCGTGCTGGGCGCGGCCGTCGCCGCACTGCTGATTCGGCAGGTCGACTGGCTGTCGCGAGGCCGGGTTCCGCGCTCGGCGGCTGCCCTGTTCGTGACGCTGGGCTGGACCGCGGTCGTCCTGACAGGCGTGGGCCTGGTGGCCGCCGGCGTGTCCGACCAGATCGACGAGCTGAGCTTCAGCGTGCAGGGCGGTCTGACCCAGCTGCGCGACTACCTGGGCGACTTCGGGATCGACAGGCAGCAACTGGCTTCGCTGCAGCAGTCGGCGACCGACGCGCTCACCGACAACCGCGAGGTGCTCACCTCAGGTGTCATCAGTGGCGCGACCCTGCTCGCGGAGTTCCTTGCCGGCGCCTTCCTGTTCGTCGTCGTGCTCTTCTTCTTCCTGCGCGACGGCCGGGCGATGTGGGCCTGGGTGGTCGCCCGCCAGCCGGAGGCGCACGCGGCAGCGGTCGACGCGAGTGGCCGGGCTGCGTTGGTCACCTTGGCCGCATACCTGCGCGGCACCGCCGTCATCGCCCTGGCCGACGCCACGCTGATCGGGCTGGCACTTCTCCTGCTCGGAGTGCCGCTGGTCCTGCCGCTGGCGGTGC
Organism: Actinomycetota bacterium; assembly: GCA_019348355.1. Lineage (GTDB taxonomy): Bacteria > Actinomycetota > Actinomycetes > Mycobacteriales > SCTD01 > SCTD01. Next base: position 11,804 of record JAHWJP010000070.1, read on the forward strand.
TGGTGTTCCTCGGCGCCTTCATCCCGGTCGTGGGCTCGGCAGTCGCCGGCAGCGTGGCCGTGCTCGTCGCCCTGGTCACCGAGGGACCGGTGACCGCGGGGCTGGCCCTGCTCGCGGTCGTCGTGGTGCAGCAGGTCGAGGGCGACGTGCTCGCGCCGCTGGTCTTCGGTCGGGCCCTGTCGCTGCATCCGCTGGTCGTGGTGGTCGCCCTCACCGGCGGCGCGGTGCTCGCCGGGGTGCTCGGCGCGGCCGTGTCGGTCCCGCTGGTCGCCGCGGTCTGGGCGGTGATCCGGGTCGTACGGCCGTCGGTCTCGGATGCCCCCCCTTCCACAGCCGCCGCCACCAGCCGCAAGATCACCTAACCGTCATCATTGTCGAGGCATCACCCGTGCGCGGCCGGGCAGACAGCCGGTGACCGCACGTTCGCAGCATCACCGGAAGGACCGACATGATCGGCTTCATCGTCGCCGGCCTCATCATCGGCGCCCTCGCGCGTCTGATCAAGCCGGGCAGGCAGCGCATCGGCCTGCTCGCCACCTTGGCGCTCGGACTCGTCGGCTCGGTCATCGGAGGCGTCATCGCCAACCTGCTCGGCACCGGCAGCATCTTCGAGCTCAAC
>JAHWJP010000205.1 GCA_019348355.1 Actinomycetota bacterium
GGTCGCGCAGGTGGGCCCGCACCTCGTCCGGGTCGCGGGTGCCGCGCAGCTGGGCCAGGTAGAGCCCGACGAGGTACATCGCCGTGATCATCGTCATCACCGCCTTGGTCGAGGCGACCGCGACCTCCGGGCCACCACGGGTGTAGAGCGCGGCGTCGCACTCGCGCGCGATCGTCGAACCCACCGTGTTGGTGACCGCAAGGACCCAGGCCTTCTGGGCGCGGGCGTGGCGTACAGCCTCGAGGGTGTCGGCGGTCTCGCCGGACTGCGACACGGCGATGACCAGGGTGTCGCGACCCAGAACCGGGTCCCGATAACGGAACTCGCTGGCCATCTCCACCTGCACCGGCAGCCGGCACCAGCGCTCGATGGCGTACTTGCCGACCAGCCCGGAGTGGTAGGAGGACCCGCAGGCGACGATGAAGACCTGCTCGATGCCACGCACGTCCTCGTCGCTCATCGCCAGCTCGTCCAGATGCAGCAGCCCCTCGGCGGTCAGCCGGCCGCCGAGCGTCTCGCGGACCGCGCCCGGCTGCTCGTCGATCTCCTTGAGCATGAAGAACTCGTAGCCGCCCTTCTCGGCGGCGGCGGTGTCCCAGTCGACGTGGTAACTCTCGCCCTCGATGACGGTGCCGGACAGGTCGGTGACCGTGACGCCGGTACGCCGCAGCTCGACCACCTGGTCCTGCTCGACGGCGCGCGCCTCGCGGGTATGGGCGATGAAGGCGGTGACGTCGGAGCCGAGGAAGTTCTCGCCGTCCCCGAGACCGATGACCAGCGGCAGGTTGCGCCGGGCGGCCACGATGAGGTCGGGTTCGTCGGCGTGCGAGACGACCAGGACGTACGAGCCGGTGAGGTCCTGGCAGATGGACCGCAGGCTGGCCGCGAGGTCACCCGCCGTCGGCCCGTCGGCATAACGCTCCTCGAGCAGGTGCGCGACGACCTCGGTGTCGGTCTCGGAGCGCCGCTCGTGGCCGCGCTCCTCGAGCCCGCGGGCGAGCGCCTCGAAGTTCTCGATGGTGCCGTTGTGGACGACCGCGACCGCTCCGCTGCAGTCCTGCTGGGGATGGGCGTTGGCGTCCGTCGGCGGGCCGTGGGTGGCCCAGCGGGTGTGGCCGATGCCGAGCGTGCCGGGCAGCTGCCGGGTCCCGATCGACTTCTCCAGGTTGACCAGCTTGCCGGCTTTGGTCTCGACCTGCAGGGCGCTCCCGGACAGGATCGACACGCCCGCACTGTCGTAGCCGCGGTACTCCAGGCGGCGCAGGCCGTCGAGGACGACCTCCAGTGCCGGCCGCTCCCCGACGTACCCCACGATGCCGCACATGAGGTGCAGGCTAACCCTGGCCTACCGTTTGCTCGTGGATCTCGTGCGTCGGCTCCCGCCGTTCCGGCGCAGCGTCGCGCAGGTGGCGGCGTACCGCACCGCGTGGGAGCAGGCCAACGAGGCATCGCTGCTCGCCGACGGCCCGCTGTGGCTCGTGCTCGGCGACAGCGCCGCGCAGGGGGTCGGCGCGAGCAGCCATGAGTCGGGGTACGTCGGTGTGGTGCGGGACCGGCTGGCGGCCGCCGACGGCCGGCCGTGGCGGATCGTGAACGTGTCGAGATCCGGAGCGCGTACGCGGGAGGTCGTCGACGTCCAGTGGCCGGCCGGCGTGGAGGCCCTGGCCGGACTTCTCCCGGAGCTGGTGACCGCGGTCGTCGGCGGCAATGACGCGATGCGCACGCCGGAGCAGCAGTGGCGCCGCAACATCGACGACCTGTGCGCGGCGCTGCCTTCCGGGGCGGTGGTCGCCACCGTCGCGCGCGGCGTCTTCGAGCGCCGGGTCCAGCGGGTCAACGCGCACCTGCGGACGACCGCAGCGGCAGCCGGGTTGCGGGTCGCCGACCTGTGGGCGTTCACGGGCGCGCCGTACAAGGGGCTCTACGCCGACGGCTTCCATCCCAACGACGCGGGTTATCTACAGTGGGCCGACGCGCTGTCCGCCGCTCTCGGTCTGCCGAGCACCCCTGCCCGCCCAGGTGATCCACGCGGCCCTTGAAGTGGTTCGCCCGGCTGATTCCACCTCAACGGGCGCGTGGATCACCCGGCAGCGGGAGGGCGGGGGCGCCCCGGGCGCGCAGGGCACGGGCGAGGTCGTCGCGCTGCTCGGCGACGTAGCGACGCAGCCCGGCCGGGTGGGCCTCGTCGAGCAGGCCACTGGTGGCATCCAGCACGGCCGGCTCGACGACGGTCGAGGGGAACAGCCGCACCGTGAGCCGCCCGGCGACCTGGGGGGTACGGGTCCGCCAGACCGCTGGCAGCTCGGCGGCGTAGCGGTGCACGTAGTCCCGCAGCAGCTCGTCCTGATCGAACTGCCAGAAGCCGGCAGCCACCGCATCGCTCTCGTGGTTGGACAGCGCGGCGTCACCCGTGGCTGCCGTCCACGCCTGCTCCTTGGCCGTCGCGTCGGGCCGGGAGGCGCGCGCGGTGAGGGCATGCAGCCGGCCCTTCGCGGTGTCGTCACGTGCCAACTCGGCATCGATCGCCGCCTCGTCCAACCGGCCGAGGGTGGCGAGTGCCTGCACGAGGCTCCAGCGCAGCTCGGTGTCAACGACCAGGCCTTTCGGCACGTCCTGCCCGTCGAGCAACCCCCGGAGCATCGCCCACTGGGAGAAGCCGTCGGCCACGGCGGCGAAGGCCCGCACGTGCACCAGTTGCAGGTCACCCGAATTCCCGGACCAGACGGCCGCGGCGCTGGCCTCGGCCAGGGCGTCGCGCAGCGCGTCACCAGCCTCGTAGAGCATGGCTGCGGTGCGCGCCTGCGCCAGCAACGTCGCGACGACCGCCGGGTCGCGCTCGCCGCCGATGTTGGTCAGCACCGCCCCGACAAAGTCGGCCGCAGGCAGCTCGCCGTCGCGGCAGGCGTCCCAGAGCGCCGCCCAGCACACCGCCCGGGCCAGCGGGTCGGCGAGCCGGCGCAGGTCCCACAGCACGGTGACCAGCGAGCGCTCGTCCAAGCGGACCTTCGCGAAGGTCAGGTCGCCGTCGTTGGGCAGCACGAGGTCGGCGGTCAGCTCCACAGGGGCGCTGTCGACGAGGTCGAGCTCGAGCCGCTCGCGCAGGACGAGTCCCCGCCGGGTCCGGTCGTACAGCCCGACGCCGACGCGGTGCGAGCGGTGCCCGTCGGAACGCAGCTGACCGTCGGCCAGGCGAAGCGTGCTGACCCCCGAGGTCTGCAGCCACGCCTGCGCCCACTGGCTGAGGTCCCGGCCGCTCGCCGCTTCGAGCGCTACGAGCAGGTCGGCGAACGTGGTGTTGGCGAACGCGTGCCGGTCGAGGTAGGCGCGTACGCCCGTGAAGAAGACGTCCTCGCCGACGGTCGCCATCAGCTGGCGCAGGACCGAGGCGCCCTTGGCGTAGGAGATGCCGTCGAAGTTCAGCAGCGCGCTGCGGTTGTCCGCGACATCGCCTTGTACGGGATGGGTGCTCGGCAGCTGGTCGGCGCGATAGCCCCACGCCTTGCGACTGGTGCTGAAGTCGACCCACGCCCCGTCGAAGCGGGTCGCCCGGTCGACGGTCAGGAAACCCATCAGCTCGGCGAAGGACTCGTTGAGCCACAGGTCGTCCCACCAGCGCATGGTCAC
>JAHWJP010000071.1:0-3850 GCA_019348355.1 Actinomycetota bacterium
CCGCGTCCGCCCGCGCCGGCGCCCCGTTGCGGGGGGTCGACCGCTCGCGAAGCAGGCGCATGGGGGTCCTTCGCCGTCGGGGGCCGGGATGCTCTGGCAGGCTCAACGAGCCCGGATCGCAGGCGTGACGCCTGGCGACCCGGGGCTGATACGGTCAGAGCCGACTTATCGTACGCCGTTGCCGCCCGTCATGCGAGACGGCGGCGGCGCGCAACCTCGGCGAGGGTCACCGCCGTCGCGATGCCGGCATTGAGCGACTCGGTGTCGGCGACCATGGGGATGGTCACGGTGAGGTCACAACTCTGCGTCACGAGCCGGCCGAGCCCCTCGCCCTCGGAGCCGACGACGACCACCAGCGGCTCGCTCGCCAGCTCGAGGTCGTCCAGCGGCACGTCGCCGCCGGCGGCCAGCCCGACGGCGAACAGCCCGGCCTTGCGGTAGCTCTGCAGCGTCCGGGACAGGTTGGTGCAGCGGGCGACCGGCAGGCGGGCAGCGGCCCCGGCCGAGGCGCGCCAGGCGGCGGCGGTCATGCCGGCCGCTCGCCGCTCCGGCACGAGCACACCCTGCGCGCCGAAGGCCGCCGCCGAACGCACGATGGCCCCGAGGTTGCGCGGATCGGTCACCCCGTCGAGGGCGACCAGCAGCGGCGCCGGCGCGGCGAGGGCGCGTTGCAGCAGGTCGTCCGGGTGCAGATAGGTGTACGGAGGGACCTGCAGCGCCAACCCCTGGTGCAGCGCCCGGTCGGTCATCCGGTCCATCTCGGCCCGGCTGACCTCCATCAGCGCCATGCCGGCCTTGCCCGCGAGGGCGACCGACTCCTTCACCCGCTCGTCCGCGTCGAGGCCGAGCGCGACGTACAGGGCGGTCGCAGGCACCTTCGCCCGCAACGCCTCGAGGACGGGATTGCGGCCGACGACTGTCTCCGGCGCATCCGGGCCGGCCCGACGTGGCCCGCGCGGCCCGGCGGCCCGGTCGACCGGCCGGGAGGCCGAGCCCGGGTTGGCGCTGGCGCTCGCGGCACGCTTGGCGGCCGCAGCGGCCTTGCGGGCGGCCGGGTGCTTGGTGCGCTGATCGGCGGGCGGGGTCGGGCCGCGGCCCTCGAGCTTCTTGCGCCCCTGCCCGCCCGAGCCGACCGCCGCACCCTTGCGATGGGAGCCGGTCTTTCCCGCCCGGCCGCCCTGACCGCCCTTGGCGATCCCGCTCCGGGGCTTACCGGTCATGGCCTGCCAGCCGCCAGCGCACGCCGGCCACGCCATCGACCACGATGTCCTCGAGCACGATGCCGGCCGCCGTGAGCCGGTCGCGCAGCGCATCGGCCCGCACCCAGTCCTTTGCGGCCCGGGCGTCCGCACGCGCCTCGACGGCCAGCGCGACCAGGGTGTCGACGACGCCGCGCAGGTCGCCGCCGGCAGCGGACGGCCACTGCCCGACCGGGTCGAGAGCGAGGACGGTCAGCATCCGTCGTACGACCGAGAGCGTCGCGGCGAGCGCCGGCGGCTCGCCGGCGGCCAGCAGGGCGTTGCCGACGCGCACCGCCGAATGCACCGCCGCGAGCGCCTGCGGGACGGACAGGTCGTCATCGAGCGCCGCGGCGAACTCCTCCCAGGATGCCTTGGCGAGCGCCTCGTCGACCGGTTGGTCACCGACGGCGTCGGTGGCGTTGCGGACGAAGGTCTCGATCCGGCCGTACGCCGCCTCACCGTCGGCGACGGCCGCCGGCGACCACTCGAGCGGCGAGCGGTAATGGCCGGCACCGAGCACGTAGCGCAGGACCTGCGGACGCACCTCGGTGAGCACGTCGTCGACGAGGGTGCCGTTGCCGAGGCTCTTGCTCATCTTCTCTGCCCCTCCCGCCACGGTGACCAGGCCGTGGTGGAGCCAGTGCTGGGCGAAGCCGTGACCTGCGGCGCGGGACTGCGCGACTTCGTTCTCGTGGTGCGGGAAGACGAGGTCGATCCCACCGGCGTGGATGTCGAAGCTCTCGCCGAGGTGGTCCACCGCCATCGCCGAGCACTCGATGTGCCAGCCGGGCCGTCCCGGTCCCCACGGCGACGACCACGAGGGCTCGCCCGGCTTGGCGGCCTTCCACAGCGCGAAGTCCAGCGGGTCGCGCTTGGTGCCGGTGTGGCCGTGGGCGACGGCCTTGTCGGACGCACGCAGCTGATCGGGGTCCTGCCCGGACAGCTGGCCGTAGCCCGGAGCCGTCCGCACCGCCAGGTAGACGTCGCCGCCGCTGGCGTAGGCATGGCCCCGCGAGATGATCCGCTCGATCAGGGCGGTGATGCTTGCGATGCTGCCGGTGACTCGCGGCTCGCCGGTCGGGGGGAGCACCTGGACGGCGTCGTAGGCCCGGTGGAAGGCGCGGGTCGTGCGGGTGGCGAGCGCCCACCACGGCTCAGCCGTGTGGGCGGCGTCGTGGAGAATCTTGTCGTCGACGTCGGTCACGTTGCGGACGAAGGTGACCATGAAGCCGCTGGCGAGCAGCCAGCGGTGGAGCACGTCCAACGCGACGGCACTGCGCAGATGACCGACGTGCGGCGGCGCCTGGACCGTCGGACCGCACACGTAGACGCCGACCTGACCGGCCTGCAGCGGCGCGAGGGGGCGCACCGACCGCGTCGCGGTGTCGTACAGGCGCAGGGTCACAGATGTTGAGGCTACCGGCGGGCCGCCGTCGCCTCGTCAGACCCGCACCACCAGAGCGGTGGCGATCGCGGCCAGCCCCTCGCCGCGGCCGGTCAGGCCCAGGCCGTCGGTGGTGGTGGCGGACACGCTGACCGGGGCGCCCAGCGCGGCGGACAGGACCGTCTCGGCCTCGGCGCGGCGCGGGCCGAGTCGCGGGACGTTGCCGACCACCTGCACCGCGACGTTGCCCACGCGAAAGCCCGCCTCCGCGAGCCGTCGCCCGGTCTCGGTCAGCAGCTCCGGCCCGGACGCGCCGGCCCAGGCGGGGTCTGCGGTGCCGAAGGTGCCGCCCAGATCACCCAGGCCGGCTGCCGACAGCAGCGCGTCGCAGGCGGCATGGGCGGCGACGTCACCGTCGGAGTGGCCGGCGAGCCCGTCGACGCCGTCCCACAGCAGCCCAGCCACCCAGCACGGCCGGCCGGGCTGGAACGGATGGACGTCCACGCCCATCCCGACCCGCGGCAGCTCAGCGGGCATGGCGACCGCTCCTCGACGAGCGCGCGGCCAGCACGGCCTCGGCCAGCAGCAGGTCGAGCGGCCGGGTGATCTTGAACGCCTCGTCGTCCCCGGGAACGGTCGTCACAGTGCCGCCCAGCACCTCGACCAGGCTGGCGTCGTCGGTCGCCGCCTGACGTCCGGCTGCGTGTGCCTGCTCGAGCACGTCCCGGCGGAAACCCTGCGGGGTCTGCACCGCCCGCAGCGCCGCCCGGTCGACGGTGCCCAGCACGCGTACGCCCTCGACGTGCTTGACGGTGTCGGCGATCGGCAGCACCGGCACGACCGCGTCCGCGCCGGCCCGAAGCGCAGCCACGACCGCCTCGATGACGTGGCCGGGCGTGAGGCACCGGGCCGCATCGTGCACCAGCACCAGGTCGACGTCCGGCGGTAGCGCGGCGAGCGTGCGGTGGACCGAGTCCTGTCGATCGTCCCCACCCGGAACAACGACCACGTCGTACGCCGCGAGCAGCCGTCCCACAGCCTCGACGTCCGACGCGGGCGCGGCGACCACGACCACCCCGATCGAGGGAACCGAGCGCAGGCTGCGAACGGCGTGCACCAGCAGCGGCTCGCCGGCCAGCTCACGCAGGGCTTTGGGCTGGCCCGGACCGAGCCGCACGCCGAGGCCGGCAGCGGGCACGAGCGCCCCGACCGAGTCGGAACCGGC
>JAHWJP010000071.1:3950-12168 GCA_019348355.1 Actinomycetota bacterium
GCCGCACGCCGAGGCCGGCAGCGGGCACGAGCGCCCCGACCGAGTCGGAACCGGCCCGCGCGGGCCTCAAGGCCGCCGGCGGGCGGGCATGGCGGCCGGCGACGGTGGGGCAGTCCCGGTTGCCAGGCGGGCCGCGGTCACGGCGGAAGGGCCGACCGGCGGGCCGGGAGGCGGCGCACCCGAGCTGCCGGGCGGCGCGGCGGGGGGACGGCGCGGCCGAGGAGTCGAGGCGTCCTCAGGCTCGTCCGCCGGCCGGCCGAAGACCAGCCGCCCGTTCGCCGTGGTCAGCACGCTGGTGACCCGCACGGGCACCGACATGCCGAGGCGGCTGCGGCTGCGCTCCACCACCACCATCGAACCATCGTCGAGATAGCCCACCGCCTGCCCGGGCTCCTTGCCGGCCTTCAGCAGCAGCACCGGCACGTCGTCGCCGGCCGCTACCGGCGGTCGCATCGCCAGCGACAGCGCATGCAGGTTGAGCACCCGCACACCGGCGAGACCGGCAGCCTTGGCGAGATTGGTGTCGAGGGTGAGCAGCGCTGCCCCACGGTCCAGGCAGATCCGGACCAGCTTCGCGTCGACCTCGTGGACTCCCGGCACGTCGAGGTCGAGGACCTCCACCTCCACGCCGTCCTCGCGCTGCAGCGATTCGAGCACCTCGAGTCCACGCCGGCCGCGGCTGCGTCGCAGGTCGTCGCCTGCGTCAGCGAGGCCCTGGAGCTCGGCGAGCACGGGGTTGGGCACCAGCAGGGTGCCGTGCAGGAAGCCGGCCCGCACCACGTCCAGCACCCGGCCGTCCACGGCCACCGAGGTGTCGATGATCCGGGGCACCACCGAGGGCGGCAGCACCCGCGGCGCGCGCCCCGCCCGCTCACCGAACAGGGCCAGCACGCCGTCGCGCTTGCTCATCGCGATCTGCGAGCCGATGTAGCCGAGCACGACGACGACGAATCCGAACAGCGGGAAGGCGAGGTAGGTCTGCGGTAGCAGGAAGACCGGCCAGGCCACGCCCGCCCCGAGCAGCACACCGCCCACCACGCCGACGGCGCCGGCAACGAGGGTGTCGGCGGAGACCTCGTGCAGTCGGGTGCGAGTGACCTCGGCCGCGGCGGCCGTCCGGCGACCGAGCACACCTCCGAGCACGTAGCCCAAACCGCAGCCGAGCACCAGGCCGAGGGCAGTGCCGTTGAGCGCGCCGAGCACGAGCCGGTCGCCGTCCACGGAGGTGCCGAGCTGGTAGCCGGCGCCGGCGAAGAAGACGACGACCAGCAGACGCAGGATCTCGAGCACCGCGTACGGCGTGCGGGGCGGCCGGGTCGGACGCGCTGCAGCGGCGACCGACCCCCCGGCAGGATCCGGGGCGGAGCTGCTGGTCATGATGAAGCCATCGGCAGGACCGCCTCGCAGCAGGAGCGGTCGCTAGGAAGCGAGAACCTCGTCGAGGATGGTCTCGGCCTTGTCCTCATTGGTCCCCTCGGCAAGCGCGAGCTCGCTCACGAGGATCTGGCGGGCCTTGGAGAGCATGCGCTTCTCACCGGCGGACAGGCCCCGCTCCTTGTCCCGACGCCACAGGTCACGCACGACCTCGCCGACCTTGTTGATGTCGCCGGAGGCGAGCTTCTCGAGGTTTGCCTTGTAGCGACGAGACCAGTTGGTCGGCTCCTCGACGGCCGGCGCGCGCAGGACCTCGAACACCTTATCGAGGCCGGCCTGGCCGACGACGTCCCGGACACCGACGATCTCGGCGTTGTCGGCAGGCACCCGAACGGTCAGGTCACCCTGCGCAACCTTGAGCACGAGGTAGATGCGATCCTCGCCGGCAATGGTGCGGGTCTCGATGGCCTCGATGAGCGCGGCCCCGTGGTGCGGGTAGACGACGGTCTCGCCGACTGCGAACGTCATGTGTGTGTGGCCCCTCTCGCCGCACCCATCGTAACACGGGCAATACAGCCCTCCTCACCATCGTCGCAGGTCAGAGGGCATAACCAGGTCTTGACAGACGCCGGTTCAAGTGCTGCAAGCCTGCTCACGCGCGCGGCGCAGCCGGGCAGCGTGGCGCAGGACCGGGCCGCATGGCTACTGTAGGCCCCCGCCTCTGACGCCCGTTTCGACTGGGAGCTGCCCCGTGACCGCCCTTCGTGGCCGCCCGACCGCTCTCGCCGTCGCTGTGCTCGCGACGGCGTCGCTGAGCGGGTGCGGCGCGGGACTGCGCCCCCAAACGTACGAGTCGCGCACCTCGCCCGAGTCGAGCAACCTCGACCTGGGCCCGCTCTCCCTGCGCAACGTGTCGGTCCTGCCGCCGGAGGACGGCGAGACCTACGAGGTGGGCGACGACGCCGAGGTCGTCCTCACTGTGACCAACTCCTCCCCCGAGGCCGACCGGCTGGTGTCGGTGTCCTCGACGGCCGCCGAGGACGTGGTGGTGCTCGACGACGGCCAGCCGGGCCGCCCGGAAGTGCCAGGCTCGGGCAGCACCGGGGACCGCATCACCCTGGAGATCCAGGGCCTGCGCGAGCCGGTCGGCCCGGGTGAGTTCGTGGAGCTGACATTCCGCTTCGAGGACAACGGCACCGTCGAGGCGCTCGTCCCCATCGCCCTGACCGGCGAGTCGGACCGGCCGATCTACACCGGCGAGGAAGGTGGCGAGGAGGAACCGGCTCTGCAGGCCCCGACCGGCGGGCACAGTGAGAAGAAGCCCAGCGAGTAGCCCACGCTCCACAGGCCGGCGATCCTGCGCAGACACTGTCGGCGGGCACCGATAGCGTCTGGGTCATGGCGGTGACGAGCGCGCGGGACCGCCCGACGCACCGCTGCGCAGAGTGCGGCGCGAGCGTCGGCAAATGGCTCGGCCAGTGCCCGCAGTGCCAGGCCTGGGGGTCGCTCGCCGAGGTCGGCGCCACCCGGGTTCGCCTTGCCGCCGGGCCGGTCAGCGCGCCGGCCCGCCCCATCGACCAGGTCGACGTCGAGGACGCCCGGGCGGTGCCGACCGGCGTGGCCGAGCTCGACCGGGTTCTCGGCGGCGGTCTCGTGCCCGGCGCCGTCGTCCTTCTCGCCGGGGAGCCCGGCGTCGGCAAGAGCACGCTGACGCTCGAGGTCGCCGCCCGGGCGGCCCGGGCAGGCTCGCCCACCCTCTACGTGACGGGCGAGGAGTCCGCCGCCCAGGTCCGGCTGCGAGCGGGGCGCACGGGCGGGCTCGACCCTGATCTGTGGCTCGCCGCGGAGACCGACCTCGCGGCGGTGCTGTCGCACGTCGACGTGATCGGACCCGGCCTGCTCGTCGTGGACAGTGTCCAGACCATCGCCAGCACACAGGTGGAAGGCAGCGCGGGCGGCGTCACCCAGGTCCGGGCGGTCGCCGCGGCGCTCATCGGCCTTGCCAAGGAGCGCGGCATCGCGACCGTGCTGGTCGGCCACGTCACGAAGGACGGCGCCATTGCCGGGCCCCGCCTGCTCGAGCACCTCGTCGACGTGGTCCTGCACTTCGAGGGTGACCGACACTCCCCCTTGCGTATCGTTCGGGCGGTGAAGAACCGTTTCGGTCCGGCCGACGAGGTCGGCTGCTTCACACTCGCCGACACCGGCATCACCGGACTGGCCGACCCGTCCGGGCTGTTTCTGTCCGCGCGCGGCACACCGGTGCCCGGGACCTGCGTCACGGTCGCCGTAGAGGGGCGTCGCCCGCTGCTCGCGGAGGTCCAGGCGCTCGTGGCGCAGACCTCGGCGGCCAACCCGCGCCGGGCCGTGTCGGGGCTCGACAGCGCCCGGGTGGCGATGGTGCTCGCCATCGTGGAACGCCGCGGCGAGGTCAAGCTCGCCGGCAGCGACGTCTACACCGCGACCGTCGGCGGCATGCGTCTTCTCGAGCCGGCCGCCGACCTGGCGGTGGCCCTCGCGGTCGCGAGCGCCGTCCACGACCGGGCCCTGCCGGTCGACGTCGTGGCGATCGGCGAGCTCGGGCTCTCGGGTGAGTTGCGCCCGGTGGGCGGCGTGCAGCGCCGGCTGACCGAAGCGGCGCGGCTCGGCTTTTCCCGCGCCATCGTGCCGGCCGGCAGCGGCCCGGCTCCTTCGGGCATCCGGGTCCTCGAGGTCGGTGACCTGTCGCAGGCCCTGCAAGCGCTGACCAACCTCGCCACCTTGCGGTCGGTCGGACCGTGCCGTCCCCTCAACGTCGTGTGAGCGGCGAGCCGGGGACCGAACCGCTCCGGTCCAGCTTCACACGCTCCCTAGACTTCGCCGCACGGGCGAGTCGAGCAAGGGGGCGGCAGGTGGCGGGCACCGACGACCTGCTGCGCTCCACACTGGCTGCGGTCGCCCCTGGCACGGCCCTCCGCGACGGCCTCGAGCGGATCCTGCGGGGCAACACCGGCGCCCTGATCGTGCTCGGCAACGACAAGGCCGTGCAGGCGCTGTGCACCGGCGGCTTCGATCTCAACGTCGCGTTCTCAGCGACTCGGTTGCGCGAGCTGTCCAAGATGGACGGGGCCGTCGTCGTCACCGGCGACCTGGAACGGATCGTGCTGGCCAGCGTGCAGCTGGTCCCCGACCCGAGCATCCCGACCGAGGAGACCGGCACCCGGCACCGCACCGCAGAGCGGGTCGCCAAGCAGACCGGCAACCCGGTCATCACGGTCAGCCAGTCGATGCGGATCATCGCGCTGTACGTCGACGGCCGCCGCTACGTGCTCGATGACAGCGCGTCCATCCTGTCCCGGGCCAACCAGGCGCTGGCCACCCTCGAGCGCTACAAGCTGCGGCTCGACGAGGTCGCCGGGACGCTGTCCGCGCTCGAGATCGAGGACCTGGTCACCGTCCGGGACGCGATGGCGGTCAGCCAACGCCTCGAGATGGTGCGCCGCATCGCCACCGAGATCGAGGGCTACGTCGTCGAGCTCGGCACCGACGGACGACTGCTGTCGCTTCAGCTCGACGAGCTGATGGCCGGTGTCGACGGCGAGCGCGAGCTGATCGTGCGTGACTACCTCCTCTCCGGCAGCAGCCGGCGGGCCCGGCGGCTCGACGACGCTCTCGCCGCGCTCGACAGCCTGACCGCCGGCGAACTGCTCGACCTGTCAGCGGTCGCGCGGGCGGTCGGCTTCCGGCCCGACGCCGACGCGCTCGAGATGGCGGCCAGCCCGCGCGGCTACCGGCTGCTCGCCAAGGTCCCCCGGTTGCCCAACCTGGTCGTGGACCGCCTCGTCGAGCACTTCGGCGGGCTGCAGAAGCTGCTCGCCGCCGGCATCGACGACCTGCAGGTCGTCGAGGGCGTCGGCGAGACACGGGCACGCAGCGTGCGCGAAGGGCTGTCCCGCCTGGCCGAGAGCTCCATCCTCGAGCGCTACGTCTGAGCGCAGGTCGGGACGCGCGTCAGAGCAGGCCGCGACCGGTGAGCACGCCGCGGATCACGAGGCCGAGGCCGACCAGGACGACGATGCCCGCGGTGCCGAGCGGCAGGAGGCGTACGAGGTTCCGCCCGCGGCCGAAGGACCAGCCTCGACGGTCGAGCAGGGCGCGGCCGCGCAGCAGCAGCAAGCCTGCGGCAGTGAGCGTGACGGCCATCCCGAGGCCGTACGCCACGACGAGGATCACGCCGAACCACGCCCGTCCGAGCGCCGTCGCACTGAGCAGCACCAGCAGGGCCGACGGGCTCGGCACCAGGCCGCCGGCGACCCCCATGCCGGTCAGCGCTTTCCAGGACAGCGGTCCGTCCGGCAGCGGTGCGTGTATGTGCGAGCGGCCGCCGTGGGTGTGCGCCCGCGGGCGGGCAGCTACGGCAACGCTGCCTGTCTCGGCCGGCACAGGAACTGCCTGCTCGTCGACGTGTCGGTGCGGATGCTCCTGGTGATCGTGCGCGTCGTGGGGGTGGTCGTGGTCATGGGGGTGGTCGTGGTCATGGGAGTGCTCGTGCTCCCCGTGCTCGTGCCCCGGCTCGCCTGCCAGCCGTCGCACCGCAAGCACGGCAAGGTAGATCCCGACGGCGGCGAGCAACAGGCCGGACAGCACCTCGGTCACCGGCACCACGAGCTCGGGAGCAGCGAGGGCCCCGAGCGCCAGAACCGCCCCGAGCAGCAGGACGCTCGCGGTGTGCGTGAAGGTGACAACCGCGCCGAGCTGTAACGCCTGCCGCCGCGTGCCCCGCTGGCCGACCAGGTAGGCGGCCATGACGGTCTTGCCGTGTCCGGGGGCGAGGGCGTGGAGCACGCCGAACAGCACCGCCGCGGCGAAGGACAGTAAGGCGAAGGTTGCCGTGAGGTCCGGTCGGCCCAGGAAGTCGGTGAAGGCGCTCGAGACCCGGTCGACGCCCCGCGGGGACACCTGGTCGGAGGTCACCGCTGCAGCACCGCTCGAGCAGGCGGCGCCGGTGGTGACCTCGAAGCGAGCCCTGCTCACGTCGAGCGGCGACTGCAGCAGATCTTCGGGGTAGGAGGTCAGGAGCCCGGTCGGGCTGTCAGCGGGCACGTCCGTCGAGGTCAGCCGCCCGCACTCCGAAGCCGCCGTGACCTCGCGCCAGCCGTTGCGCTCCACGGCCGCCCGGTCGCTGAACTCGACGGACTTGCGCGGGCGTTCGCCCGCGTCGTAGGCGCAGGTCACGCGCGTGGTGGGCAGGCCCGCCGCACCGGGGCGGCTCGCCCCTTCGAACGACGTCACCATCAAGGGTGCCTGCGCCCCGTCGGCGACGACCGACAGCAGCGGGGCGATACGGGCGCATTCGCGACCGGCGTACGCGGTGAGCTCAGCCGGCGACAGCATCCCGTCGCCGTCGTCGTCGATGCTGGCACGCGCCTGACCGAGCTGGACGGTCGGGATCTCCGCGATGTCGACGACGTGGGTCACGACCAGGCCGTCCTGCGTGACGAGCAACCGGTCCGCGGTGTTGACCGTGAAGTTGCCGAGCGGATGGGCGGCGGCTGTGCCGGCCGGAAGAACCGCGAAGCAGGCCACCGCGCCGAGCAGAACCGCGAGGAGGCGCCTCATCCGAGCGTCGCCAGCAGCGCGCGCGCTTTCGGCGCCTGCAGCGGGTTGAAGGCGGGGTTGAGATCCAGAGCCCTCCGGAGGGAGGTGCGGGCTGCGACAGGATCCCCGACGGCGGCCTCGATGGCGCCGAGGTGGTAGGCCAGGACCGGGGAGCGCAGGCCGAGCCGGGCGGCCTGCCGGGCGATGGGCAGTGCCTCCTCGGACCGGCCGGCGGAGTGCAGCGCCCAGGCGTAGGCGTCCTGGGTCAGGACGGCGAGGGGACGGGTGGCGTAGGCCTTCTCCGCGCTGGCGACGGCCGCGGCGGGCGTCCCGTGGTCGGCTTCGAACAAGGCGAGCTCGGTGTCCACGTCCTGGCCGTTCGCCGCGTAGAGCCGCTGGGTCGCGCGTACGACGGCGTACTGCTCCTGCGCCGCGTCGCTCTGTCCGGTCGACTCGAGCAGCTCGCCGTAGGCGACCAGGAACTCCGGCGACGGCAGCTGCTGGACGACGCGCTGGTAGTCCCGCTCCGCCGCCTGAGGGTCACCTGACGCGGCCGCGACCTTGGCGCGTCCC
Source organism: Actinomycetota bacterium (assembly GCA_019348355.1). Taxonomy (GTDB): domain Bacteria; phylum Actinomycetota; class Actinomycetes; order Mycobacteriales; family SCTD01; genus SCTD01. Next base: position 11,475 of record JAHWJP010000071.1, read on the forward strand.
GCGACAGCGGCGAGATAACCGGGATCGGCCGCCAGCGCAGCCTGGTATGCGCCACGGGCACCCTCGAGATCCCCGTTGTTCCAGGCGAGCTCGCCGAGGTAGTACTGGGCGAAGGCGATGTCCCCCGGTGCTCTGCCGTCCGACGCCGCCTGCTGCAGCAGATCGCGCGCGCCTTCGACGTCGCCCCGAAGCTCGAGGGCGTAGGACGCCCTGACCAGCGCGTCCAGGCCCGGGCGCAGGTCCAGCACTCGCTGAACGGCCGCCCGTGCTTCGTCGTACCGACCGAGCTCGTTGAGAGCGTCGAACCGGACGGCGTAGGTCGTCGCGCTGAAGTCGTTGATCGCTAGGCTCTGGTCGGTCAGCGCCAGGGCTCCCGCGAAGTCGTGCCTGGCCGCGGCCAAGGTTGCCTGACCGGTCAGCGCGGCGTCGTTGTCGGACGGGCGAAGTTGCAGCGACATGTCGAAGGCCGCTTCGGCCTTGCCGTACAACGTCGGGTCTGCCGTGAGTCGCGCCTGCTGGAGGTAGGCCATCCCCAGCGTCGACCACTTCGGGTAGTTCCCGGGAACCCGCTTCAGCTCGGCCTGCAGGTCGGCGATGCCCTGCAAGGCTGGATCTGCCGTTTCAGCGGAGGTCGCGCTCGTCGAGGCTGAGTCCGGCGGCGGTGCCGTTCCTGCGCCGACGAGGAGCAGTCCGG
>JAHWJP010000072.1:0-7159 GCA_019348355.1 Actinomycetota bacterium
TGATCGCCGCTGCTGCATCGTCACCAGGACGTCCGCACCGACGGAGTCGACCGGGACATAACACACCGCTCCAGCATCCTCAGGTAGGCTTTGAACTACTTCCAGACCCTGCACGACGTGAAGTCTGAAGCGTGAGCCCCGTCAGTTCCTCAATGATGCGGCGCAACCGCAGCCCCTCGAGAAGGTCCGGAGGCTGAACGATCATATCGATCCGCATCATCAAGCCCACTCCGCGGGAGTTCCGCGCCTCACCGGAACCGACGAGTGAACAGGGACCGCGGACGCCCGTGGCGATCTAGCTTCTATTGTCTCCCTCGCCTCCGAACCAGGCGTCGACGATGATTTGTTTCGGGTCCCCGCCACCGCCAGCTGAGGACGAGCCGTCCCCTGCGCGAAGGCGAACTGAGACTTCAATTAGGACCAAAGGATATCCCGGGACTCTTCACCACCTACGCTACAGTCATGCCTCAAGAAGCCGTCACATGGTCGAAGATGCGGACCTTCGCGGCGGTAGCACACGCCGGTAGTATCCGAGTGGCCGCCGCGCAACTGCACGTAACAGAACCTGCCGTCTCTACGGCTGTCGCCAGCATTGAGCGGCAGCTCCGCGCCAAGCTGACCGCAAGGTCCGGACGAGGGATCATCCTGACCAAGGCTGGACATGTGTACGCCGAGTACTGCCGTCAGATCCTTGGGCTGCTGGACGAGTCGGCCATCGCCGTGCGCAGATCCGGGCTGGTCCAGCTCCGGGTCGGAGCCGTCGAGACCGCGAGCGAGTACGTGGTACCTGCTCTCCTCGCCCACTTCCACGCGCTCCATCCCGAGGTTCGTCTCTCGATGACGGTGCAGCCGCGCGATGATCTCTTCGCCTCGATCGCTCATCATGAGTTGGACGTCGTATTCGGCGGACGCCCGCCTCGAGGATCCGGACTCGCCGTGCGCGCGGTGCGCTCCAATAGGCTCATCGTCGTCTCGGCGCCAGGCTGGGACCGATCCGCCGCGGAATCGCCGTGGCTGCTCCGCGGACCCGGGTCGGGGACCCTCGACACGACATTGTCGCTGTTCGAACAGCTGCAGATCACTCCCCACACCCTGACGCTCGGATCCACAGGTGCGGTCCTCGCGGCTGCACAGGCCGGGCTCGGCCTAACCTTGGTGCATGAAGACGCCGCCGCGGATGACATTGCCGCCTCCCGACTCGTGCAAGTCCATGTGCGACGAACTCCAATCAAGCGCCCCTGGCACCTCGTAACCGGCTCGACCCCGACCGCCGCCGCAACGCTCTTCATATCGACATGCGCGAGCGACGAGTTGGGAATGGAAGCGTTTCAGCATCGCCGCCGGACGGCGCAGAACTAGACCACGCTGTCGCGCCGCCGACGCGTCGGAGAGTCCGCGCTACCGCCGTCAGATCCATCCCGCACCCGCACGAAGCGCTACGCCTCGCGAATAGACGCAACGTCGACCGCGACGCCCCAAGCACCCGCGGCTCGAGCATTCTGAAGGTCGTCGGGTCCAACTCCGCCCCCGGCATAGACCGGCACAGGAGTCGCTGCGGCCAGCCTCCGCAAACCATCCCAGCCCAAGGCGGTACCGGAAGGGTGCGCGTCCAGCGGAAGGACCGGTGAAACGAGCGCAAGTTGGGCTCCGAGGGCCTCCGCACGCTCGAGACCGGCTGCATCATGGACAGAGACTGCCCACAATCTGGTCGGAGGTCGCTCGCGGGCGGCAACCAGCGCCGCGCTGCTGCTATGCAGTCCACAGATTCCGCCCTGCCGGGCCTCCAACGCCGTGCCGGACAGCAGAAGACGCAGACCGGTCCCACGCGCGGCCTTGCGCAGCCGGCGAACAAACAGCACACGCTGCGACGGGGCGAACTCCAGTCCCTGCACTATCAGGAGCCGCAGTCCGCCGGCCGCCAACGATGCAACGTCTTGCAAGAGCTGGTCGGCCGCCCCCGCGGCCCGGCCGACGTCCGCAACCGCCACTAGCTCAGGAAGTCCCAAGCTACTCATGGCGAGTTCAAGGCTGGGTAACAGCGGCCCGACCTCGAGTCGCTGTGGGTCAACCCACGCCACCCGTTGGCCTTCTTTGCCCCACGGCTCGCCCGACCACCGACGCACGGGAAAGCAGTGAACACGCACTCGCCTGGCCGGGAACTGGTGCTCGTAGACCCGTGCGCGCCCCAGCTCCAGGGCTTGGACTCCCACCTCCTCAAGCAGTTCACGCACAACCGCCTGAGCTGCGTCCTCACCTGAGTCGATTTTGCCGCCGGGCAGCTCCCAGAAACCAGCACCGATGGTGCCCGCCCGACGTTGCGCCAAGAGGACGCGCCCGTCGGGAACACCGAGCACGCCGACCGCCACGTCGACCACTGAGCGACCGGTCGAGGCACGGCTAGTGCTCGGCAACATCAGTCCGGCCAAACGCGCTCAGATCTACGCGCCAGCGACTGCGGTGGCCGCGGCCGAGACTGCGTGTCGCTGGTGCTCCCGGGTGGGGTCTCTTGAGGCTCACCACCTCCAGGCGTCGAGGTCGTCGCTTCCTGGGGAGTGTTTTCCACGGACGCCTCCTCACCTTTCGGTTGCGTGGCCTGAGTTCCCTTATCGCGTCCACCTTGTGCCATCTCAGGCCACCGTCACCGCGGGAAGGGCTGCGGCACGGACGGCGAACTCGCGTGCGGCGTCGTCGACGGTTGCTCCGTTTGATCCATACACGGTGACGCTGACGTGCGTTCGGCCGAAACTCAGATCGGGATACAACCCGGTCTGCTTGGACAAGCCTCCCAGCTGATTGAGAAATGCTTGTGCGTGCTGATAGGCCGGAAACTCGAAGCGACGCCTCAGCAACGCCGGGCGTTCCACCTCCGTCCAGTCGATCGGCCCTATGGCTTTCGTGGTCATGTGGATGCTCCTTTCGATGGTGTCTCCCACGGCGGGCGAGGGTGTCTGCTACGCCGTGCGAGCTGGGTCGAGATCAGGTCGCACATCGGCACGCTTCTGCTCACTCCGCCGCGGCGTCGCCGAACTCTTTGGTGCCGCCGGGGGGCAGAATCTGCTCCACCTCGGTGTGCGGCCGGGCAATGATGTGTGCAGCGGCCAGGCCGTCGCCCACACGCTCGCAGGCGTCGGCACCAGCGCGGACGGCCGCGTTGACAGCGCCGGTCTCGCCGCGGACCAAGACGGTGACGTAACCACCGCCAACGAACTCACGGCCGATGAGCTGCACGTCTGACGCCTTAGTCATCGCGTCGGCTGCCTCGATCGCCGGCACTAGTCCTCGGGTCTCGATCATGCCGAGGGCGATGCCGTACCTCTCGTCGTTCCTGGCCATTGCTTTCCCTTCGTTGTGCTGGATGTTGAACTGTGTTGAACTGCGGGCGTGTTTCGGAATCGATCGGATTGACGTCAGGGGCGCCAGAGCTCCTCGCTCCAGTAGTCGATGATCCCGCCGATAGTCAGGTCCGTGGGGATCTCCGGCTGGGTGGCGGCGAACCGCGCCGCCGAGGTCGAGATCGTAAAGACGAAATCGCCCGGCCTCGCTCCTACAGGGTCGAGTGCGACCTCGATGGTGCCGCTGGCGTCCTCAACCACGCGGAGCGACTTGTGCGCAAGCGTGGTCACCCGGTGGGTGGTGACGAGGTCACGGACGACGCGCTGAATGTTCACCGGTCCGCCTTGTCGTCTGTACTCCCAGAGGCACGCCTATCGCTCGGACCGGCCTCGTCCCAGTAGTCGATGATGCCGACGATAGTGAGGTCGCTCGGATACTCCTTACTCCCTGCCGCGTCTCGTGCCGCCGAGCTGCCGACCGCGATAACCCAGTCGCCGGACTTGCAGCCAACCGGGTCGACCGCGACCTGCTTGCTTCCCGAGCCACCTTCTTGGACGATCAGCAGTCGGTGCCTGTCGAGTTGGCCGATGCGGGCGGTGGCGACCAGGGTTCCTTCGACCCGAAAGATCTTCATCCGCGTGCCTCCTTCGGCCTCGGGTCAACCAGCTCCATGCACGATCGGCCCTCGGCCCGCACGACTTCCTGGACTACGAGACCTGCCGCTGTCGCCGTAGCCCCGTACCTGTTCTTAACCGCTGCGCCCAGGCGGCAAGCACGTGCCATGGCCCTGCCCCGCGCGCCCGGGATGCGTTCGTCGTAGACGACATGGACCAGCAGCGGTACCGCGAGACCCGGCGGGGCGTGCGTCTTCGCCAGGATTGCGAGGCCGATGTCGAGGTCCTGGGCACCTTGCTCAACTGTGTCCATCCGTACATGGAACGCCAGGTTGCGAAGCTGGACGTCGTCGATGGGGTCACCGATCACGATCAGCTTCTCGGCGTGACCCGAATCGGAGTAGCGTCCATCGCTGCTGGCGCGAACGGCATCGACCTGGCTGATGTTGTTCTTCAGAAGGTAGCCACAGAGCCAGCGCATGCCTTCAGTGGCTTCATCGTTCGCGTCCACGCCGGCGCACTCCGCGACCGCCGCGCGGATGACAGCCTTTGCAGCGTCACGTTCGAGGCCAGCGGTCGCGCCGTAGAGAATGCCGCTCGAGGCGAACCGGGCGACGTCAACAACCCCAGCGGCGTCCGGAATGTGGACACGGATGGCGTCGGTGTCGGTGTCGACCCCGATCAGCAAGGTGGCGACCCCGGTCGCGTCGCCGTGCGTGGACTGAATGGCGCCGGCGAACTCCTCAAGCCGGCTGAGCAGTGCAGAGGCTGCGCGCATCTCGTCGCTATCGTGCGCGGTACAGCCCTGATGGCGTGGGTCCACGCTACTGAAGTGGTAGACACCGATCTTGAGGTACCGGGTGGGCTCTGTGGCGTCGTTGGGCAGGCCCAGCCGCCACCGCCGAAGCTCGAGCGCCTCCCACTGGTGCAATGCGGTCTCGACGTCGAACATCGCGCCCCCGTATGAACTGTGCGCAACCACGATCGCGGGCGGCACCCGGAGGATGAAGTCGACCACCCCGCCGAGACGCCCGTCGGCACACGAGGTGATGTCGATCCCGTGGAACCCAAACCGTCGAATAACACTCTCGGCGTCTTCGCCCTCCTCCAGGAGCGCATGAGTACGGTCGAACTCACGCTCCACCAGATTGCAGAAGGTGGCGATCACACACCGAGCGTGTATGAGTCCGAGGTCCAGCGGCTTGCTCCACGAGGACGCGAGCTCTCCAGCTTCGATGCTGATCCCGAGTCGGGCGAGCTCGCGCTGGGCATGCTGGGGGAAGTGTCCTTCGAACTGCTGTGGCGCCAGCCGGCGCAGCATGGGTTCAACCGATGCGAAGGCGGCCTCAATTTCCTCCCCACGCTGCTGAAGCATCACGCTGAGCGCGGGCTCTGCCAACGGATGTGCGCTCGTCGGTGAAGCGAGCCCGACAGAATTGGTCAGGTTCGGTCGGATGCGCCGCGACCTCACTGTCGCCGGCGCGCCGCTCGGGCGGACCCACGCGTCTTGTTGGTCCCAGGGTGCGAGCATCCGCCCGTCTGCTTGGACTAAGGCCCTCATGCTTGGGCTCCGCCAGAGAGAGTGACCTTCGCCCCGACTTTCTTATTCGACCCCGCTTGGCCGGTGAGGTGGGTGCTTGGCGCCTCTGTACGACCACGATCCTTGAACTTGTCGGCGCCGGCCCACGCATGCGAGCCACGGTCGCCCTCACTCGGATTGCGGCCTGCCGCGATATGACCTTCGGTGCCCGTGACCAGCTCGTGGGCCGTCCACGACGAACCAGTGACCGTCCGACCAGCGACGCTTCCTTCACCGGTTACCGTTCGCGCGCGTGAGCCACGATCCGGACCGCGAAGGGGCAAGAACTCCTGGTTGCCGGTCACCTTTCCTTGGCCGATCGCAAATGACCCGGTGATCTGGCCGGGCGTGCTGGAGGCAGGCGCGCGGGAGGCGGTCAGGCCAGGGTCGAGGTCCTGGGTGCTCGCGTCGCTGTGGCCCTTCCCGGGCGCTGCCACGGCCACCGGAAAAGCAGCTGGCGCGTAGAACCCGCCAACGTTGACCGGTTGCGCGGACCGCATGTTCTGGTGATAGGACGTCCCGGTAACGGAGGAGTGCCGTCCGCGCTCGATGCCAGTGACCGCCTCGGAGTACCGCGGGACGTTGCCGGTGACAGCCATGCCGTCCACCTGCGCCACCAAAGCTTGGGTAGGGGACCCAGCCGCATCAGGCTCGCCCGGATGCGAGTCACCGGACGGCTCCTGGTAGGCGGTGCCCGAGACCGGCCGGCGCAACTCGCCGCCGTGGAGGTGGTGGCGATGCTGCACGTCTGGGCCGGTGACCGGTTGCCCCCCAACGGTCTGCGACTCGGTCACTTTGCGTCCTGTCACGGGATCGAGCCGCTGCCCACTGGAGTGCGCGGCCGGGGCCGTACCACCGCCCGTGCCTCCGCACTCGCTGGAGTCAACAGCGAAGCCCTGATACTGGTCACCGGTCAGGACGCGGCAGGCGCCAGCCTCGTCGCCGGTGACCCGCCCGCTGCGGCCCACGGCCGTTCCGGTGATGCCTAGCCCGCTCAGTGAGGTCTCCGGAGGGCGCACCGGCTCACCGCCGCTCGAGGCCGACGCGCCAGGTCGATGATTGGGCTGCCTGCTGACCGCGGAGGTGCCGTGCGGGTCGGATCGGCGCGGGAACTGTGCGGCACGATAGGTATCGCCTCGCCGGGGGGTGAGGTCGTCGTCGAGCTTTTGATCGGCCTCACCAGTGATCAACAGATGCTCGCCGAACTCATCACCGGTAACGGCCACCCGGCTGCGAACGGTGCTGCCAGAGACAACTAGACCGTGCGCGGTGCGCACCAACCCGACCTTGGACGCAGCCCCCGGCGCCGTGCGCGAGCCGTCGGCAAGTACGTGCTGCGAGCCAGACACCGGGAGCCCGCGGCCGGCCTCGTCACCCGTGATCTGCACTGCTGCGCCAAGCCGCTGCCGGGTCACCAGCGGGCCGCCCTGGGGCGGCGGCACCTTGACCGTCGGCACGATCGAAGGCCGACCTCCGCGCTCCAGTCGTCCCGCTACCGTGTCATCGGCATCGCTCTGAGTCTCCTCCGGCGGCTCCGCAGCCCCACCCAAGGCCTGCTTGCCCTGGGACAGCTGGCGACGCCGCTGCAGCGACAGCACCCGACCCAGATGGGCATCCGACACCGAGCCAGCCG
>JAHWJP010000072.1:7259-12151 GCA_019348355.1 Actinomycetota bacterium
GCGCCCCCTTTCCTTGGGACAGCTGGCGGCGCCGCTGCAGCGACAGCACCCGGCCTAGGTGAGCATCCGACACCGGGCCAGTCGAGGCGGCCCGACCTTCGGCTCCGGCTGCGGCGTCTGGCGCCGGTTGGTCCGCGATGACGCGAGGCATCTGTTGGGAGGTGACAGCAGGGGGCGGCAACGCGGCTCTCGGGGAGCCTAGCGCGGTGCGGCCAGCCGACAGGGCTCGGCGCCGCTCGACCGCCGCGGTGCGGCCACTACCGGCAGCACCGCTCAGCTCGCTCAGCTCCCCGACGTCCGCCGTGTCAACCGCGTACATGCCCATGGCTCAGCGGGCTCCGGCGCGGTGAACAATGAAGGCCGTTCCTTGAGACTGGGTGAAGTTGTCATAGCCGATGAGGCGCACGAGATGATTGGGGTAGGCGCGGCGGCAGGCGTCGAGTTCGGCGAGCACCCGCTCGACCGACTTCTCACCGAAGAGCGGAAGCTTCCACAGGTACCAGAAGTTCGAGCGGGCCTTCTCGGGCTCTGAGTATTCCACGGCGGGGTTCCAGCCGCGCTCGATCAGGTACGCGATCTGTTGGTGGAGCCGCTCCGGGGTCATCGGGGGGAGGTAGGAAAAGGTTTCTCCGCGCGGGACGGTGGGCCCGTAGGCGTCATTGGGCATGTGGATCTCTCCTTCGGAACTTGGTGACGGGAACGACTACTTGGGATCAGGGTCCACCGCGTCGAACTCGAACTTGATTTCCTTCCACGTCTCCATGGCGATTTCCAGTTCAGGGCTGTGCCGAGCTGCCTCTGCGAGGATCTCGCGGCCTTCGCGTTCGACGGCGCGTCCTTGGTTGCGTGCCTCGACGCAAGCTTCAAGGGCCACCCGGTTGGCGTGGGCGCCGGGGGCGTTCCCCCATGGGTGCCCGAGCGTCCCGCCGCCGAACTGTAGGCAGGAATCGTCGCCGAAGATTGCCACTAGGGCGGGCATGTGCCATACATGGATGCCGCCGGAGGCAACGGGCATGAGGCCGGGCATCGAACCCCAGTCCTGGTCAAAGAAGATGCCGCGCTTGCGGTTCTCGGGCACGAACGGCTCACGCATGAGATCCACCCAGCCCAGGGTGGCGTGTCGATCGCCTTCGAGCTTGCCTACGACGGTGCCTGCGTGCATGTGGTCGCCGCCGGAAAGCCGCAGGCACTTGGTAAGGACCCGGAAGTGGATGCCGTGCATGGGGTTGCGGTCGACCACGGCGTGCATCGCGCGGTGGATGTGTAGCAATATCCCGTTCTCGCGGCACCAGTTCGCCAGCCCGGTGTTCGCTGTGAAGCCGGCTGTGAAGAAGTCATGCATGATTATGGGCGCGCCCAGGGACTTTGCGAACTCTGCGCGCTTGTACATTTCTTCCGGCGTCGACGCGGTGACGTTCAGGTAGTGTCCCTTCACCTCCCCTGTCTCGGCCGTGGCCTTGTGCACCGCTTCCATCACAAATTCGAAGCGGTGATTCCAGCGCATGAAGGGCTGGCTGTTGATGTTCTCGTCGTCCTTGGTGAAGTCGAGCCCTCCGCGGAGGCACTCATAGACCGCGCGACCGTAGTTCTTGGCCGACAGGCCGAGTTTCGGCTTGATCGTGCAGCCCAACAGCGGGCGCCCGTACTTACCCAGGCGGTCACGCTCGACCTGGATGCCGTTGGGGGGACCGCCGCACGTCTTGACGTAGGCCAGGGGGAATCGGATGTCCTCGAGGCGCAGGCTGCGAAGGGCCTTAAAGCCGAAGACGTTTCCGACCAGGGAGGTGAGGACGTTGACGACTGAACCCTCTTCGAAGAGCTCGATCGGGTAGGCGACGAAAGCGAAGAACGCGCTGTCATCGCCGGGCACCTGCTCAATGCGGTAAGCGCGGCCCTTGTAGAAGTCGAGATCGGTGAGCAGGTCCGTCCACACCGTGGTCCAGGTGCCTGTCGACGACTCGGCCGCCACGGCCGCCGCCGCTTCCTTTTGCGGCACGCCGGGCTGGGCAACCACCTTGAAGACGGCGAGCAGATCGGTGTCCAGCGGCACGTAATCGGGGGTCCAGTAACTGCTGGCGTAGTCCTTCACGCCGGCCTGGAATTTCTGCTCTGCCACGCTCTCCTCCTCGGCTGAAGCCCCGCCATCGTGGGGCCGGTCTCGACGAGCAAGTCCGGATAGTCACGACCGGGTTGCAGCAATCGTACCGCGATGCAATCTCATCCACTATTGGGTCTTTGGTCTCCATGACTAACGAAACACTGAATCTTCCTCGGGCGGCACCCTCTTGCTCAGCCCTGAGCCACCGGGTCCGGGGTCGTGAGCGCGGCGTTGAACAAGGTACCCTGATGCGAAGAAGCCCCAGATGAAGACCGGCCCGAGGGTGGAGTGCGCCGCTACGGCCACTCCAAGGACAGCCGCCCGACCTGCCGCAGATCGCGATCGGGCTGGCCACACTGCGAAGGGATGCCGGTGCGCTGCTGGGTCTGGCCCGGCAACACCGCCGACGTCGCGGTCCTCCGGAGGTCAAGGACCTGCGCGGGTGGCGCCTGGGCCGGGTCGTCACCGTGGTGGACCGCGGGTTCTCCTCGAAGTCGAACCTGGAGTACCTGCGCCGCGCCGGCGGGCACTGGATCGCCGGCGAACGGATGACGGCAACACCCAAGCCCAGGCCGCGCTGTCCCGCCAAGGCCGGTATCGGTCGGTGCGGGACAACCTGCGGGTCAAGGAAGTCACCCTCGACGACCAGAGCGCGATCCGCTGGATCGTCTGCCACAACCCGATGGAGGCCGAGCGCGACAAGCTGCGCCGAGAGCAGGCGCTGCAGCGACTGAGCGCGGAGCTCGACCGGATCAGCCAGGCCCGGACGCGTGACGCCCAGCGGCGCAAGGCCGGCAAAAAGGCGCCCGCCGACGACGTCACGTTCGGGCCGAGTGCGCGCTGCGCGACCACCCCACCCCCGGCCGTTGGCTGCGACAGCTGAGCTCGGGCCGACTGGTGCTGGACCGCAAGAAGATCGCCGCAGAGGAGCGGCTGGATGGCAAGTACCTGCTCAGCACCTGCGACCCGGACCTGAGCGCCGAGGACGTCGCGCTGGGCTACAAGAACCTGCTCGAAGCCGAGCGAGGCTTCCGGGATCTCAAGAGCACCCTGAGCCTGCGGCCGGTGTTCCACCGCGTCGAGCCCCGGATCCGGGCGCACGTGCTGCTGTGCTGGCTGGCGCTGCTGCTCATCCGGGTCGCCGAACGCCGCACCGGGCTGACCTGGCGGCGCATCGAGATCGAGCTCGGCCGGCTGCACGCCGTCACCCTGTCCGGCACCGCCGGCACCGTCGTCCAGACCACCCCGCTCACCGAGGTCCAAGCAGGCATTCTGGCTCTTCGTCATGGAGCGTGGTCGGGCTCGATCGACACGTTGTCGCGGCTGGGCCTGAAGTGGGGCCTGGGGCCTCATGATCGCGGTGTCTAGGACGCGATGAAGGAGACCCCAGGTGAGTGCTGACGGTAGCGCTGGAACGGCCATGCTCGGGCTGCCGGGCTTCAGGTTGTTGGCCGTGTCGCAGGCATACGGTGAGCTCGAGCAGGCGGTGGAGACGACCGCGAGCGTGGCGTGGTGCCAGGGCTGTGGGGTGGGTGCGCAGCCGCACGGTCGCCGGCCGGTGCGGGTGCGTGACCTGCCGTCCTCGGGCCGGCCGGTGACGTTGCTGTGGCTCAAGCGGTTGTGGCGGTGCGCCGAGCCGGCGTGCACGGTCCGGACGTGGAGCGAGACCAGCGAGCAGCTGCGGGCGCGTTCGTCGTTGACCGAACGGGCTCGGCGCGAGGCGTGCCGGCTGGTCGGTGAGGATGGGCTGGACGTCGCCGCGGTCGCCATGACGCTCGGGGTCGGCTGGCACGGTGATGCGGGCGGTCCGGGACTACGGCACCCCGCTGGTCGACGATCCGGCTCGCACCGCCGGCGTCACGGCGGTCGGGGTGGACGAGACCGCGTTCCTGGCCGCGAGCGCCGGCTCGCACACCCAGTTCGTCACCGGCATCGTGGCTCTGCCCGGCCCCGGGCGGCCCCGCGCGCAGCTTTTGGACGTTGTCCGCGGCAGGTCGGGAAGTGTTGTGCAGCAGTGGATCAGCGCGCAGGACCCGGCCTGGCGGGCAGGAATCGTCACGGCCTCGTTGGACCCGTTCCGGGGTTACGCGAGTGCGCTGCGCACCAGCCTGCCCGAGGCGGTGCGGGTGCTGGACGCCTTTCACGTGGTCCGCCTGGGGCAGGCCGCCGTCGATGACGTCCGGCGGCGCCGGCAGCAGGAAACCTTGGGCCGGCGCGGGCACCGCGACGATCCGCTCTACCGCGGCCGCCGGCTGCTGCGCCGCGGCTTCACGACGCTGAACGAGCGGCAGTGGGCCAAACTCGAACTGACCCTGGTCGTCGGTGACCCCAGCGGGCAGCTGACCCAGACGTGGATGGTCGCCCAGGAACTCCAGCTGCTCTACGCCCGCAGCCACGACCTCGCCGACGCCAAGCAACGGTTGTGGCGGATCCTTGACCGCTGCGCCCGCAGTGAGGTCCCCGAGCTGCTCCGCCTCGCGCGCACCTTGGACACCTGGCGCGAGGAGGTGCTGGCCTATTGGACGAGCACCGGCAGCCGCGGTGTGAGCAACGGCCCGACCGAGGCCACGAACGCGCTGATCAAAAAGGTCAAGCGCGTCGGCCACGGTTTCCGCAACTTCGACAACTACCGCCTCAGACTCCTGCTCGCAGTCGGTTTGGACTGGCGCACCGTCACCTGGCAGGCTGCGCCTGCCACCCCGATCCGAGGACGCTCACCACGCTTGGTGGCGTAGAGCCGGCATTCTTCGGTCCTGCCAGGTCACCCCGCCGCCCCGTGACCACCCTGCACCCG
>JAHWJP010000206.1 GCA_019348355.1 Actinomycetota bacterium
TCGCGATGACCGACCACGGCAACGTGTTCGGGGCCTACGACTTCTGGAAGAAGGCGCAGGCCCACGGCGTCAAGCCGATCATCGGGACCGAGGCCTACGTCGCGCCCGGCAGCCGCTTCGACAAGACCCGGGTCAAGTGGGGCGCCGGCGGCGAGGACGACGTGTCGGGCGGCGGCGCGTACACCCACATGACGATGCTCGCCACCAGCACCGAGGGCATGCACCGGTTGTTCCGGCTGTCGAGCCTGGCCTCCCTGGAGGGCTACTACTACAAGCCGCGGATGGACAAGGAGCTGCTCGGCGAGCACGTGAAGGACATGATCGGCACGACGGGGTGCGCGTCCGGTGAGATCCAGACCTACCTGCGGATGGGCAACTACCAGGCTGCCAAGCGCAGCGCCGGTGACTACCGCGACATCTTCGGGGCGGAGAACTTCTTCTGCGAGCTGATGGACCACGGCATCGCCATCGAGCAACGCGCCCAGAAGGACCTGATCCGGCTGGCCCGCGAGATGGACCTGCCGCTGCTGGCGACCAACGACCTGCACTACACCTCGCCCGAGGACGCCAAGGCCCACGAGGTGCTGCTGTGCGTGCAGTCCGGCAAGACGCTGGCCGACCCGCAGCGCTTCAAGTTCGACGCGCAGGACTTCTACCTCAAGAGCCCGCGGGAGATGCGCGAGCTGTGGAGCGAGCTGCCGGAGGCTTGCGACAACACGCTGGCGATCGCCGAGCGCTGCGAGATGACCTTCCACGAGGGCCGCGACCTGATGCCGCGGGTGCCCGTGCCGGAGGGGTTCACCGAGGAGACCTGGCTGCGCGAGGAGGTCCATCGCGGGTTGAGCCGCCGCTTCCCGGCGGGCGTCCCCGAGGGACACACCCGCCAGGCCGACTATGAGGTCGACGTCATCCTGGCGATGGGCTTCCCCGGCTACTTCCTCGTGACTGCCGACCTGTGCCGATACGCCAAGGACAGCGGCATCCGGGTCGGTCCCGGCCGCGGCTCGGCGGCCGGCTCGCTGGTGGCCTACGCCCTGAACATCACCGACCTCGACCCGATCGAGCACAAGCTGCTGTTCGAGCGCTTCCTGAATCCCGAGCGCATCTCGATGCCCGACATCGACCTCGACTTCGACGAGCGCCGGCGCGGCGACATGATCCGCTACGCCACCGAGAAGTACGGCGAGCAGCGCGTCGCCCAGATCATCACCTACGGGACGATCAAGGCGAAGGCAGCCGTCAAGGACGCCGCCCGGGTGCTGGGCTACCCGTACGCGACCGGGGACAAGCTGACCAAGGCGATGCCCGCAGCCGTGATGGGCAAGGACATCCCGCTGGCCAGGATCTTCGACCCCACCCACAAGCGCTACGGCGAGGCGGGTGAGTTCCGCGCGCTGTACGAGAGCGATCCCGACGCCAAGGCTGTCGTCGACACCGCCCGGGGGCTCGAGGGGCTCAAGCGCCAGTGGGGAGTGCACGCCGCCGGCGTCATCCTGTGCCGTGAACCGCTGCTCGACGTCATCCCGATCCACCGGCGCGAGCAGGACGGCGCGATCATCACCCAGTTCGACATGGGTGCCTGCGAGTCGCTCGGGCTGCTCAAGATGGACTTCCTCGGCTTGCGTAATCTCACCGTGCTCGAGGACTGCCTGCTGCACATCACCAACAACCGCGGCGAGACGGTCGTGCTCGAGACGCTGACACTCGATGACCGCCCGACCTACGAGCTGCTGGCCCGCGGCGACACCCTCGGCATCTTCCAGCTCGAGGGCGGGGGGATGCGCTCGCTGCTGCGCTCGATGGTGCCGACCACCTTCGAGCACATCTCGGCTGTCGGTGCGCTCTACCGGCCCGGCCCGATGGGCGCCAACGCGCACAACGACTACGCCGACCGCAAGAACGGCCGCAAGCCGGTCGTGCCGATCCACCGCGAGCTCGAGGAGCCGCTGGCCGAGATCCTGGGCGACACCTACGGGCTGATCGTCTACCAGGAGCAGGTCATGGCGATCGCCCAGCAGCTCGCGGGCTACTCGCTCGGCGCCGCCGACCTGCTGCGCCGAGCCATGGGCAAGAAGAAGAAGGAGATCCTCGACAAGGAATACGTCCCGTTCTCCGACGGGATGAAGGCCAACGGCTACTCCGAGAGCGCCATCTCGACGCTCTGGGACATCCTCGTCCCGTTCTCGGACTACGCCTTCAACCGGGCACACACCGCCGGTTACGGCCTGGTCAGCTACTGGACCGCGTTCCTCAAGGCCAACTACCCCGCCGAGTACATGGCGGCCCTGCTGACCTCGGTCAAGGACGACAAGGACAAGAGCGCGCTCTACCTGGCCGAGTGCCGGCGCATGGGCATCAAGGTGCTGCCGCCCGACGTCAACGACAGCGACGGCAACTTCACCCCGCGCGGCACCGACATCCGCTTCGGGCTGACCGCCATCCGCAACGTCGGTGCCAACGTGGTCGCCTCGATCGTCGACACCCGCGAAGCCAAGGGCCGCTACGCCGACTTCGGCGACTTCCTGCGCAAGGTGCCGGCCGTTGCCTGCAACAAGAAGACGGTCGAGTCGTTGTGCAAGGCAGGCGCCTTCGACTCGCTCGGCCACAGCCGCAAGGGCCTGGTCCACGTCCATGCCGAGGCGATCGAGGCGTGCATGGAGACCAAGCGGGCCGAGGCGATCGGGCAGTTCGATCTGTTCAGCTCCGCTGACAATGTTGCCAGCAGCTCCGCCGACAGTGGGCAGGGCGGGCTGGAGAATGCGGAGCGCGGCGACGGGGGCGGCCTGTTCGACGTGGTCGTGCCGATGGGGGAGTGGGACAAGTCGGTCCTGCTGACCTACGAGCGCGAGATGCTCGGGCTCTACGTCTCGGACCATCCGCTGTTCGGCGTCGAGCACCTGATCGCCGGCGCCGTGGACCTGCCGGTGTCCCAGATCGCCGAGTGCGACGACGGGCGCACGGTCGTGGTCGGGGGCATCCTGTCCAGTGTCACCCGCAAGATGACCAAGCAGGGCAATCCGTGGGCGCTGGTCACCCTGGAGGACCTCGAGGGCGCGGTCGAGGTGATGTTCTTCCCGCAGACCTACGTCTCGGCCGCCGTCCACCTGGTCGAGGACGCGGTGGTGCTCATCCGTGGCCGGGTGGACAAGCGAGAGGACGCTCCGAAGATCGTCGCCAACGAGGTGACCGTCCCCGACCTGTCGGTGGACGTGCGCGGGCCGGTCGTCGTGTCGCTGCCGACACCTCGCTGCACCGCGCCGCTGGTCGAGCGGTTCAAGGAGGTGCTCGCGAGCCATCCCGGCACGACCGAGGTCCACCTACAGCTGGTGCAGGCCGGCAAGATGACGCTGGTCCGGCTCGACGACGCGCTGCGGGTGCGGCCGACGCCGGCGCTGTTCGCCGACCTCAAAGCCCTGCTGGGCACAGGCTGCCTGCCGTCGGGCGCGTGAGGGCTTTGTCGAGGTCGAGCCGGCCACGGCCGAGCGAGGTGGTCTGGGCGGCCCGCGACGAGCAGCCGGTCGGCCCGTCGCCCGGCGGGCCGCGGCCAAGCCCTGCGCAGACCGCGCAGCGGGTGCGTG
>JAHWJP010000073.1:0-1747 GCA_019348355.1 Actinomycetota bacterium
CTAGGCTGAGCCGGTGGCTCCCGTGCCCCAACCCGGCCCCGACACGCGCTGGCGCTGCACGCTGTGCGGCAACCTCACGCGTTTCGATGTCACCCGCTCGACGCGGGCGAGAGAGTACGTCCATGTCGACCTCGCCGGGATCCCCGTCGTCGAGGAGCGCGAGCTGCTGGTGGACACCGTCGAGCACGTGAGCTGCCGATGGTGCCACGCCGTCGACCAGGTGACGGTCGTCGCGAGGCCCTCGACGGGTTGAGGCGGGACGGGGCCGAGCGATCGCCTGGCGCCACTTCCCCTGCAAGACGACACCGGCTGGCGGCGCAGACGTGACATCCCGCAGGGGAAGTCGCAGGTGGGTCGGCGTGGCCTGTCTGGTAAGCCCGCTGACCGGCTGTGCCTGCACAGCGGAGCCAGGCGCCCGGCGCCCGGTTGCCCGCCTTGTCGGAGGTCGCACCTAGCGTCCGCAGGGCCGGCATCGGGCTGGTCCTGAGCCTTTCCGGAGGATGCGGTGCTGATCGACTGCGACGACTGCGTGATGCGCGACCTGGCCTGCGCGAACTGCGTCGTGACCGTCCTGCTCGGTTCCCCACCGGGCGCCGTCGAGGTCGACGATCTGGAGCAACGGGCACTGGCCGTGCTCGCCGACAGCGGCCTCGTGCCGCACCTGCGGTTGGTGCCGCTGGGGCTGCCGGGAGGTGACGGTCGGCCGGCGAGCGCGGCCAGCTGAGACCTGCTGCTTGTGATCCGGCGCTCCAGCCGCGAGACTTTCGGCACGTCCGGGTGACCGCGCCCGGCTGGACGGAGGAACGGTGCGCGAGCTGCACGTCGTCGCGATGAGCGAGGACGGCCGACACGTCGTGCTCGGCAC
The DNA here is from genome assembly GCA_019348355.1 of Actinomycetota bacterium. GTDB lineage: Bacteria > Actinomycetota > Actinomycetes > Mycobacteriales > SCTD01 > SCTD01. Next base: position 866 of record JAHWJP010000073.1, read on the forward strand.
GCGCAAAGGAGTGTCCCGCGGAGAGTTCAAGGTGGCTCTCGACGACCGGCTCGCGGCGGCAATGCGCGGCGAGCTGCCGCGGCCGGGGGAGCGCTCGGTTCGTGACATCGTGCTGTCTCCCAAGGAGATCCAGGCGCGACTGAGGGCGGGCGAGTCGACCGAGCAGATCGCTGCCTCTGCCGGCGTGCCGGTTGCGCGGGTCGAGCGATATGCCGGGCCGGTGCTGTCCGAGCGCGAGAAGGTGATCAACGGAGCGCGGGCGGCGGTGCTCGCGCGCAGTCGCCGGGGCCTGTCCGGACTGCCGATGGGGGAGGCGGTGGCGCAGCACCTGTCCCAGGCCGCCGGCTACAAGCCTGAGTCCACCCGCTGGTCGGCCCGCCGCGAGCTGTCCGGCCGCTGGGTGATCGAGCTGTCCTACGTCGCCCGCGCTGCGACCCGCACTGCTGCGTGGCGCTTCAATCCGGGCACCCGGGAGATCACCGCTCTCGACGCGGCCTCGACGGCGCTCGCTCACGTCGATCCGACGCTCGGTCAGCGGGCGGCGGCCACCGAGCGGCTGCCGGCGCCGAAGCCGCTCCGGGCGCCTCGCCAGGCGACGGCGCGGGCCGCCGCCGCGACTGCCGGCAAGCCGTCGTCCCGGCAGGCCGCTGTGGCGGCGGCGGCGGCGAAGGCTCCGGTCGCGAAGGCTCCGGCGACCAGAGTTTCGGCGGCCAAGGCTCCGGTCGCGAAGGCTCCGGCGGCCAAGGCGCCCGTCGCCACCGGGACGGGCAAGCGGGCGGTCGCCTCCGGTCGCTTCCTTCCGGGTCGGACGATCGCTGCTCCAGGTGCGGCGCAGGTCTCGGCCGCCCCTTCCCCCCACCCCGCCGGTGCCGCGCCCGCCGG
>JAHWJP010000073.1:1847-12119 GCA_019348355.1 Actinomycetota bacterium
CCCGCCGGTGCCGCGCCCGCCGGCCAAGTTCCGACCACTCCGGCCGCAGCTGCAGCCGAGGCCGCCGCCGCCGCTGCGGTCGCCGAAGCCGCCGCCGCTGCCGCCGCAGCTGAAACCGCCGCTGCTGCCGTCGCGGCCGACATTGCCGCCGTGGCTGCGGCCGAGCCGGCCCCCAGCGAGCCGGCCCCCAGCGAGCCGACCCCGGCCTCGGCTCCGCCCCCCGCTACCCCTCCGGCGGCGGACGCCCCCAGTGGACCGCCGACGCTGCGGGTGGTTCCGCACCCCGAACCCGCCGCAGAGCCGGCCGCGAGCGCCGAGCCACCTGCGGAGGCCACCGAACCGCCCCCCCCGCCGGCCCCGCCTCCCCCGCCGGCGCGGCGCGCCGCCGGGGCGCGCGCGTCCGTACCCGCCTGGGCTGACGTCCTGCTCGGCACCGCACCGGTCGACCGTCCGAGCGACGCCGACAAGGGCCGGGATTGAGCCGGCTCGCGGCCGCTGCGGTGCTGGCGGTTCTGCTGCTGGCCGGTTGCGCGGACCAGGCGACCACGTTGGACTCGGCGTCTCCGCAACCGGATCCTTCCGGGCCGACGCTGAGCCGGCTGGGCGAGGCCGTCGCCGGCGTCGACAGCACCCGCACGCAGCTGCTGACCGCCCCCGCAGCTGTCATCACCGGCGCCACCGCACTCGACACGGCCGACGCGGCGAGCGCCGAGGGCGCGCGCGCCGCAGCCCGCGGGGCGCGAAACGCCGTCCGGTCCGCTGTTCCGGCGGTGACGGCCGCCCTCGAGGCGCTGCCGCAGCAGTCCGCGACCTACCAGAGGGCCCTCGCGGCGCTGTCCGAGGCGGCGGCGCCGCTCGAGCCCGCGCAAAAGGCCGCCCTCGAGGACGTCGTCGCAGCCGGGAAGGCCGAGGCCAACGCCATCGAGGCGTTCGGCCTCACAGCGCGCGACGCCTGGCCGGCCTACAGCGCGCTCGACAAGGCGGGGGCCCTGTGGCTCGAGCGGGCGACCGCCGGGTGGTACCGCACGGAGTCCGAGGCCGCTGACGCCTACACGGTCCTGCTCCGGCCGCAACGCGCGGCCCTCGACAGGGCGCGCGCCGCCCTGCGTGCCGCAGACGCCGAGCGTCGCGCGGCTACCGATCGGCAGCGGCAGGCGCTGATCGCCGCCGACGCGGCGCTCGCTCCGCTGCGTTGAGGGAACCGAAAGGCGCGTTCGGCCGTACGATCTGGACGTGAAGCTTTCCCGGGCAACGGGCACCCGCTCGACGCGGCTCGTGGCGTTCGCCGTCGTCCTGCAGCTGTCGATGGGGCTGCTGTCGGTCGCTGTCGTCGATCAGCCCGACGTGCAGCGCCAGCCGGCCGCGACGCCGTCGACGGCGCCGGAGCCGCGGGCCGCCGGGGCGCAGCGCGCCGCCCCGTCCGCCGCCGAGCTCGAGCGGGCCGCTGACACCGAGCGGAAAGGACAGGTCGAGCGACTGCTCGCCGCCCGATCGGCAGCGATCCTGGGTCGCGACCGGACGGCGTTCCTGGCCACCGTCGATCCTCGGGCTGCGGCCCTGCAGGCTCGTCAGGCGGCGATGTTCGACGCGCTCGCCGCCGTACCGATCGGTACCTGGAAGTACGGCCTCACCCAGCGAAGCGGACGCGCCGCCGACGCCGCGCTCGACCTGCGCTACGGACGCGGGCTGTGGTGGGCCCCCCCGGTGACGCTGAGCTACGGGCTGGCCGGCTTCGACGACATCCCGACGATCGATAAGCACCACCTGACGTTCGTGCGCCGTGACGGTCGCTGGCTGCTCGGCGCCGACGACGACTTCGACGCCGTCGGAGGCCGTACGCCGCGGGCGCTGTGGGAGCGCGGACCGGTCGCGGCGGTCCGGGCGCCGGGTGTGCTCGCGCTCGGCCACGAGGACACGTCGGTGCTGCGCAACGTCGCCTCCTTGACCTCCGCCGCCATTCCGCGGGTGAACGAGGTGTGGGGGGAGCAGTGGGGCAAGCGCGTCGTCGTGATCGTCCCGTCCAGCGCCCAAGAGATGGCCTCGCTGATCGACTCGACGCAGGACTTCTCCCAGATCGCCGCCGTGGCGACCGCCGAGGTCAGTGACGCGAGCGGCGAGGACGCCATCGAGCGAATCCTGGTCAACCCGGACACCTTCACCAAGCTCGGCCAGCTCGGTCGCCGGGTCGTGCTCACCCACGAGGTCACCCATGTCGCGGCTCGCCGCGTCACCGGGCCGGCCGTTCCGGCCTGGCTTGCCGAGGGACTTGCCGACTACGTCGGCTACAAGGACGTGAAGGTGCCGTTGTCGGTCGCGGCGAGGAACCTGCGCAAGGACGTACGCGCCGGCCGCCTCCCGACGGCGCTGCCCACCGACGAGGCGTTCAACGGCGGCAACCCCGCTCTTGCGCAGGCCTACGAACAGTCCTGGCTCGCCGTCCGGCTGCTCGTCGAGCGTTACGGCGAGGCCGAGCTGCTGGCCTTCTACCGGGCGGTCGGCGCGAGCGAGGGGTCCGATTCGTCCGTCGTGCTGTCCACCGAGCTGCGGGACGCCTTCGGGATCGATGACGTACGGCTGATCGCAGACTGGCGGGCCGCGCTGCAGCGCCAGCTCGGGTGAGCGAGCGCCTGCCGATCCTCCGCCAGCGTGATCCACGGAGACTTCGAGGCGGATCCGGCGAGTGAAAGCACCTCGAAGTCCGCGTGGATCACCGGTGGGAGCACCGGCGCCGGCACCGGCACCGGCACCGGCGCGACCACGCGTCGCACTCTGCCTCGCCCTGCTGCTCGCGTCGCTCGCGGTCGCCCTGGCCCTGACCGTCCCGTGGACGGTGCTGCCCGGCGCCGACCTGCAGACCGACGCACTCGCCGACTTCACCCCGGAGCAGCTTGCCCGCGAGGTCGCGTTCCACGAGGCGCTGCGTCCGACCTCCTATGCCGCCCTCGCCGTCGGCCTCGCCGTCGCGGCGCTGCTCGGCCTGACCCGGGCCGGCGCTCGGGTGGTCACGGCGGTGGCCCGGCCGCTCGGCGGCGGCTGGGTCTGGCAGGTGCTGCTCGGCACACTTGCGCTGACCGCCCTGGGCCGGCTCGCGACGCTGCCGCTGTCGGCGCGCAGCGAGCAGGTGCTGCGGGACTACGGCCTGTCGACCCAGACGTGGGGCTCGTGGCTGGGCGACGTCGCCAAGGGCGTGGGGGTCGGGGCCGGCATCACTGCGCTGGTGCTGCTGGCGCTGGTCACCCTCGCGCGGTCCGCGCCGCGCACCTGGTGGGCCTGGGGGGCGCTGGCGACAGCGAGCCTGGTGGTGGCGGGCTCCTTCGCGTACCCGCTCGTCATCGAACCGGTCTTTCACTCCTTCCGGCCGCTCCCGCCGGGTGAGCTGCGGGACGACCTGCTGGCGCTGGCGGCCCGTGACGGGGTCACCGTCGACGGGGTACTGGTCGCGGACGCATCCCGCCGTACCACCGCGGTCAACGCCTATGTCAGCGGCTTTGGCAGCAGCCGGCGGATCGTCCTGTACGACACCCTGCTCGCCCAGGCGCCGGCTCGAGAGGTCGAGCTCGTCGTGGCGCACGAGCTCGGCCACGCCGCGCGGCGCGACGTCCTGGCCGGGACGCTGCTCGGCGCGCTCGCGGCGGCTGCCGCAGTGCTCGCGCTGGCCTTGCTGCTGTCCGCAGGACCGCTGTGCCGGCGCGCCGGCGCCACTGGCATGGGGGACCCACGGGTGGTGCCGCTGGTCCTGCTGCTGGTGGCGGTGGCTGGACTCGCCGTTGCGCCGGCGGGCAACCTGGTGTCGCGGCGGATCGAGGCCCGCGCTGACGTGCACTCACTTGATCTCACCCGCGACCCGGCGACCTTCGTCGCCTCGCAGCGGCGCCTTGCGCTGACCAACCTCGCCGATCTGCGGCCGCACCCGCTGGCCTACGCATTCTTCGCCACCCACCCCGGCCCGACCGAGCGGCTGGCGCTGGCCCGCGAGTGGGAGCGGCTGCGGTGAAGGTCCTCGTCGTGACCAACGACTTCCCGCCGCGCCCCGGCGGCATCCAGGCGTACGTCCACTCGCTCGCCTCCCGGTTGCCGGCCGAGGAGGTCGTCGTCTACGCCCCGGCGTGGAAGGGGGCCGCGGCCTTCGACGCGGCGCAGAGCTTCCCGGTCGTCCGCCATCCGACGACGCTGATGCTGCCCACGCCGGAGGTGCTGCGCCGGGCCCGCTCGATCGCGGCCGAGCACGGGTGCGACCGGGTCTGGTTCGGCGCGGCGGCCCCGCTGGGCCTGCTCGCCGGACGGCTCGGCCTCGAGCGGGCCGTCGCCTCCACGCACGGGCACGAGGTCGGCTGGGCGCTGCTGCCCGGCGCCCGGCAGGTGCTGCGCCGGATCGGCCGGGAGGTCGATGTCGTGACCTACCTCGGGGGCTACACCCGGGAGCGGCTCGCACCGGCGCTCGGGCCGGGGGCGAGGCTCGAGCGGCTGCCGAGCGGGGTGGACACCACCGTCTTCCGGCCCGGGGCGGGTGGGCCCGAGATCCGCAGGCGGTACGCCCTGGCCGACCGGCCGGTGGTCCTCTGCGTCTCCCGGCTGGTCCCGCGCAAGGGCCAGGACGTGCTCATCCGGGCGCTGCCGGAGATCCGCCGCCGGGTGCCGGGCGCTGCGCTGCTGTGCGTCGGCGGCGGCCCGGATGCGCCCCGACTGCAGCGGCTCGCCGCCGAGCAGGGGGTGGCCGACGACGTCGTGCTGACCGGCTCGGTGCCGTGGGCGGAGCTGCCGGCGCACTACGATGCAGGCACCGTCTTCGCGATGCCCTGCCGGACCCGGCGGGCCGGGCTCGAGGTCGAGGGGCTCGGCATCGTCTTCCTGGAGGCGTCCGCGACGGGCCTGCCGGTCGTGGCCGGGCGGTCCGGCGGCTCACCGGAGGCCGTGCTGGACGGGCAGACCGGCCATCTCGTCGACGGACGCTCGGTGTCCGCGGTGGCGTCCACGGTCGCGGGGCTGCTCGCCGACCCCGACCGCGCCCGGGTCATGGGTGGCGCTGGACGGACCTGGGTCGAGGCGGAGTGGCGCTGGGACGTGCTCGCAGCCCGGTTGGGCGAGCTGCTCGTGGGCGCGTGACCGCGGCGCTGGTCCGGGGGAGCGCCTGGGCGGCGAGCAGCCCCTCGAGCTCCTCCGGCGGCAGCGGGCGCCCGAACAGGAAGCCCTGCGCCCGGTCGCAGCCGAAGCTGACGAGCGCGTCGCGCTGCTCGGCGGTCTCGACGCCCTCGGCCAGCACGCAGATGTCGAGGGTGTGCCCGAGCCGGACGACGGCCCAGGCGATGGTGCCCGCATCGTCCTCGGGAAGCGCCGAGACAAAGGACCGGTCGATCTTGATGATGTCGAACGGCAGGCGCCGGAGCGCGGCGAGCGAGGAGTAGCCGGTCCCGAAGTCGTCGATGGCCAGGTGGATGCCGTCCTGGCGCAGCTCGGTGAGCATCGCGATTGCGCCGTCGTCATGCTCCATCAGGATGCTCTCGGTCATCTCGAGGCACAGGTCGCCGGGGTCCAGTCCGGTCGTGCGCAGGGTGGACCGGACCAGCTCGAGGAAGTCGGGCTCGCGCAGCTGCCGTCCCGAGACGTTCACGGCCATGGAGAAGTCTGCGGCGAACTGCTGTCGCCACAGCGCCGCCTGCCGGCAGGCCTGCGACAGGACCCACCGGCCGAGTGGCAGGATGAGCCCGGTCTCCTCGGCGCGGGGGATGAACTCGTCGGGTGGCGCCACGCGCCCGCTGGGATGGCGCCAGCGCACGAGGGCCTCGACGCCGATGATCTGCCCGCCGTCGAGATCCACCACCGGCTGGTAGGCCAGGAAGAACTCCTCGTTGTCGATGGCCCGGTGCAGCTGTTCACCGAGTGAGTGCCGGCGGCGCGCCTCGACCTGCATGTGCGGGGCGAACACGACGTACTGGCCCTTGCCGGCGTGCTTCGCCGCGTGCATCGCCACGTTGGCGGCAGCGAGTACGTCCTCGGGTTCGGCACCGTCCTCCGCCCGGGCGGTGCCGATGCTCACGCCGAGAAACACCTCGTTCGCCTCGAGCCGGAGCGGCTCGGCGAGTCGCTTCTGGATGCGGGCGGCCACCGTCTTGGGGTCCGGACAGTCGTCCAGCACGATGGCGAACTCGTCGCCGCCCAGACGGGCGACCGTGCTCGGCACCGGCCGACCCCAGCAGTCGGTCTGTCGTACCGCCTCCGAAAGGTGCGTGGCGACGGCGGTGAGCACCTCGTCACCGGCCTGGTGACCCTGGCTGTCGTTGATCGTCTTGAAGTCGTCGATGTCGAGGTAGAGGACGTCGACGCGGGAGCGATCGTGCTGGCTGCGCTCCATGCTGACGCGCAGGCGGTCCATCAGCAGCATCCGGTTGGGCAGACCGGTCAACGCGTCGAACAGCGCCAGCTGTCGCAGCCGCTCCTCGGCGGCCTCGCGCTCGAGAACCCGGGCGAGCTGCGCACCGACGAAGCCGACGACGCGCAGCAGGTCCTCGTCAGGGGGCCGGATCTCGTGAGCGAAGAACTCGAGGACGGCGACGGTCTCGCTGCGGATCAACACCGGGATGCCGAAGCCGGCGCGCAGGCCACCGTCGCGGGCGCTCGTCTTGCGGGCGAACTTGTCGTGCATGTCGAGCTCCGGCGCCCACAGCGGGGCACCGGTCTGCAGGATCTGGCCAGGCAGGCCCACACCGGGCAGGAACACCAGCTCCTCGCTGACCGCCCGGAAGCCGGCGCAGGCCTGCTCGTCGTCGAGGTGCCACACCCCTGCTGACGTCAGCGCCTCGGGAACGATCGTCGAGCGTACGAGAGCGTGCCCGACCGGCCACCCCGTGTAGCCGCAGACGCTGGCCAGGGCGGCGCGGGCGGCCTGCTGCACCGAGGCAGCCTCGTTCGCACGGGCAGCGACCTCGGTGAGCAGCTCGGCAACCCGGGTCGAGCGGGTCAGCTGCTGGACCGTCTCGTAGAGCTCGCTGGTGGCCCGCTCGGCCACGGCTTCGGCTTCGGCCCGGGCGGCGCGTTCGCGGGCGAGTCGGCGCTCGAGGACGCGGACCTGATCGACGTCACCCGCGCCAACCTCAGGCGGCGTCATCCGTGACCCGACAGCGCAGCAGGCAGCGGCTGGCTCCGTCGAGCATGCAGGCCGGCTGTGAGATCACCACCGTCTGACCGTAGTGCTTTGCGGCGCCGTAGACGAAGCCTTCCGCGAGCGCACACAGCCGCCGAGCGGAGGTGTAGCTCAACAGCATCTCTTCCTCCGGGGCGGACTCGAAGCCGAACACGGGCGGGGTCGCACCGGGATAGAGCTTGCGGACCTCAGGATGGATCATGTCATTCAGCGTCAGCACGAAGGCGCGGGTGTCGGTGTGCGGCGGAAAGAAGTGCGGGTAGCGCTCGGCGAGCAGCGGGATGGCGCCTTCTGCCGTGTTCGCGCCGGACGACTACCTCGGCCAGGTTGAAGATGACGCCCTTCACGTCGGACCGCGCTCAGCTGACGACGACGCGAGCGACGCCGACGAGCAGGGTCAGGCTGGCCACGACAGCGAGCAGTATCTGCGCGCGCTCGGCCGCGAGAGGCCTGTGGACGGCCGGGTCGACCCAGACGACGTCGCAGTCCGGCCGGATCAGCGCTCTGCGCAGCTCCGTGCCGCTCGGGTCGTAGACGTAGGAGAAGGGGCTCTGCACCGCGGCGGTCGTCACACGAGCCAGCATGTGCGGGTCTGGGGCCGGGCGCCATGGCCAGGAAGGACCAGATCTGGGTAGTTTCAGGTCCGGCCGGCTCTGGTCAGCCGGCAAACTCCCAGTGCCACGGCTCGGGCTTGGAGCCGTTTTGCTGCGCCCAGGAAGGCAGGAACCAGCCGAACAGCATCGAGTTGTCGACCATCCACTCGTGCGTGACACTGCCGAAAGCCTGGATGCCGTCGCACAGGTCGGTGGCGACGCCCCAGCCGTGGTTGCTGCTGCCGGGACGGGCCGCGAGGTCCGGTTTGGCCGCGGCGACAGCCACCTGCTCGTCGTAGTTGCGGTAGGAGTCGGTGACGCAGATCGGTACGCCGAACTCCTGCGCGTACGCCTTGCTCATGTCGTTGAACGCCGCTGCGGCATCGGCGCGCAGGATCTGGCCGCGGGTGCCCCACAGCGGGCAGAGCGCCTCCGGCGGGATCATCCCGTTGGGGTAGCCCTTGGTGTCCTGGCCTTGGCAGGCGGCCATGGGACGGGGGACGAAGGCTCCGTCGATCGCGGCGTCCGGGGCCTCGGCGCGCTGGCGGGCGATCAAGTCGGCCTGGACCAGCAGGCTCGCGCGCTTGTTCTCCTGCTCCAGGGCGGCGGCTGCGGCGGCCTGGGTGCGCAGCAGGGCGACCGTGCGCGCGGCGACCTGGTCGGCCAGCTGCGCGACGACCTGGTCGGCGGCGAGCTTGGCGGTGGCGGCCTGCGCCTCGGCGGCCTTCTGAGCCTGATCGGCCGCGGCGGCCTGTGCAGCGGCGACCTCCTGAGCCGCCTCGGCCACGCCGAGCTCGTTCAGTGCATTGCTCTGGTTGCCGCCGACCCGCTGAGCCAGGCCCAGCCCGCTGAACAGCTCACGGGGGTTCTCCGCGTCGAGCGCGGAGGAGTAGAGGGAGAGCTGGCGGTTGCCCATGCCGGTGCGGTACATCGAGCCGATGTAACCGGCCAGCCGCGCGCCAGCCTGTTCGGTGGCCTGCTTGGCCGCCGCGAGCCGCTGCGCCTGCTCGGCGGCCACCCGGGCGGCCTCCTCGGCCTGCCGCTGGGCGATCTGGTAGGCCTCGAGCGTCTCCCTCGCCGTGCGGGAGGCGGCGGTCAGCCCGGCCTCCTGCTCGGCGAGCAGGGCCCGCTGCTTGTCCACCTGCTCGTTGAGCTCGGCGGACGACGGCCCAGAGGGAGTGGGGACGCTGCTCGGGGCCGGGGTGGGCCGCGGTGAGGGTACGAGAGCGGACGCCGGGGCGGGGAAGAGCACAGCGGTCAGGGCCAGCGCCGTGACGGCGGCAGGCAGGCGCAGCATGAAGGCGATCTCAGTTTCAGTCGATTCGTGCCGGACTGGACTCGGACGATGCAGGACCAACCTGAACGGGTGCTGAAGCTCTCCTGAACGCCGCCTGACCGTTCGGCACAGGACGAGGCATGTCACCCTCACCACCAGGCAGGTGGTTTCGCCTTCGACTGAAACGACGACAAGCATTAGCGATGCCGAGGGTCATTTTGCGTTCGCTGCACGTCACGCCCGACGCCGCCTCGATCTCAGCGGTGCGGGACTTCGTGCGGGAGTGCTGTGCCGACTGGGGGGTGCTGGAGAACAGCGATACGGCGGTCTGCTCGCCAGCGAACTCGCGACCAACGCCGTTCGCTACGCCGCCACGCCGGTGACGGTGTGGCTGGGCCACCGCTTGGACCGCATCGTCCTGAGCGTGGAGGATGCCTCGCACACTGTCGGCACCTGCGAGCTCTCTTCCGTGGGCCGCCGACTCACGCCTGGACGAGCCGGCGCCGCCGCCGTCCGCGACGGGTTGGCCGTAGCAGCGCTGCCCCTGCTGTCACGTTGGCAGGTCGAGAATGAGGCCGAGCACCTCGCGAACCTCGGCCAGCGACGCTCCGCCGACGTTGCCGAGCGGGATGTCCAGGCGGCCGGGCGCGACGGCGCCGGCGTGTTGGCACTGCGCAGACGAATCGTGGAGCAGTCCGTTGTGCTGGTCGGCGTCGATGTCAGCCTCGGAGCCGAACCCACGCCGGGTGGAGGTGAGCGGAACGACGTGGACGACCGATGGCGAGGCATCGAGCAGCCGTTGTGCGGTGACCACCACGGCCGGTGCCGGAAGCCCGCCTCGCGGCGCATCGAGCGGACCGAGAACGACGGTGACCACGTCACCCGAGGTCAGCATCGAGCCAGGCCACCTCGGGTGTGGTCAGGTCGCCCCTTGAGGTCAGCGGCGATCCGGTCCTGACGCAGGCGCCGGACCCCCAGGGCCACGGTTTCGCCCACACTCGTTCCCCAACGACGAGGCCAGCTTCTTGAGCTCGCGATGTGTCGCACCGTCGATCCGGACGCTGGTGCTCTGCATGCACACAGGTCAGACGCTGCGCATGCACCTGCTGTCCCGAACGCCTGGTATCCGAAGCCGCGCCTGCCCAGACGGGCCGGGCGGGCTCGGCCCTCACGTGAGCAATCGCATCTCAAGTGGCCTGAGGACGTTTGTGGTGAGCCAGGGGACGTGCAGGTCGCGTAGTTGGAGCCGTCCTTGGTGCCACAGC
>JAHWJP010000074.1 GCA_019348355.1 Actinomycetota bacterium
GTCCGTGCGAGCACGTAGAGCCACGGTTCATGTCGGCCGGCAACGTGATCGATCGACAGCACCGCCCACCCGGAGCGCTCCAGCGCCGTGCGCACGGCAGGCTCCCGCCAATAGGTGAAGAACCGAGGCAGGTCGAGCTTCGCCTCGCTCCAGCCCTCGCCATCACCCTTCTTGACGGTGAACGCGAACACGCCACCGTCCACGACTGCCCGGCGGATCCTGACAACTACGTCGTGGAACTCCTGACGGGTCAGGTGCAGCAGCATCGCGTGGGCGAGCACCGCGTCGTACGGGCCGCCGAGATCACCCGTGCGCACGTCGAGCAGCTGGGCCTGGTAGCCGTCCGCCCGCATCATGTCGACGAAGGCCGGTGCGGCGTCCGTACGCCTCACCCGCAGCCCGCAGCCCTCGAGATAGCCGGCCTCCCGGCCGGGACCACTCCCGAGCTCGAGGACGTCGCCGGCACCGACGAGCTCCACCAGCCGGTCCAGGAACGACACCAGGTGCACACCCGGCGGCGCTGCCCTCTCCCGATACCGCTGCGCGGCAGCCTCATAGGTGGTGAGCGTCAGGTCGCCGGGCTCAGGCACGTCAGGTCACGGCTTGTAGCGCAGGAACCAGTCGGATCGGCCAACGAGGTCGCGGGCATGGTCGCGGGTGTCCACCCCGTTGAGGCCGCCCGCCGTGTCCGGCCACAGCAGCGAGATCTCGCGGGCGAGCTCCCAGGCGGTCCACACGTCCTCGAGGCTCATGGGTGCAGTCAATCGCAGCACCCCGACCCCTACGCTCGGCCTGTGCGAAGCGGTGTACGACGGGTGAGTTGCGCATGAGCGTCCACACGGTGGTGCGCCAGGAGATGCCGGTCGGCGTCGAGCAGACCTTCGACCTGCTCCACGACTACCCGGCGCGCCTCACCTGGGACACGCTGTTGCGCCGGGCCGAGACCGTCGGCGGCGTCCCGCCGGGCAAGGGCGTCGAAGCCGTCTGCCGGGCCCGATGGAGCCTCGGCGGACTCAGCTTCCGCACCCGATACCTCACCTTCGACCGCCCGACTCTGGCCGCAGTCACGCTGGTGAAGCAGCCGCCGCTGTTCGCCACCTGGGTCGCCTCGATCCGGCACCGGCCCCTCGACGGAGGGCGCAGCGAGGTGGTCTACACGCTGAGCTTCCGTTGCCGCCCGGCGCTGCTTGCGCGAGTGATCGAGCCGGTGGCCCTCGCCGCGTTCCGCTGGGAGACCGCTCGCCGACTGCGCGCGCTGTCAGCACATCTGGCCGTCCATGGCTGACTCCGGCGTCAGTCCGACGCGGGCTCTGACGCCCTACTGGCTGGCAAGTGAGCGCAGCAGGTCCTGCAACGGTTCGCTCGCCGATGAGATGGGTGCGCCTTCGGCGAGCGCGCGGAGCAGCGCGCCGTCGACGACGGCGAGCACGAGGCGAGCGGTGTCCGGGGAGTGCGGCAGGCCGCCGCGGCGCAGGACCTCGGTCAGCAGGACGTCGAGCTGCTCGTCGTACCGGACGATGACGGGCCGCAGATGCGGGTGTCGAGCGGCTTCGAGGTAGCGCTCGTAGAGCGTCAGTGTGCGCTGCCGGATGGCACTTTCACCCTGTGCCGGTACGTAGGCCGCGACCCGCAACAGGGCGTCCGCCACCTGCGGGATCCCCCGTATTCGCGGCGGGCAGTCCGCCACCACGAGGCGCACGCCGGCCAGCCAACCCTCGACGAGAGCCGAGACAGCCTCGGAAACCAGCTCCTCGAGGGACGTGAAGTAGTAGGTCGTGGCCGACAGCGGCAGCTTCGCCCGCCCAGCCACGGACCGGTGACTCACCGCGGCGAAACCCGATTCCATCACCAGCTCCGCGGCAGCGTCCAGAAGCAGCTGCCGGCGGTGCTGCCCGCGCGGCGACGTCTTGCGGTCCGGCCGGCCGCGGACACGGGAATCAGTGGTCGGCACTGCTGGCCAGCTGCAGCCCGACGACGCCGGCCACCACGAGTGCGATGGAGACCAGCTTGAGCGTCTGCGTCGACTCACCGAGGAAGACCATGCCGAACACCGCGGTGCCGACGGCACCGATCCCGGTCCACACCGCGTAGGCCGACCCGACCGGCAACGTGCGCAGGCCGATGCTGAGCAAGGTGAAGCTGCCGGCGGCGAAGACGAGGAACAGCAGGCTGGGCACCAGCCGCGACAAGCCTTCGCTCGCCTTCAGCGCCACCGCGAAGCCGGTCTCGAGCACACCGGCGATGACGATGAGGGCCCAGGCCATGGCTGCTTCCTCTAAAAGTTGGTACGACCGTACCAACTTAGCACCCGAGCGCTCGCTCCCAGAACCGCGCAGTCTTTTCGTCGAAGGCCACCAGCACGCAGCGCCCGACCCGCGTCGTCGCGCCGCGCAGCGCCGTCACGCTGATCTGGCAGGCGTCGGACAGCGGATAGCCGTAAGCGCCCGTTGACAGCGACGGGAAGGCGACACTTCCCGCGCCCACCTCGTCGCACAGTCGGAGGCTCGCCAGGTAGGCGCCGGCCAACAGCTCACCCGCCGGCTCGTCGATCCCGTAGCGGGGCCCGACCGCATGCACCACGTGACGCACGGCCGGTCCGAGGCGGAACGACGGCGTGATCACCGCCCCACCCACGGGGCAGGGCGCGAGCGGCCGGAGCGCCTGCAGCAGCTCCGGCCCGGCGGCGCGATGCACCGCGCCGTCCACGCCACCGCCGCCGATCAGGGGTGCGTTGGCCGCTGTGACGACGACGTCGACGGGAACGCTCGTGATGTCGGCAAGAACGACGGAGATGTCCACGCCGGCAGTCTGGACCCTCAGCGGCGCGCCGGCCGCAGCTCGAAAGCGCCCCAGAGCGCGAGCAGCGCGACGTACACCCAGGTCGAGCCGGTGACCGGCTCGACCCGCTGCTGTTCCAGCAGCGAGAAAGCGCCGAACAGGAGTACGGGCAGCGCGATACTCATCGGGGTGATGACCAGGCCGCGCAGCTCGCCCAGCACAGCGGCGAGCACGCCCCCGAGGCCGAGCGCCATGACGGTCAGCGCGAGGAGCTGGAAGCTGTCGCCGCCGCGTCCGGCGCCGAACCACAGCGCGATGGCCAGCCCGACCGCGGTCGTGACCAGTCCCGGACCCCACAGCGTCCCGTGGCTGCGGCTGATGGCGGCGGCGACGAGGTATACGAGCCCGAGCAGCAGCGGAAAGGTGTAGTAGTCGAGGATCCCGCCCTCGACCAGTCCGGCGATGGCGGCGGCTCCGAGGATGAGGACCACGCCGCGCGGCCGCCGCGTTCGAACGTCGTCCGTCTCCACCGGGGGGTCGGCCGTGCTGTTCGACATGAGTGTCCTTTCAGCGTCGGTGTGCCGCGGCGCTGTCCCACCGCAGGTACAGCATGCTGGCATCGTCGCTCAGCCGGGTCCCGTGATAGGTGAGCACCGACCGGGCCAAGCGACGCAGCACCTCGGCGGGTTCGCGGCCGGAGCTCGACTCCCGCTCCAGCAGGTCGCGCAGGCGGGGCTCGCCGAAGTCGACACCGTGCGGATCGCGGGCCTCGATCACGCCGTCGGTGTAGAGCAGCACCGCATCGCCGGGCTCGAGGTCGATCTCGACGACCTCGGGGCAGCCGGTCCCACCCAGCAGGGCGTGAAGGCCCAGCGGGGTGGCGGGGGGGGCCTCGACGGTCGGCAGGACACCGGCCCGTCGTACGTGCAGGGGCGCCGGATGTCCGGCACTGGCCCACACCAGGTGACCGGTGGTGACGTCCAGCTGCGCCAAAAGACCGGTGACGAAGGATTCCCCGCCCGCGTAGCCGGCGATCACGGCGTCCACGTCACGGACGAGGCTGGCCACGCCGGCGCAACCGCCCTCCCGACGGGCATTGCGGTAGGCCGACACCGCGAGCGAGCCGAGCACCGCCGAGTGCAGTCCGTGGCCCATGGCGTCGAAGACCGCGAAGTCGAGCACGTTGCCGTTGAGGCTGTAGTCGAAGCAGTCCCCGCCGACGTCGTAGGCCGGCTCCAGCAACCCGGCCACGGTCGTGCCGTCCATGCCGAACGTCAGCGGCGGCAGGATCCCCCACTGCATCTCCGCGGCCAGCGACATGTTCCTGCCGCGGCGCAGCCGCACGAGCCGGTCGGTGTAGCCGTCGGCGGTGATCACCAGGTGGGCTGCGGCGATGCCGAGCTCGACGCAGAACGCCTCCACCTGCTCGTCCCAGGACGGCAGCGTCATCGACAGCACACCGAGCATCTGCGACCGCTCGGCGACCGGCACCCAGACGTGCCAGCCGTCCTCGCGCTCTGCAGCAAGCGTGCGCTGGGACACGAACACGCGCCCGGCCATCGAGCCCTCGAGGCTGACCACGCCCGGCTGCTCGCCGTGCGGCAGGACATCTGGATGGGGACGCAGCTGCGAGTGGTCGTAGTCCGCGAGGAACAACACGACATCGGAGCCGCCCAGCTCCGCGACGGTCATCGACAGGGTCTCGACGACCCGCTGCGGATCGGCCGCCTGGGCGAGGCGAAGGAGCCGTCCCATCGGCCGGTCCAGCGGATCGGACGGGCCGGGCGGGCCGGATCGATCGGCCGGAGAATTCATGCGCGTCGACCCGCCCGTCCCCTCGTGCTCGCCCGTCCGTCCGGGTCCTGTCGATCAGCCTATGTGCGCGTCGCGGCTCGGATCTCTCGAGTCTGCCCTCCTGCTCGATCAGCGCGGCGCGGGCTAGCCTGCCGGACACAGGCTGTCGAACGCGGGGAGGCGCGGTGCCGGTCACTCCGCTCCGACCGTCAGACCCCGTGCAGGTCGGTCCGCACCGGCTGCTCGCGCGGATCGGTCAGGGCGGCATGGGCACGGTCTATCTCGGCGTGGCGCCCGACGAGCGGGCGGTGGCGGTCAAGGTGCTGCGCGACGGGGTCGCCGACCCGGCGGCGCGCGGCCGGTTCCGTCACGAGCTGCGGGCCTTGCGCCGCGTCCGCGGCCCCCACCTGGTAGAGGTCCTCGACGCGGACGTCGATGCTGACATGCCCTACCTCGTCACGCGTTTCATCCCCGGACAGCGCCTCGACGACCTCGTCGCGGCGGCCGGTCCGCTGCCGGGACGCGACCTGCACCAGGTGGCCCGCGGCCTCGCCGACGCCCTCGCCGCGCTGCATGCGGCCGACGTGGTGCACCGCGACCTCACCCCCGGCAACGTGCTCGTGCTGGACGGTCAGCCGCACGTCATCGACCTCGGCCTCGCCACCGCCGCCGACGTGACGGCACTGACGCACAGCGGGCTCGTCGTCGGCACGCCCGGCTACCTCGCTCCCGAGCAGGTCCGGGGTTGGGCGATCAGCCCGGCCGTCGACATCCACGCCTGGGGCGCGACCGTCGCCTTCGCCGCGACCGGACGTCCGCCGTACGGAACGGGCCGCCCCGAGGCGGTGCTCTACCGGATCGTGCACGACACACCGGATCTCGCCGGCCTGCAGCCGCCGCTGGACCGGCTGGTCGCCGCCGCGATGGACCCGGACCCGCTGCAGCGCCCGGCGGCCCGCGAGCTGCTGGCCGAGCTCGGCGGCGCCAGCCCCGCCGAGCCGGTGACCGTTCACCTCCCGCACGATGTCGACCCCCGCAGCCTCGACGTCACCACGCTGCTGGCCGCCGACGCCCCGCGGCCGGCCCGCAGCGCATCCGAACCGATCCGCGAGCTGGTCGCGAGCTCCTCCGGCGCGTACAGCACACCACCCGGCGGCTTCGAGCTTCCGCCCTACGACGACGAGACCGAGGCGTACGAGCCGGAGGTGCTGCCCTGGCAGGACGAGCCGGCACCTGCGCCACGGCCGCACCCCGCCCGGACGCTGCAGCTGCTCGGAACGAGCGCAGCGGCACTCGGACTGGTCGCTGCAGGCACGCTGGTCGCGCCCGTGCTCGGGGCGGTCGCCGTGCTGGGCCTGCTCACCGCGCTACGGGCGGTCGGGCGCAGCGCGGATCGGCTGCGGGACCGCCGGGAGCGCCGCGGGGGCCGGCGGCGCGACCCGATGGTGGCAACGCTCGGAGCCCCGTGGCAGCTCGTTCGTGGCCTGCTCGACACGGCGCTCAGCCTGCCTCTGCTGGGAGCTGCTGCGGCGCTGCCGGCCGGCGCCGTCTGGTTGCTCGACCCGGCCGTCAGTGGGTTGGCGCGGCCCGAGCTGACGGCCGCGACCGCGACGGTGGTCGGCCTGGTGACCGGGCTTCGCCGCGAGGCGCACCGGCCGTCACGGCGGATGCTGCGCAGCACGCTCGTTCGCGCCACCCCCCACACACGCAGCGCGGTGGCCGTGCTGGTGCCGGTGGTCGCGCTCGCGGGACTGCTGCTCGCGGCCGCGGAGGGCGCCGCCCCGACGTACTGGCCGTTCGCCCAGCCGCGCTGACCGCGCTGACCGCGTCACCCACCCCCCTTACTCCACTTCCCCTGCGATCCGACATTCCCGCGAGTCCGTGACGTGTCATGGCGCAGGGGAAGTCGTGCGTCGGTGCGTGGGTGGGCGGCTGCGTGGGCTGGCGGCGGACGGGCGGCGGGGGCGACCGGCTCAGCCGGTGGCGCGGACGACCAGCACGGCGAGGTCGTCGCGGGAGGGCTCGTCGCCGAAGTCGCGGACCGCCTGCTCGAGTTGTCCGGCAAACTCGTCCGCCGACCGACCCGCCGCGGCGGCGCAACTCGCGAGCAGGCTGTCCTCGCCGAACATCCGGTCGCCGCTGCGCCGCTCGGTGACGCCGTCGGTGTAGAAGACCAGGGTGTCCCCCGGCCGCAGGAACAGCTCGTCAGCCGGTGGGTGCACCTCGTCCATCACGCCCAGCAGGCTGCCGCCGGTGCCGACCAGCGTCGCCCGGCCGTCCGCGGTGACGAGGACCGGAAGCGGGTGCCCGGCGCAGGACAGCCGCACCCGCACACCTTCGGCCGAGGGATGGATGGCAGCCAGACTGGCCGTGCAGAACCGGCCCCGCTCACCGAGCTCCAGGATCGCGGAGTTCAGCCGCTGCAGGATCGCCTGCGGGGGCCGGCCTTCCCGACCGAGCAGCCGCAGGACGTTGCGCGCAAGGCCGGTGATCGCCGCAGCCTCCGCACCCTTGCCGCAGACATCACCGATGGCGACCGCCCACTGCCCGTCGTCCACCCCCGCAACGTCCGCCTCCCCCACGTCCGCCCCCGCAACGTGTGGCAGCGCGAACACGTCGTAGAAGTCACCGCCGACCTCGTTGCCCTCACCGGCCGCGGCATACCGGGCACCGAACTCCACCCCTGGCACGGTCGGCAGGGCAGGCGGCAGCAGCGACGCTTGCAGCGCCTTCGCGACCGCGGCCCGCTCCTCGTAGAGCCGGGCGTTGTCGACGGCGAGCGCGGCCCGGCGCGCGAGGTCGAGCAGCAGCCCGCTGTCGTCGCGGGCATAGCCGGTGCCCGTGCGCCGGCCGACCAGCAGGACGCCGAGCAGGCGGCGGCGCGCCACGAGCGGCACCGCCAGGACCTCGCCGACGTCTCCGGCCAGCTCGCGCGGAACGTCGGAGGCAGCCAGGAGCGACGGTTGCTCACCGAGCTCGCGCACCAGCTGCTCGGCGAGCAGCTGCGCCCCGGGACCCTCCAGACCCGCCCGGAGGTGGACGAGCCCCTCCTCGTCCTGGTGCGCCACGGCGGCCAAGTGCACGCCTTGCTCCTCGGCGGTGTAGACGCCGGCCCACGTCGCGAAGCGTGGAACCACCAGCTGCGCGGCCAGAGTGACCGCGAGGGTCACGTCGAGCGTCCCGGCGAACATCTCGCTCGCCTCCGCGAGCAGCGCAAGGGAACCGCGGTCACGCAGCTGAGCGACGTGGGCCCGGTCGTCCCGCAGCACGACGCCCATCCGGTCCCCGACGAGCCGGGCGAGGGCCACCCCGGTGGCGTCGAGGCGGTCGGCGTCGCCGACGACGAGCGCCCCGAACACGCCGGTACGCCGGCGCAGCGGCAGCACGAGCAGACCGCCACCGCCGGACAGCACCTGGTCGACACCCTCGCGCGCCAGCCGGCGCACGGCGTCGACCTCGGGCGGTTCCGCTCCGAGGTCGTGCGCAGCCAGCACGGCCCACCGGTTGGTGTCGTCGATGCCCTCGGCGTAGAGCCAGCCGTCGGCGAGGTCCATGGCGCCGCAGAGGCGGTGAAGCAACTCGCCGAGCAGGTGGGCCGGGCTGAGCCGCTCCTCGAGGTCGGCCGGCAGGCCCAGCAGCCAGGACACGACGGGCGGGCTCGGTGCCTTCCCAGGTGTGGAGGCCCGCAAGGACCGCGGCCGGGAGACGACCCGGTCACTCACCCCGAGGGTGAACCACACCGACTTGCCGCCGGCGAAGTGCCGCGTCCCCCACTCCTGCGCGAGCGCGTCGAGCAGAAAGATGCCCCGCCCGCCCTCGCGGTCGGCGCCGGGCACGCCCGCCACGTTGGGCAGGGCACCGGCGCCGCGGTCGACCACCTCGACGCGGGCCCGACCGACCCCGATGTCCACGTGCAGCTCCACGTCCGTGCCGGCGTGCACGACCGAGTTGGTGACCAGCTCGGTGACCAGCAGCAACGCGTCGTCGAGCAGCACCTCCAGACCACCGCCCATCAGCGCGTCCTGCACCACGCGACGGGCCGTCCCCGGGGAGCGGTCCTGCGCCGGCAAGGTGGTGATCGCGTTCATGCCGGCGCCCTCTGCTGGCTCGTCGGCGCGGCGCCCTGCAGAGCTCGGCGCAGGGCCTGCGCCGCCACCGCCGCCTCCTCCAGCAGGGCAGCACCCTCCGGTCCGCCCTGCGCGGCGCGCGCCTGCTGCAGTGCGGCGCAGGCCTGCCTGCTGAGCTCACCCAGCTCGGCGATGTCATAGCGGGCCAGCTGCCGCCGCAGCTCCTCGGCCTGGGCGGCCAGCTCGCTGCGCCGCTCGTACAGCTCGATGAACACGCCCACCTTCGCCTTGAGCACCCAGGGGTCGAACGGCTTGGACAGGTAGTCGACGGCGCCGGCGGCGTAACCACGAAACGCCTGGTGGGCCTCGCCGTCGATCGCGGTGAGGAAGAGGATCGGGATGTCACGGGTGCGCTCACGCTGCTTGATGTGGCCGGCGGTCTCGAAGCCGTCCATGCCGGGCATCTGCACGTCCAGCAGGATCACCGCAACGTCCTCGGTCAGCAGCCGCTTGAGCGCCTCCTCGCCGGAGGCCGCCTTGATCAGGTCGTGCCCGAGCCCCTGCAGGATGGCCTCGAGCGCGAGCAGGTTCTCCGGACGGTCGTCCACCATGAGGATCTTCGCCGAGCGACGCGCGCTCATCCGGTGCTCGGTGCCGCGCGCGCCGAAAGCCAGGTGCGCATCACGGCGAGCAGCCGGTCGAGGTCCACCGGCTTGGTGACGTAGTCCGACGCGCCCGCCGCGAAGCTGCGGTCGCGGTCGCCGGGCATCGCCTTTGCGGTGAGGAAGACGACCGGCAGCTCGGCGTACTCCGGCATCCGGCGGATGCGCTCGGTCGCCTCGTTGCCGTCCATGCCAGGCATCATGACGTCCATCAGCACCAGGTCGACATCGGGGCGCTGCCCCAGCAGGGCGATGCCGTCGCTGCCGTTGTCGGCGTAGAGCACCTGCATGCCGTGCAGCTCCAGGGCGCTGGTCAGCGCGAAGACGTTACGCACGTCGTCGTCCACGACCAGCACCGTCGCACCCTGCAGGCAGTCGGCGCCCGCGGGCAGCTCAGCGGTCCGCGGCAGCGACGGGGTGGCGGTGAGCATCGGCGGCTGGTGCCGGTCCGGCGCCTCGTCCCCGGTCCCGGTCGTCCCCCGGCCGTCCAGATGCGGGTACGGGAACTCGCCCGGGATGTAGAGCGTGAAGGTGCTGCCCACCCCCTTCTCGCTGGTGACGGCGATGGCGCCGCCGAGCAGCCGGGCGATCTCGCGGGAGATCGACAGGCCGAGGCCGGTGCCGCCGTAACGCCGGCTGGTGGTCCCGTCGGCCTGCTGGAACGCCTCGAAGATCAGCCGCAGCTTCTCCGCCGGCACGCCGATCCCGGTGTCGGTGACGCTGAGGGCGAGCACCAGCTCGGCGTCGTTGAGGGTCGGCGAGGCGAACAGCATGTGGCCGGGGGCGCGCGACACCGAGAGCCGGACGCTGCCGTGCTCGGTGAACTTCAGGGCGTTCGACAGCAGGTTCTTCAGCACCTGCTGCAGCCGCTGCTGGTCGGTGAGCACGGCTGCGGGCAGGCCCGGCTCGAGCTCGACGATCAGGTCGAGCCCCTGCTGCTCGGCCAGCGGGCCGAAGTTGTTCCAGACGTACTCCCGCACCTCGTCGAGCACGACGGGCGCCGGGCGTACGTCCATCTTGCCGGCCTCGACCTTGGACAGGTCGAGGATGTCGTTGATCAGGCTGAGCAGGTCGCTGCCCGCGTTGTGGATGGTGCGGGCGAACTCGATCTGCTTGTCGGTGAGGTTGTGCTGCGGGTTGTCGGCGAGCAGCTTGGCGAGGATCAGCAGGCTGTTGAGCGGGGTGCGCAGCTCGTGGCTCATGTTGGCGAGGAACTCGGACTTGTACTGGCTGGACAGCGCCAGCTGCTCGGCCTTGTCCTCGAGGCCCAGCCGGGCCATCTCGATCTCACGGTTCTTGATCTCGAGGTCGCTGGACTGCTCGGTGAGCAGCCGGGTGCGGTCCTCGAGCTCGGCGTTGGTGCGCTGCAGCTCGACCGACTGCACCTGCAGCTCCTGCGCGAGGCGCTGTGACTGTTCGAGCAGCTCCTCGGTGCGGACGTTGGCGATGATGGTGTTGAGCACGACGCCGATCGTCTCGACGAGCTGCCCGAGAAAGCCCGCGTGCACCTCCTCGAAGCGGCCGAACGAGGCCAGCTCGATGACGCCGAGCACCTGCTCCTCGAACAGCACCGGCAGGACGAACAGGTCGGCGGCGGGACCGTGGCCGAGCCCGGAGGTGACCCGCAGGTAGCCGCTGGGAACCTCCCGGACGCGGATCGGCCGCTTCTCGACGGCGGCCTGCCCGATCAGCCCCTCGCCGGCGGCGAAGACCCGCTCCTCGTTCGGACGGTCCACGCCGTACGACGCGGCGCGCCGCAGCGCGAGCCGGCCCTCCGGGCTGTCGGCCAGGTAGAAGGCCCCCTGCACGGCCTGCACGACCGGCGTCACCTCGCTCATGATCATCTGGGTGACGGCCTCGAGGTCGCGCTGGCCCTGCAGCTGACCGCCGATCCGGGCCAGGTTGGACTTGAGCCAGTCCTGCTGGGCGTTGATCTCGGTGGTCGACCGCAGGTTCGCGATCATCTGGTTGATGTTGTCCTTGAGCTCGGCGACCTCGCCCTGAGCTTCGACGTTGACCGAGCGGGTGAGGTCACCGCGGGTCACGGCTGTGGACACCTCGGCGATCGCGCGCACCTGGGTGGTGAGGTTGCCGGCGAGCTGGTTGACGTTCTCGGTGAGGTGCCGCCAGGTGCCGCTGACGCCGGCCACCCGGGCCTGGCCGCCGAGCTTGCCCTCGGTGCCGACCTCGCGGGCCACCCGGGTGACCTCCGCGGCGAAGCTCGACAGCTGGTCGACCATCGTGTTGACGGTGCTCTTCAGGTCGAGGATCTCGCCCTGCGCGTCGACGGTGATCTTCTGGCTCAGGTCGCCCTGGGCGACCGCTGTCGTGACCAGTGCGATGTTGCGGACCTGGCTGGTCAGGTTCGAGGCCATGTTGTTGACGTTGTCGGTGAGGTCGCGCCAGGTGCCGCTGACCCCCTTGACCTGGGCCTGACCGGCGAGCTTGCCCTCGGTGCCGACCTCGCGGGCGACGCGGGTCACCTCGTCGGCGAAGCTGGACAGCTGGTCGACCATCGTGTTGACGGTGTTCTTGAGCTCGAGGATCTCGCCTTGCGCGTCGACGGTGATCTTCTGGCTCAGGTCGCCCTTGGCCACAGCGGTCGCCACCGAGGCGATGTTGCGGACCTGGCCGGTGAGGTTGCCGGCCATGCCGTTGACGTTCTCGGTCAGGTCGCGCCAGGTGCCCGACACCCCCTTGACCTGGGCCTGACCGCCGAGCCGGCCCTCGGTGCCGACCTCGCGGGCGACGCGGGTCACCTCGTCGGCGAAGCT
>JAHWJP010000207.1 GCA_019348355.1 Actinomycetota bacterium
GTGTTCGCCGCCCTCAACGCCGCGCGCGTGCGTTACGTCGTCGTGGGCGGTGTCGCGGTCGTGCTCCAGGGCCACGTCCGGATGACTGTCGATCTCGATCTCGTCGTGGACCTCGCCGTCGAGCCGGCCCGGGCGGTGCTGGATCTGCTGGCAGGGCTCGGCTTTCGCCCACGGCTGCCGGTGGACCCGCACGACTTCGCCGACCCCGCGATCCGGGGCAGGTGGGTGGCCGAGCGCAACCTGCAGGTCTTCTCGCTTTACCACCCCGACGACCCGCTGAGCGAGATCGACCTGTTCGCCACCCATCCGCTTCCCTTCGAGCAGCTGCTTGCCGAAGCGGACGAGATGCAGGTGGGCTCGGTGCGTGTTCCGGTCGCCTCCATCCCGCACCTGCTGCACCTGAAGCGCGCCGCGGGCAGGCCTCGTGACCTCGAGGACATCGAGGCCCTGAGTCGTCTCCAGCAGGAACGGGACGGCCCGTCGTGACCGCGCCGAAGGACTGGTCGGCCGCGACCTTCGAGGGGGCCGGCGAGCACCAGCGCCGGGCTGCCGCCGCCACGTCGCCCGCACACCGCTTGGCGTGGCTCGAGCAGGCGCTACGACTGGCCGAGGCCTCCGGCGCCCTGGCCCGCGTCCGTCGCGACCGCCAGGTGGAATGCGAGCTGGCCTGGGGCGACGTCACGCCCGATGCCTGACCCCACCGCGTCAGCGTTCGCGAACGAACGCCGCGACGACCTCCTGGAAGGCGCGTGGCTCGTCCACCCAGGGGAAGTGCCCGGCGCGCGGGATGACAGCCGTCTGGGCGTCGCGAAACGAGGACGCGACGGCGTGCACGGACGCCACCCCGGTGAGCGCGTCGCGCTCCCCGCCGACCACCAACACCGGGACGTCCAGCTCCTGCAGACCGGCCAGGACCGCCTCGACGTCGATGCCTTCGACTCCCGCCCCGAAGCCAAGTTCGGCCCGCTCGCTGACCTGGTGGTCCGCGGTGGCCGCATGGGCCGAGGTGCGCTCGTCCCAGTGGCCGTAGAAGAACGGGCGGGTCGCGCGGATCAGGAATTGCTGCTCGGCCGGTGAAGCGTCGGCTACCGCGGCGTCGGCATGCGCCGCGTCGGCGTACCACGGCTCGCCGGAACGGGCGGCCCGGATCGCGACGACGTCGGAGCGCGTCCCGCCCTGCAACCGGTCGCTCGGCGTGACCAGCACCAGCGAGCGAACCCGATCGGGGTGGAAAGCGGCGTAGGCCTGGGCGACGAGACAGCCCGCCGAGTGGCCGAGCAGGTCGACCTGCGCCTCGCCGAGGTGCTCGCGCAGCGCCTCGACGTCGGCCGCGAGCCGGTCGAAGCGCAGCGACGAGGGGTCGGCGGGCACCTCGCTGTAGCCGGTGGCCCGGGCGTCGAGCCGGACGAGGGTACGCTCCGCCGCCAGCCCGCCGAGGTCCTCCAGGTAGGCCGAGGCGCGCCCCGGACCACCGGCGAGGCACACCAGCCGCGGGCCGTTCCCGAGCTCGGTGTAGACCAGCCGGGTCCCGTCGTAGGACACGAAGGAGCTCACCCGAGGTCGACCGATCGCACCGAGTGCGCGCCGATGGCCGCGGCGATGTCATCGAGCAGCTCCGCGGGCGGCGCGCTGTCGACGGTGAGCGCCATCAGCGCGTCACCGCCCTGCGACGTCCGGCTGACCTGGGCGCCGGCGATGTTGACCTGCGCCTCGCCGAGCCGGGCGCCGACGACCCCGACGACGCCCGGCCGGTCGTGGTAGCGCAGGAACACCACGTGGTCCTCCGCGACGAGCTCGACGTCGAAACTGTTCACCTCGGTGAGCTTCTCGATCTGACGAGGGCCGGTCAGCGTCCCCGACACCGAGACCACCTCCCCGGTGGCGAGCACCCCGCGCACGCTGACGAGGTTGCGGTAATCCGGGCTCTCCAGGTCGGTTGAGAGCGACACCTCCACCCCGCGCTCGGCGGCGAGACCGGGCGCGTTGACGAAGGTGACCTGCTCCTCGACGACATCGGCGAACACGCCCTTGAGGGCGGCGAGCGCCAGCACCGACACGTCCAGCGCCGCGATCTCGCCGCGGACGAGGATCTCGACGCTGGCGGCCACCCCGCCGGCCAGCGCGGTGAAGACCCGGCCCAGCTTCTCGACCAGTGGCAGGGCCGGGCGCAGCTCCTCGGCGACGATGCCGCCCGCCTGCACGTTGACCGCGTCCGGGACGAACTCCCCTTCCAGGGCGAGCCGCACCGAGCGCGCGACCGACGCGCCCGCCTTGTCCTGCGCCTCGACGGTGCTGGCGCCGAGGTGCGGCGCGACGACCACGCAGTCGTAGGCGAACAGCGGCGAGTCGGTGCACGGCTCGGTGGCGTAGACGTCGAGCCCCGCTCCGGCGACGGTGCCGGCCTCGAGGGCCTTCGCGAGCGCGACCTCGTCGAGCAGACCACCCCGCGCGGCGTTGACGATCCGTACGCTCGGCTTGCACATCGCCAGCTCCGCCGCCCCGATCAGGCCGACCGTCTCAGGGGTCTTCGGCAGGTGGATCGAGATGAAGTCGCTCTGCCTCAGCAGCTCCTCGAGCGACACCAGCCGTACGCCGATCTGCGCTGCCCGCGCCGGCTGGACATAGGGGTCGTAGGCGATCAGCGTCGTCCCGAAGGCCGACATCCGCTGGGCGAACAGCACCCCGATCCGGCCGAGCCCGATCACGCCGACGACCTTGTCGGCGACCTCCACGCCGGTCCACCGGCTGCGCTCCCACCGGCCGGACTTCAGGGCGGCGTTGGCCGGCGCGAGGTTGCGGGCGCAGGCCAGCAGCAGCAGCACCGCCTGCTCGGCGGCGCTGACGATGTTGCTCTGCGGCGCGTTGACGACGAGCACGCCGCGGGCCGTCGCGGCGGGGACGTCGACGTTGTCGAGGCCGATGCCGGCGCGCGCGATGACCTGCAGGCGTGGCGCCGCCCGAAGCGCTTCAGCGTCCATCCGGGTGGCGCTGCGGACGATCACGGCGTCGGCGTCGGCGAGCGCCGGCAGCAGGGCCGTACGGTCGGCGCCGTCGACGTGGCGCACCTCGAACCCGTCCCCCAGCACGGCGAGCACCGACGGGGCGAGCTCCTCGGCGATGAGCACGACGGGACGGGCGGGCACGGGGGCCTCCGGGGTACGTGGGCGGGCGTGGCGAGTGCGGGCGGGCCCTCACTGCACCACTTCCCCTGCACGACGGCACGCCGCGCGGCCGCTGGCGTGTCGTACGGCAGGGGAAGTGCTGAAGGGGGGGTGGGGGCTACTCGCCGCTGTCGTCGATCCAGGCCATCATCGGTCGCAGCTGCGCGCCGGTGATCTCGATCGGGTGGTCCGCCCCTTGCTTGCGGTAGGCGTTCATCCGCGGCCGGCCGGCGTCGTCGTCGTCGATGAGCGCCTTGGTGAAGGTGCCGTCCTGGATCTCGGCGAGCACCTTCTTCATCTCCTCCTTGACCGCGGGGGTGATGATGCGCGGCCCGGTGACGTAGTCGCCGAACTCGGCCGTGTCGGAGATCGACCAGCGCATCTTGCCGATGCCGCCCTCGTACAT
>JAHWJP010000075.1 GCA_019348355.1 Actinomycetota bacterium
GCGCCCGCGACGGGCTCGTCGAAGCCAGTGGACAGCTTCGTACGATCGCCGTCGGGCTGTTCAAGATCAGCAACGATCTGCGCTGGATGGGCTCGGGTCCACGGGCCGGGCTCGGCGAGCTCGCCCTCCCCGACCTGCAGCCGGGCAGCAGCATCATGCCCGGCAAGGTCAACCCGGTGATCCCCGAGGCGACCGGCATGGTGGTCGCCCAGGTCGTCGGCAATGACGCGGCGATCGCCTTCGCCGGCGCCTCGGGCAATTTCGAGCTCAACGTGATGCTGCCGGTGATGGCACGCAACCTGCTCGAGTCGATCCGCCTGCTGACCAACGTCAGCCGGCTGCTCGCCGACCGCTGCATCGACGGCATCGCCGCCGACGATGCGCGCTGCCGCGAGCTGGCCGAGTCCTCCCCGAGTATCGTGACTCCCCTGAACCGCTACGTCGGCTACGAGAACGCCGCGACGATCGCGAAGACGTCACTGCGCGAACGCAAGACGATCCGCCAGGTCGTCCTCGAAGGCGGCTACGTGGAGCGCGGCGACCTCACCGAGGCGCAGCTCGATGCGGCGCTCGACGTGCTGTCGATGACCCGTCCGCCGACCTGACGCCGGCGCCGCCCTGGCGCGGGCGCCCCCAGGGCCGCCCCATGAGGCCGACTTCCCCTGCCAGATGGCACGTCGCAACCGGCCACCTGTGTCAGCTGGCAGGGGAAGTGGTCGAGAGGGGTCATCAGAGGCGGGCCGGGCGGGCGGGGCGCCGCGTCAGCGGGGTAGCTCTTCGAGCATCTCGGTCACGAGGGCGGCGATCGGTGAGCGCTCGGACCGGGTGAGCGTGACGTGCGCGAACAGTGGGTGGCCCTTGAGCGCCTCGATGACGGCGTTGACCCCGTCGTGCCGCCCCACCCGCAGGTTGTCGCGCTGTGCGACGTCGTGGGTCAGCACCACGCGGGAGCCCTGCCCGAGGCGGGACAGCACCGTGAGCAGCACCCCCCGCTCGAGCGACTGCGCCTCGTCGACGACGACGAAGGCGTCGTGCAGCGAGCGGCCACGGATGTGGGTCAGCGGCAGGACCTCCAGCAGCCCACGGACCAGGATCTCCTCCACCACGTCGGCGCTGACGAGCGCACCGAGGGTGTCGAAGACCGCCTGCGCCCAGGGGCCCATCTTCTCGGCGCTGTCGCCGGGCAGGTAGCCCAGGTCCTGACCACCGACGGCGTACAGCGGTCGAAACACGATCACCTTCTTGTGGGCCCGGCGCTCGAGCACGGACTCGAGACCGGCGCACAGGGCCAGCGCCGACTTGCCGGTGCCGGCGCGGCCTCCGAGCGAGACGATGCCGATGTCGGGGTCGAGCAGCAGGTCGATGGCGACCCGCTGCTCGGCCGAGCGGCCGTGGACCCCGAAGGCCTCCCGGTCGCCGCGTACGAGCCGGACCGACTTGTCGGGGGCGACCCGACCCAGGCCACTGCCGCGGTCGGACAGCAGCACCAGGCCGGTATGGGTGGGCAGCTCGCGGGCCGCCTCGAGCTCGAGCCGGCCGTCGGCGTAGAGCGCGTTCAGCTCGGCGCCGGAGATCTCGAGCTCGGCCATGCCGGTCCAGCCGCAGTTGACCGCGAGCTCAGCGCGGTACTCCTGCGCGGTCAGCCCGATCGAGGCGGCCTTGACCCGCAGCGGCAGGTCCTTCGAGACCAGGATGACCTCGGCGCCGTCGGCGGCGAGATTGGCGGCGACGGCGAGGATGCGGCTGTCCCCGTCGGTGCCCCGCACGGCGGGCGGCAGGACCGAGGTGTCCACGTGGTTGAGCTCGACGCGCAGCGTGCCGGTCGCGATGGGGATCGGCCGGTCGAGCCGGCCGTGGGCGATCCGCAGGTCGTCGAGCAGGCGCAACGCCTGGCGGGCAAACCAGCCCAGCTCGGGGTGGTCCCGCTTGCCTTCGAGCTCACTGATCACCACCAGCGGCAGGACGACCTCGTGCTCGGCGAAGCGGGCCAGCGCCCCCGGGTCGGACAGCAGGACGGAGGTGTCGAGAACGTACGTGGTCATGTGGCCCTCTGCGCTCGGCGACTGCCTGGACCGGCGGACCCGAAGGGCCGGACGCCGGCCCCTTCATACGCAGCGCCTGTACCTGCAGCACAACTACCTGCAGTCCAGCGCATCGGGCCTCCCGGGCGGACCGACGGGCTGTCGACCGCTGCCCTGAACGCTACGACTCACCCGACCGCGGGGGCGTCCGACACGCACACCGGGCGGGTGAACGTCCGGTGACCGCTCAGGTTCCGAAGCGCCGCTGCCGGGCTGCGTAGGCCCGCAGCGCCCGCAGGAAGTCCACCCGGCGGAAGTCGGGCCAGTAGGCCTCGCAGAAGTAGAACTCGCTGTGCGCGCTCTGCCAGAGCAGGAACCCACCCAGCCGCTGCTCGCCGCTGGTGCGGATCACCAGGTCGGGGTCAGGCTGGCCACGGGTGTAGAGGTGCTCGGCAATGTGCTCGACGTCCAGGAACTCCGCCACCTCTTCGAGCGTGGCCCCCGTCGCGGCATGGGCCTGCAGCATGCTGCGCACGGCGTCGGCGATCTCGCGCCGCCCGCCGTAGCCGATGGCCACGTTGACCTCGACGCCGGGCCGGCCCGCGGTGCCGGCGGCGGCTTCCTTGAGCAGCCTGGCCGTCGCGTCCGGCAGCAGGTCCAGCGCGCCGACGATGTTCAGGGTCCACCGGTTCAGCGGCCGGGCAAGCTCCGTCACCACCGCCTCGATGATCCGGAGCAGCGGGTCCAGCTCGGCGGCCGGACGGCTCAGGTTGTCGGTGGACAGCAGCCAGAGAGTCACCAGCTCCACACCGGCCTGGTCGCACCACTCCAGCAGGTCGGCGATCTTGTCCGCCCCCGCCTGGTGGCCGTAGTTGACGTCCTGGCGTCCGGTCGCCCTTGCCCACCGCCGGTTGCCGTCGAGGATGACGCCGACATGCCGGGGCAGAGGTGAACCTGCCCGCTCGAGGGCGAAGGCGAGTCGTCGTTCGTAGACGCCGTACACGACGTTGCGAAGACCCACGCCGCCTCCTTCCCCGCCTCGACGCTGCCCGCAGGGTATCGGGCGGAGCCCGGATCAGCGGCACGGGCAGACTCAGCCGACCGGGCGCCGCAACCCGGTGAGGTCCTCACCCGGTTCGTAGGCCGTCCCCACGTCGGCGAAGTCTTGGACCAGCTGCTCGAGCAGCACGAGCAGCTCCGTGCTGGTCAGCACGGCCCGCACCCCCGAGCCACCGGCGCCCCAGGCGTCGAGCACGGCCAGGCAGCGCACCCGCCAGCGACCGCGCTCGCTGTCGGGGATGGTCAGCCAGCTGCGCTCGGTGCGCAGGGTCACCCGCAGGTCACCGGCCGAGCTCAGGTCGTCCGGGTCGCGGGACAAAAAGGCGAACAGCTCGCGGTCGCGTGGGACGTAGCGCTCGAAACACTCCCAGGCCTCGTCGGCCGGCAGCTGCTCGTCGGTCGCCCAGGCCCGCAGGCCGGCTTCGAGGCTGCTCGCGGGAAACGCGTCGGCATTCCCGCCGCCGCGGGCGGCCCGAAGTCGGGCCGCGGTCGTCGCGATGAACCAGCCGCAGCGCTCCCCCACCTCGCCGAACAGCCGACCGTCCCGCAGCAGGCGGAGCGTGATCTCGTACGGGACGCCGTCGCGGTCGAGGACCGGAACGGGCCGGATGGCGAGCATGGTGCCGTCGACACACCTGACCTCCACCATGCGGGTGATCTTTGCCTGTAGGTGCGAACTGCACAACGGCCCTTGTCGGCCTCTGGCGGGCTCAGTCGGTCAGGCGCCGGACGAGGCTCGCCTGCTCTTCGATCATGGTTGCGGGAAGCGCGTCCCCGAACTGCGCGAAGAACGCCCGGAGCAGTTCGGCTTCCTCGCGCCAGGCCGGCCGGTCGACCGACAGCAGCAGGTCCATGTCCTGCTCGCCGATGTCGAGGCCGGTCACGTCGAGGCTCTGCCTCGTCGGAAGGATGCCGATCGGTGTCGACACCGCGTCCGCAGTCCCGTCCAGGCGGTCGACGATCCACTTCAGGACACGGGAGTTCTCCCCGAAGCCCGGCCACAGCCACCGGCCGTCGCTGTCCTTGCGGAACCAGTTGACGAAGTAGATGCGCGGGAGCAGAGCGGCGTCACCGCGCGCAGAAGCGGCCGCGCCGAGATCGAGCCAGTGCTGCATGTAGTCGCCCATGTTGTAGCCGCAGAACGGCAGCATCGCGAACGGGTCGCGGCGCAGTCGGCCGATCGCCCCGGTGGCGGCAGCAGTCGTCTCGGAGGAGACCGACGCACCGAGGAAGACACCGTGCTGCCAGTCGAAGGACTCCGTGACCAGCGGCACGACACCGGCGCGGCGGCCGCCGAACAAGATGGCCGAGATCGGCACGCCGTCCGGGTCGTCCCACTCCGGGGCGAGAGTCGGGCACTGCCCGGCGGGGGTCGTGAAGCGGGAGTTCGGATGGGCGGCGGGCGTAGCCGACCCCGCCGACCAGCGCTGACCGCGCCAGTCCGTGAGCCCGGCCGGCGGCGTCCGCGTCAGCCCCTCCCACCAGACATCGCCGTCGTCGGTTCGCGCCACGTTGGTGAAGATGCTGTTGGCGCAGAAGGTCCGTACGGCGTTGGCGTTGGTGTCCGCGCCGGTGCCAGGCGCCACCCCGAAGAAGCCGGCCTCGGGGTTGATGGCGTAGAGCCGGCCGTCCTTTCCCAAGCGCATCCAGGCGATGTCGTCCCCGACCGTCTCGACCTGCCAGCCCGGCATCGTCGGCTCGAGCATCGCAAGGTTGGTCTTGCCGCAGGCGCTGGGGAACGCGGCGGCGGCGTAGCGCGGTTCGCCGCCTGGCGGCGTGAGCTTGAGTATGAGCATGTGCTCGGCCAGCCAGCCCTCGTCGCGTCCCATGACCGACGCGATGCGCAGGGCGAAGCACTTCTTGCCGAGCAGCGCGTTGCCGCCGTAGCCGGAGCCGTACGACCAGATCTCACGGGTCTCGGGGAAGTGCACGATGTACTTGGTGTCGCTGCACGGCCAGGGCACGTCGTCCTGGTGCGGCTCCAGCGGCGCACCCACGCTGTGCACCGCCGGGACGAAGAACCCGTCCTCGCCGATCTGGTCGAGGGCAGCCGTGCCCATCCGGGTCATGATCCGCATGGAGACCGCGACGTAGGCGGAGTCGGTGATCTCGACCCCCAGCTGGGAGATGCTGCCGCCGATCGGTCCCATGCAGAACGGCACGACGTACATCGTCCGACCGCGCATGCAACCCTGGAACAGCGGCTGCAACGTGTCCCGCATCCGGTCGGGATCTGTCCAGTTGTTGGTCGGCCCGGCGTCGGACTCCCGCGCGGAGCAGATGAAGGTGCGATCCTCGACCCGGGCGACGTCGGAGGGGTCCGACGTGGCGTAGAAGCTGTTGGGGCGCTTGTGCGGGTCGAGTCGGGTGAACGTCCCCTGCTCGACGAGCAGGGCGGTGAGCCGCTCCCATTCCTGCTCGGATCCGTCGCACCACTCCACCCGGTCGGGTTGGGTCAGCTCAGCCGTCTCACGCACCCGCTGCAGCAGGCGGGTGTTGCTGGTGGGCGCCAGATTCAGCCCTGGAATACTGGGCATCGTCGTCACGGGTGGCCTCTCCGCCGATATGTGCCCGCCGATATGCGGCGGAAGGGCGCATATCACGAAACGCCCTACCAGGCATGTGAATAGAACACTACCCAGCAGACTTGTGGAGCGTGATGTGAGATGAGCCACGTCACCCGATCCGGCAGGAGAGACGTGCACGAGACGGTAGAAACAAGAGTCGCCGAGCTGACTGCTGCGCTCAAGCCCCGGCTGAGGGGGGTGCTGCACGAAACAGCCTTCGCCATCTCGCTCATCACGGGCACGGCACTGGTCTGCCTGGCCGAGGGCGCGCGCGCCCGGACAGCGGCGGTCGTCTACGCCGTCAGTGTGGCCCTGTTGTTCGGCACGTCGGCTGCCTACCACCGGGGCCCGTGGACCGGGCGCTCACGCGAGGTGATGAAGCGACTCGACCACTCGATGATCTTCATCCTCATCGCCGGCACATACACGCCCTTCGCGCTGCTCCTGCTGGACGGAACGACCCGCTGGCTCGTCTTCGGGCTGGTCTGGGGCGGGGCGCTGCTGGGTGTGGTGCTGCGCAACGCGGTGCGCCGGCCGGCCCGCTGGCTGTTCGTCGTGCTCTACCTGGCACTGGGCTGGGTGGCGCTGGGCGTCCTGCCGCAGCTGCAGGAAGCCGGCGGGTGGGCCGTCGTGATCCTGCTGCTGGCCGGCGGGCTGTTCTACAGCCTCGGCGCGATCGTCTATGCCCTGCGCCGTCCCGACCCCTTTCCTGCCTGGTTCGGGTTCCACGAGGTCTTCCACGCCTTCACCCTGCTGGCCTTCGTCACCCACTACGTCGCCGTGTCGTTCGCGACCTACAGCGTTTCGGTGTAGCGAGGACATTCGCCGCAGTCCGTCCTACCGTGGAGCGGTGCCAGACCACGTCGACGTGCTCGATACCGACCCGCGACGCGGTTCGCCGGTCCTGATCCTGGCCGCCGTCCTGCTGCTGGCCGTGGTCACCGGAGGTGCTGTCCTGCACGACCAGCCACCCGCCCCGCTTCGGCTTCGCGTGGAGCAGCTCGACGGCTCAGCCCTGCGGGACGAGTCCTTCGTCCGGCTGCACGTCCAGCTCGAGGCGGAAGGGGCCAGCGGGCTCGGCGAAGTACGGCTGCGCCTTGCGGGGGCAGACTCGCGCGGTCAGCATCCGTCTCGCTTCGACGACCGCGGGCGGGCCACCGTGCAGGTCGACGTCACGCCGCGCTGTGCTCAGCTGACGGACGGCTTGCTGCCCCCGGGCTCGCTGGCGGTCCAGGTGCGCGACAGCGCGGGACGGCCGCGGCTCGTGGAGCTGCCGGTGCCGACCGGCGGTCAGCTCGAACGACTCGTCAGCTACCGCTGCCGTTGAGCGGCCTGCACCTGCTCGGCCAGGCGCTGCTCGTCCTGGGTCGGCGCGTCGCAGACGAAGCGGCGACAGACGTACGCCGCGCCGGACGGTCGATCCTGCGCGAGCGGACCGCCCGTGACGACGACGGCTCCCGGAGAGGTGGCCAGCCGGGCCACGGCCAGCAGGTCCGGCCGGTCGAGCACCACCACCTCGGCCGGACCGGCCAGCTGCGCCTCAGCGACCGCTGCAGCCCAGCCGGCGAAGCGGGCCTGCCGGGCGAACAGCGGCGCCACGGTCGTGACGGCCCCGGTCGCTGCGGCCCGGTAGGACTCCGAACCCGTCATGGCAGCGCAGGTCAGCAACGCGCCCGCGGCGGCGGCGAGACCGGACGGGGTCGCGTTGTCGGTCGGGTCCTGCGGCCGCCGCACGAGCTGCTCGGCATCGTCGGCGGTGTCGTAGAAGCCACCGTGGCCATCGGCGAAGTGCTCCAGCACGACGTCCAGCAACGCCTGAGCATCGGCCAGTCGCTGCAGCTCCCCCGTTGCCGAGAACAGCGCCAGCAGCCCTTCAGCCACGTCGGCGTAGTCCTCGAGGACGCCGGCGTTGCGGCCGGCTCGCCCGTCGATGGACGTGCGCAGGAGCCGGCCGTCCGTCCGGTGCAGGTCGCACAGCAGGTCTGCGCAGACCTCGGCCGCCCTGACGTAGTCCGGCCGGTCGAACAGGACGCCGGCCTCGGCCAGCGCTGCGATCGCGAGCCCGTTCCACGCAGCGACGACCTTGTCGTCACGCGCCGGCTGCGGCCGGGAGGACCGCACGTCGAGCAACCGGGCCCGAACCCGCTCATAGCGGCCTGGGTCGTCAGGTTCGAGCAGTCGCTGCAGCACGCTGGAGCCATGCTCGAACGTGCCTGCTGCGGTCACCTCGAACTGCTCAGCGGCCCAGGCGCCGTCCTGCTCGCCCAGGGCGTCGACGAGCTGGGCGGGCGTCCAGACGTAGGTCAGCCCCTCCTCGTCGTCGGTGTCGGCGTCCAGCGCGGAGGCGAAGCCCCCCTCCGGGGTCCGCAGGTCACGAAGCAGGAAGTCGGCTGTTTCGACGGCCACCCGCTTGGCGCTGTCCGCACCGGTCGCCCGCCACAGGTGGGTGTAGACGCGCAGCAGCAGGGCGTTGTCGTACAGCATCTTCTCGAAGTGCGGGACGACCCACTTCGCATCGACCGAGTAGCGCGAGAAGCCGCCCGCGAGCTGGTCGTAGATGCCGCCGCTCGCCATCGCCCGGCTGGTGTGCTCGACCAGCTCGAGACCCGACCCGGTCCGGGCGGAGTGGCGCAGCAGGAACTCGAGCACCATGGACGGCGGGAACTTCGGCGCACCGCCGAAGCCGCCGTGCACACCGTCATAGCTCGCGCGCAGGTTGTCGAAGGCCTGGTCGAGCAGATCCGCGGTGACCTCCGCAGTGGCGCCACCCGGGGCACGGGACAACCGCCGCACCACATCGGCCCCCGCCGCCTCGACCTCTCCGCGCCGGGTCTGCCAGGTCTGCGCGACCGACGTCAGCACCTCGAGGAAGGACGGCATGCCATGCCTGCGCTGCGCGGGCCAGTAGGTGCCGCAGAAGAACGGCTCGCCCTTGGCCGTGAGGAAGCTGGTCATCGGCCAGCCGCCGTGGCCGGTCATGGCCTGGACGGCCTCCATGTAGACCGCGTCGACGTCTGGCCGCTCCTCGCGGTCGACCTTGATGTTGACGAAGGCCTCGTTCATGTAGGCCGCCGTCTGCTCGTCCTCGAAGGACTCGTGGGCCATGACGTGGCACCAGTGACAGGCCGCGTAGCCGATGCTCAGCAGGACCGGCACGCCCCGGCGCTCGGCCTCGGTGAAGGCCTCGGGCTGCCACTCCCACCACTCGACCGGGTTGTCCTGATGCTGCAGCAGATAGGGGCTGGTGGAGGCGGCGAGACGATTCGGCATGCCACCCATCCTGCCCCGGTCCGCAAGCCGGGCACCGTCCTTTTCGGAGCGGCGACCGGCCGGTCGGCCTCAGGTGTTCGGGGAGTCCGTTGCGTCGTCGTCCTTCGCGTGCTGCTCGGGGTTGTCGAGGTCGGGGCCCGCCGGGGCGGCTTCCCAGCCTGTCTGCGTCCCCTGGTTGTCCCCGACCGGCTGCTGCGCCGGGTGCTTCCCGTCGTCGGAGGCGGAGGAGTCGGAGCCGTCGGAGGAGTCGGAGGGAGGAGGGACGTCCTTCTGCGGCTGGGCGGTGCTCTGCGGCTCGTTCATTGACTGCTCCAAGCTAGAAGGGATGGGTCGCTGCGGTCTCTTGCCCCGTATTCGGCGCTGCCACACTGGCGGCATGCCGGGCCCGCTGCAGGTGACGTCGCGGCTCACTGTGCCCGAGAGCGAGCTGTCCTGGCGCTTCTCCCGCTCCTCCGGCCCCGGCGGCCAGGGGGTCAACACCACCGACAGCCGCGCGGAGCTCTCGTTCGACGTCGCGCGATCGCCGTCGTTGCCGGAGCATCTGCGGGTCCGCGCGTTGGAGCGGCTCGCCGGCCGGCTCGTCGACGGGACGGTCACCGTGGCCGCCAGCGAGCAGCGCAGCCAGCTGCAGAATCGCGAGGCCGCCGAGGCGCGGCTGACCCAGTTGCTGCGCGAGGCGGTGGCGCCGCCGCCCCCGCGGCGGCGGGCCACCAAGCCGACCAAGGGCTCGAAGGAGCGGCGCCTGGAAGGAAAGCGGCAGCGCTCGGAGCTCAAGCGCACCAGGCGTTCCCAGTCGGAGGAGTGAGCCCCGGTCAGTCCGTGGGCTCGTCTCTGACCTTCGGCTCGTCCCTGACCTCGGGGTCGTCCTTGGCCTCCGGCGGCGGGAACTGCTCCGGCAGCCGCTTGAGCCGCGCGTTCATGTTGCGGATCAGCAGCACCGTGGCAAGGCCCATCAGCAGGACGACGAGCAGCCCCAGCGGCCCGGCCGTGATCCGCTCGGCCTGCAGCGCCAACGCATCGGTCATGTCAGCACCCGGTCACGCACGCCCGCGAACAGGTCGTTCTCAGGCAGCACCGAGTCGACCAGCGACCGGGCGAGCTGGAAGTCCTCGCAGGGCCAGGTCGACTGCTGGATGTCGACCGGGCACGCGAACCAGCGGCCGGTCGGATCCACCTGCGTGGCGTGCGCGATCAGGGCGGCGTCACGCACCGGGAAGTACTGCGCGCACGGGACCGAGGTCGTCAGGCGCTCGGCGTCGCCGGGCTTGTCCCGCCAGTCCGACAGCCAGTCACCGTACGGAGAGTCGACCTTCGCCGCGAGCATCGCCTGGTGGAGCTTCTCCAGCCGGCTCTTGTGGAAGGTCAGGCTGTAGTACAGCTTCAGCGGCTGCCAGGGCTCGCCTGCCCCCGGGAAGCGGTCGGGGTCGCCGGCGGCCTCGAAGGCGGCGACCGAGACCTCGTGGCAGCGGATGTGGTCCGGGTGCGGATATCCACCGGTCTCGTCGTAGGTCGTCATCACATGCGGGCGCTGCTCCCGGACGACGCGGACCAGCGCCTCGGTCTGCCGCTCGAGATCGCCGAGCGCGAAGCACCCCTCGGGCAGCGGCGGCAGCGGGTCGCCCTCGGGCAGTCCGGAGTCCACGAAGCCGAGGAAGACCTGTCGGACACCGAGGATGTCGCGGGCGCGGTCCATCTCGGCGGCGCGGATCCGCGTGATGTCGGCCAGCACCTCCGGCCGGTCCATCGCCGGGTTGAGCACCGAGCCACGCGAGCCGTCGGTCAGGGTGACGACCAGCACGTCAACGTCCTCCCGCGCGTAGCGGGCCATCGTGGCGGCGCCCTTGCTGGACTCGTCGTCCGGGTGCGCGTGCACGCACATCAGCCGCAGCTGACCGCTTCCACCCACCGGTAGGCCTCCCTGTCCGCTTCGAGGGACCATCGTCCCGTACGACCAACACCAGCGCCCACCGCAGGAGTCCCGTGCCCGTCCCGGCCACACCCCGTCGTCGGCCCCCCGGCCGCTACGACGAGCCGTCCCTGACCGGCCAGCGCGTGCTCGCGGTGCTGCTCGGGATCCTGTTCCTCGGCCTGGTCGCGGCCGTGTTCTTCGCGCTGTACGACCGGTTCGGCCAGGAGCAGGTGCGCGGGCGGGTCGTCTCCTACGACGTGCGGTCCGACAGCCGGGTCGTCGTGGAACTCGAGGTCGCCAAGAACCCGGGCAGCAAGGCCTACTGCGTGATCCGGTCGCGCAGTCGTGATGGCGCGGAGGTAGGCCGGGACGTGGCGGTGCTGGACGCCTCGGGCACAGCGGACCGGACGGTACGCGGGAGCTTTCCGCTCGCGACCACTGAGCGCGCCGTGACCGGCGAGGTGGCGGGGTGCACCGCCGATCCGCTCTCGCGCGAGGACATCGCGCCGTAGCATCGAACGACGCTCGACCCCACGACCACGCGAAGGACCCCACATGAGCACCGACGCCGCACAGCAGGCCACCTGGCTCACCCAGGAGGCCTACGACCGGCTCTCTGCGGAGCTCCAGGACGCGACCGGGCCGCGCCGCGCCGACATCGTCTCGAAGATCGAAGCGGCCCGGGAGGAGGGCGACCTCAAGGAGAACGGCGGCTACCACGCCGCCAAGGACGAGCAGGGCAAGCTCGAGGCGCGGATCCGCCAGCTCACCCAGCTGCTGCGGGACGCCAAGGTCGGCGAGGCGCCTGCGGACAACGGCGTCGCGGCGCCGGGCATGGTCGTCGAGGTCCGCTACGAGGACGGCGACACCGAGCAGTTCCTGATCGGGTCCCGGGAGGACAAGGCCGAGGTTCCGGTCTACTCCGCCAACAGCCCGCTGGGCCTGGCGCTCACCGGAGCGAAGGCGGGGGACAAGGTCAGCTACACACTGCCGAACGGCGGTTCGATGGTCGTCGAGCTGCTGTCCGCGGAGCCCTACACCGGCTGACCGGGAGATGGCGTGACCGACCCTGCTGGCAGTGCTGCGC
>JAHWJP010000076.1:0-5115 GCA_019348355.1 Actinomycetota bacterium
CACCGGTCGATGGCCAACAACTACAACCACGTGCCGCGCCCGCCGGTGGTCGCTGTGTCGGGCGGCGTCGCCCGCCTGCTCGTCCGCCGTGAGACCGAGGACGACCTGCTCGCCCTGGACGTCGAATGACGCCGGCGGAGCAGCAGCGGCTGACACCGGGGGACTGGGGCCGCTACGCCGGGCTGCTCGCGCTCGGCAGCCTGCTGTTCCTCGTCGTCACCGGCAACCGGTCGGGCTCGTTCGTCAGCCTGCTGGCGATCTACCTGGTGCTCGGCTGCCTCGTGCTGCTCGTCGTCAACTACCGGCGGGATCGGTCGTGACCGCGTCCCGGCGTCTCGGCGCCCTGCTGTGCGTGGCCGTGCTCGGGGTCCTGTTCGCGGGCGGGCTGGTGGTCGCGGCCCTCGGCGGGCTGCCGGCGGTCCTCGCCTATGCCGCCGGCGCTCTCATCCTGCTCGGCGTCGCCATGGTCCGCGGCCGTCACCTGCTCGCGCCGGCCGCGCCGCCACCCGGCCGCACCTGCACCTGCTGCACAGCCTCGCAGCACGACCCCGTACGAGTCGTCTGATGGCCGGCCCGCTGCGCGTCGCCCTGCTGGGCTGCGGCACCGTCGGCGCCGAGGTCGTGCGCCTGCTGCACAGCTCTGGCGACGACCTCGCGGCGCGGGTCGGGGTGCCGCTCGAGCTGGCCGGCATCGCCGTACGCCGCCTCGGCAAGGCGCGGGACCTGCCGGTGTCGGACGAGCTGTTCACCACCGACGCCGCAGGGCTCGTCGCGCGCGACGACATCGACCTCGTCATCGAGGTCATCGGGGGGCTCGAGCCGGCCCGTACCCTTCTCCTCGCCGCGCTCGCCGCAGGCAAGAGCGTCGTGACCGCCAACAAGGCCCTGCTCGCCGAGGACGGCGCCACCCTGCACGCCGCGGCGGCCAAGGCGGGCGCCGACCTCTACTACGAGGCGAGCGTCGCCGGGGCCATCCCGCTGCTGCGTCCCCTACGTGAATCCCTCGCTGGGGACCAGATCTCGCGGGTCACGGGCATCGTGAACGGAACGACAAACTTCGTCCTGACCCGGATGGACGAGACGGGTGCGGGCTTCGCCGACGCTCTCGACGAGGCGACCGCCCTCGGCTACGCCGAAGCCGACCCGACCGCGGACATCGAGGGGTTCGACGCCGCAGCGAAGGCGGCGATCCTCGCCGGGCTCGCCTTCCACACCCGGGTCACCGCAGGTGATGTGCACCGCGAGGGCATCACCGAGGTGACCGCCGCCGACGTCGCGAGCGCCCAGGCGATGGGCTGCGTCGTGAAGCTGCTCGCGATCGCGGAGCGCTGCGGCGACGCGGCCGGCGCCGGCATCACTGTCCGCGTCCACCCGGCGATGATCCCGCGCACCCATCCGCTCGGCAGCGTCCGCGAGGCCTACAACGCGGTGTTCGTCGAGGCCGCGAGCGCCGGGCGGCTGATGTTCTACGGTCCCGGCGCGGGCGGCTCGCCGACCGCGAGCGCGGTGCTCGGCGACCTCGTGGCGGTCGCCCGCAACACCCTGTCCGGTGCCTGCGGGGCGGGCGCCTCCGACTACGCCGACCTGCGGGTCCGGCCGATGGGCGAGGTGGTCACCCGCTACCACATCAGCCTCGACGTGGCCGACAAGGCAGGCGTTCTCGCCGCAGTGGCGCATGCCTTCGCCGACCAGGACGTGTCGATCCGGACGGTCCGCCAGGAGGGTCACGGGAACGACGCGAGCCTGGTCGTGGTCACGCACGCGGCGACCGACGCCGCGCTCCAGGCTGTCGTCGAGCAGCTGCGAGGTCTGAACAGCGTGCGCGCTGTCGCGTCCGTGATGCGGGTAGAGGGTGAGACATGAGCATCGAATTCGGGACGGCGACCAGGGCGTGGGCCGGCTGGAACGGCCTGATCGAGCAGTACCGCGACCGGCTGCCGGTCAGCGCCTCGACGCCGGTGGTCACCCTGCTCGAAGGTGCCACCCCGCTGGTGCGCGCCGCCGTACTGTCCGAACTCGTCTCCGCCGAGGTCTGGCTCAAGGTCGAGGGCGCCAACCCGACCGGGTCGTTCAAGGACCGCGGGATGACGATGGCCATCAGCAAGGCCGTCGAGGCCGGCAGCCAGGCCGTCATCTGCGCCAGCACCGGCAACACCAGCGCGAGCGCCGCGGCCTACGCCGCCAAGGGCGGCCTGACCTGCGCCGTGCTGGTGCCGGAGGGCAAGATCGCGCTCGGCAAGCTCGCGCAGGCGCTCGTGCACGGCGCCCGGCTGCTGCAGGTGCAGGGCAACTTCGACGACTGCCTCGACCTGTGCCGCGCGCTGTCCGAGGACTACCCGACGACGCTGGTCAACTCGGTCAACCCCGACCGCATCGACGGCCAGAAGACCGCCGCGTTCGAGATCTGCGACGCCCTCGGCGACGCCCCAGACGTGCACTGCCTGCCGGTCGGCAACGCCGGCAACATCACGGCCTACTGGAAGGGCTACGGAGAGTACACCGCGGATGGGACAGCCACGCATCGCCCGCGGATGCTGGGCTTCCAGGCCTCGGGCGCGGCGCCCATCGTGTCCGGGGTGCGGGTGCCGGCGCCGAAGACCATCGCCACGGCCATCCGCATCGGCAACCCCGCCTCGTGGCAGCAGGCGCTCGCCGCCCGCGACGAGTCCGGCGGTGACATCCAGGCCGTGACCGACCGTCAGATCCTGTCGGCCTACCGGTTGCTCGCCCAGAAGGAAGGCGTGTTCGTCGAGCCCGCCTCGGCGGCGAGCGTGGCCGGGCTGCTGCAGGCCTTCGCGGCCGGGCTGATCTTGCCGGACGAGCGGGTCGTCTGCACCGTCACCGGCAACGGGTTGAAGGACCCCGACTGGGCCATCGCAGGCGCGCCCAAGCCGGTCACCGTCGCCAACAGCGCGGAGGCGGCGGCGACAGCCCTGGGCCTTGCTTGAGTGAGGGTCTATCTCGATCTGCTGCGCCGCGAGAAAGACTTCCGCAGAGCCTATCTCGCGCAACTGATCGCCCTGGGCGGTGACTGGTTCGCCATCATCCCGCTGCTGGTGCTGCTGCCTTCGCTGACCGGCACCGGCCTGTGGGGCGCACTCGTGCTCGCCGCCGACACCCTGGTGTTCGCCCTCGTCGGCCCCTACGCCGGGACCGTCATCGACCGGCTCGACCGCCGCCGGGTCATCGTCGTCAGCAACGTCGTGGCCGGGATCGCGGCCCTGCTGCTGGTTCTCGTGCGGTCCGAGGCCACCGCCTGGATCGCGCTGGTCGCCATCGGGATCGTCGCGGGGGCGAAGGCCTTCGCGCAGCCGGCCGGCGCCGCCGCACTGCCGAACCTCGTCGACGAGGCGGACCTGCCGGCGGCCGCAGTGCTGTCCGGCGCCTCCTGGGGCACCATGCTCGCCGTCGGTGCGGCCCTTGGCGGGGTGCTGTCAGCAACGCTGGGCTACACGTTCTGCTTCGTGCTCGACGCGGTGCTGCTGCTGGGGGCGGCCGCTCTCACGGCGTCGACGTCGCGGCCGTTCTCCGACCCGGCTGCGCCGCCGCGAGAGCGCCGGCCGGTCCGGGCGGACGTCGGGGAGGCGCTGTCCTATGCCCGCCGCGAGCACCGGGTCCTGGCCCTGGTGACCTGCAAGAGCGGACCGGCGTTCGGCAACGGCGCGCTGTCGCTGTTCCCGCTGTACGGCGCTGCCGCCTTCGGCCTGGGACCGCTCGGCATCGGGTTGATGTACAGCGCCCGAGGCGTCGGCGCGCTGGTCGGTCCGCTCGTCCTGCGCCGGCGGGCGACCGACGCGACCCACCTCTATGGGCTGCTCGCCGGCTCGATGGCGGTCTTCGGGGTGGGCTACCTCGCGCTCGCGCTGACCCCGTGGTTCTGGCTGGTGCTCGTGCTGCTCGCCGTCGCCCACGCCGGGGGCGGCGCCAACTGGATCCTGTCGACCTACGGCCTGCAGACCGTGGTCCCGGACACCCTGCGCGGGCGGGTGTTCAGTGCCGACTACACGCTCGCGACGCTCATCATCGCGGTCAGCCAGGTCGCCTTCGGGCTGCTGTCCGACATCGTCCCGGCGCGCGACCTGCTCGCCGCCTCGGGTGGCATCGTCGTCGTGTACGCCGGCTGCTGGTGGATGGTCACGCGCCGTCTTGCGTCGCCCGCACGGTCGCTCACGACTGTCGAGGAGAGCTAGTGCCGTCCTTTCGTGCCACGGCGGCGCACGTCCGCGTACCCGCCACCAGCGCCAACCTCGGTCCAGGCTTCGACAGCGCTGGGCTCGCCCTGTCCCTCTACGACGACGTCGTCGTCCGGGTGACCGACGGCGGCCTGCACATCGACGTCGAGGGAGAGGGGGCCGACGAGGTTGCCCGCGACGGCACCCACCTGGTCGTGGCCTGTCTGCGGGCCGCCTTCGACCGCATGGGGGGGCAGCCGCCGGGACTCGAGGTGGCGTGCACCAACCGGATCCCGCACGCCCGCGGTCTGGGCTCGTCCTCGGCCGCCATCGTGGCCGCCGTCGTGGCGGCTCGCGCGCTGGTGGTGGGGGGCGAGCAGGTCCTGGGCGAGGACGCCTGCCTGCAGCTCGCGAACGAGCTCGAAGGGCACCCCGACAACGTCGCGGCCTGCCTGCGGGGCGGTGTGACGGTTGCCTGGCTGCGGGACGACGGCAGCCCCGGGGTGGTGCGGCTCGAGGCCCACGCCGAGCTCGCGCCGGTCGCCTACGTGCCCGCGACCCGATCGTCCACGGCGGCGGTCCGCGGCCTGCTCCCGGCCACGGTGCCGTACGCCGACGCCGTCCACAACGCTGCCCGCGCAGCGCTGCTGCCGTACGCACTGAGCATCGACCCGTCGCTGTTGCTCGCGGCGACGGCGGACCGGCTGCACCAGGACTACCGCGCGCCGGCGATGCCGGGCACCGCCGAGCTGGTGGCCCGGCTGCGTGGGCGGGGCGTGCCGGCCGTCGTCAGCGGAGCCGGCCCGACCGTGCTGGCCCTGACCACGAAAGCCACCCGCCCGGCTCTGCTTTCGACCGAGGAACCCGGCTGGTCCGTGCG
The DNA here is from genome assembly GCA_019348355.1 of Actinomycetota bacterium. Taxonomy (GTDB): domain Bacteria; phylum Actinomycetota; class Actinomycetes; order Mycobacteriales; family SCTD01; genus SCTD01. The sequence goes on from JAHWJP010000076.1 coordinate 5,053, forward strand.
TCCGCTCGACGTCGAGGCTCGGGGCGCCCACCTCGTGACCTGATCCTCCGAGGCGACGCCCCC
>JAHWJP010000076.1:5215-11862 GCA_019348355.1 Actinomycetota bacterium
ACGTCGAGGCTCGGGGCGCCCACCTCGTGACCTGATCCTCCGAGGCGACGCCCCCCGAGGCGCCTACCGAACTGCCCTCGCCGACGAGGGCAGTTCTGTAGGCACCTGGACGAGCCTGCGGAACACGCCGGAGCGGACGTACGTTGTGCAGGATGCGCTGTCTGGCTACGCTGGGCATTGCACCAGTCGCCCCACTCAGTCGCTTCAACAGGGCCACGTGCTCGTTGCCGGGCAGCGCGACCCCCGGTCGCAGTTCCTGCCCTGGCTCCCTTCCGCTCCGCTACCGCGCGGCGAACAGGGACGCGCGAGCAACGATCCGTGGGCGACGGTCCCCAAGCACCTCGCCGAACGGCGAGGTCCACCGGTCGCACCCGCCATGGACCGGTTGCATCAGCACACTGCCCCGCCGCGCCCGCGGCCGGGCAGCCCACCGGGAGGAACCTCCTTGATTGACACCACCGACCTGCTCCAGGAAGGCGCCGTCGCGCCCGCATCCCCTGAGACGCAGGACGCAGCCGCTGCTGCCGCGCCACGCACCCGCCGACGCGCCACCAGCGGTGGACTTGCCGCCATGGTCCTGCCCGAGCTCCAGGCCATGGCCGGCCAGCTCGGTATCAGCGGCGTAGGCCGACTGCGCAAGAGCCAGCTCATCGAAGCCATCCAGACCAGCCAGGCCGGCACCAGTCAGGCCGGCGCAGCGCCGACGGCCGACCCGGCCCCTGCCGGGTCAGACGCTGCCGGCTCAGTTGCTGGCTCGCCTCCCAGCGGCGCCGTCCGTACGGCCCGAAACGGCGCATCCCCCGCGACGGCCAGCGTGCCGGTCGCCGACCCCGCCGCTGGCGCGCCGGCCACCGAGCCGGCCACCCCGCCCGTCGAGGGCCAGGGGGCTGATGGTGAGCAGTCGACGCGTCCCGAGCGCGTCGACCGCGGACGCGAGCGGTTCCTCGAGCGGGAGGCCCGCCGCCAGGAGCGGCAGGCCGCCCAGTCCGGCGACAGCGACGCGCCCGCCGGAGAGGCTGCTGCTGCCGGCGGTGCGTCCAGCGACGGCGAGGCTCCGGCCCGTACCGACCGGGCGCCGCGCCAGGACCGGGGCGACCGCCCCGACCGGCAGCCCAATGACCGGCAGCCCAATGACCGGCAGCAGGACGACCGGCCCCAGCAGGGCGGCGGTCCGCGCGACGACGAGGAGTTCGGCAGCGGCCGACGCGGCCGCTTCCGCGAGCGTGGCCGCGGTCGCAACCGCACCACCCGCCAGGACCGCTTCGGCGGCAACGAGCCGGACCCGGTCGTCAGCGACGACGACGTCCTCATCCCGGTCGGCGGCATCCTCGACATCCTCGACAACTACGGCTTCGTGCGGACCACCGGCTACCTGACCGGCCCGTCGGACGTCTACGTGTCACTGCAGCAGGTGCGCAAGTACGGCCTGCGCCGTGGCGACGCGGTCACCGGCGCCGTGCGCCAGCAGCGCGAGGGGGAGCGCAAGGACAAGTACAACGCGCTCGTACGCCTGGACTCCGTCAACGACCTGGACCCGTCCGAGGCGCACAAGCGGCCGGACTTCACCAAGCTCACCCCGCTCTACCCGCAGGACCGGCTGCGCCTCGAGACCGAGCCGGGCATCCTCACCACCCGCGTCATCGACCTGGTGATGCCGGTCGGCAAGGGCCAGCGGGCGCTCATCGTCAGCCCGCCGAAGGCCGGCAAGACGATGGTGATGCAGGCGATCGCCAACGCCATCACCACGAACAACCCCGAGTGCCACCTCATGGTCGTCCTGGTCGACGAGCGGCCCGAGGAGGTCACCGACATGCAGCGGTCGGTGAAGGGCGAGGTCATCGCCTCGACCTTCGACCGGCCGCCGCAGGACCACATCACCGTCGCCGAACTGTCGATCGAGCGCGCCAAGCGCCTCGTCGAGCTCGGCCACGACGTGGTCGTGCTGCTCGACTCCATCACCCGCCTGGGTCGGGCCTACAACCTCGGCGCTCCGGCGTCCGGTCGAATCCTCACCGGTGGCGTCGACTCGGCGGCGCTCTACCCGCCCAAGCGGTTCCTCGGTGCGGCGCGCAACATCGAGCACGGCGGCTCACTCACGATCTTCGCCACGGCGCTGGTCGAGACCGGCTCGGCGATGGACACCGTGATCTTCGAGGAGTTCAAGGGCACCGGCAACGCCGAGCTCAAGCTCGACCGACGGCTCGCGGACAAGCGCATCTTCCCGGCGATCGACGTCGACGCCTCCGGCACCCGCAAGGAGGAGATTCTGCTGGCTCCCGAGGAGCTGCGGATCGTCCTGCAGCTGCGCCGGGTGCTGCATGCGCTCGACGCCACCGCCTCGCTTGAGCTCCTGCTCGGCAAGATGAAGTCGACCCGCACCAACGTCGAGTTCCTCATGCAGATCCAGAAGACGACGGTCGACCAGGACTGACGCGGCGCCGGCCTCGGCGGCAGTCAGCCTGTGGACAAGTCAAGCCGAGCCCTCCCGGACGCCGTAGCCTGACGGCGTGGCTCAGGAGGGCTCATGGACAGGGACGTGGCGGACACGCTGCAGGTGATGACCCTCGAGATCCGCGCGGGGTTCGCGGAGGTCAAGTCCCTCATCGCCGAGTCGCGGGGGAGCACGATCGACCTACGGGCCGGCATGTCGGAGCTTCGCGCCGACATGACCACCCGGCTCGACACGCTGTTCGCTGCGCTCGCCGAGTTCCGCGCGGAGTACCAGGAGCGCACGCACGGCGACGCGTAGGACCTGGGAAGGCGCCCGGCCCGCAGGACGTTGAGCCTCTCGGTGCGCCGCTCTGGCACACTGGTCCGCAACGGGGCACCGGTTCCCTGCAGCTCGCAGACCCGGCGGCCCTCCCGACCGAGAGGCACAGTGATGAAGGCCGACATCCACCCGAGCTACGTCGAGACGACGGTGACCTGCACCTGCGGCAGCACCTTCACGACCAAGAGCACCGAGAAGAGCGGCGTCATCAACGCCGACGTCTGCTCGCAGTGCCACCCCTTCTACACCGGCAAGCAGAAGATCCTCGACACGGGCGGCCGGGTGGCCCGGTTCGAGCAGCGCTTCGGCAAGCGCTCCAAGTAGCTCCTTTGCGGCGCCCGCCCCTTTCCGGGGGTCGGGCGCCGCTGCCGTTCCCGGAAAGAGCAGGAAACCCATGTCCGAGACGCTCGGCACGCCGACCGACAACGCCCTGAGTGAGTACGCCGATCTCGAGGCGGCGCTCGCCGACCCGACGGTGCACGGTGACCAGGCGCGCGCCCGCGAGCTCGGCCGCCGCTACGCCGAGCTCGGCCCGCTGGTGGCCGCCATCCGCGAGCAGCAGACGGTGCAGGCCGACCTCGCCGCGGCGCAGGAGATGGCCGAGGACAGGGAGATGGCCGAGATGGCGGAGGTGCTCACCGAGCAGCTCGGCGAGCTGGAGGTGCGGGTGCGCGACCTGCTCGTCCCGCGCGACCCGGCTGACGGCAAGGACTGCCTGCTGGAGGTGAAGGCTGGGGAGGGCGGTGACGAGTCGGCCCTGTTCGCAGGTGATCTCGTGCGCATGTACACCCGCTATGCCGAGCGCCGCGGATGGAAGACCGAGCTGATCAGCGCGACCGAGGGCGAGCTCGGCGGCTACAAGGACATCCAGCTGGCGGTGAAGAGCCGCGACCCGGCCAACCCGGTGTTCGGCCGGCTGAAGTACGAAGGCGGCGTACACCGGGTCCAGCGGGTGCCCGTCACCGAGAGCCAGGGCCGCATCCACACCTCCGCCGCCGGGGTCCTCGTGCTGCCCGAGGCGGAGGAGGTCGACGTGACGATCGACGCCAGCGACCTGCGCATCGACGTCTACCGCTCCTCCGGGCCCGGGGGGCAGAGCGTCAACACCACTGACTCCGCTGTGCGCATCACACACCTGCCCACCGGCGTCACCGTCGCCATGCAGAACGAGAAGAGCCAGCTGCAGAACAAGGAGGCGGGGATGCGCGTGCTGCGCGCCCGGCTGCTCGCGCTGGCGCTCGAGGAGCAGGCCGCGAAGGACAGCGCCGTACGCGGTGCCCAGATCCGCACCGTCGACCGCAGCGAGAAGGTCCGGACCTACAACTACCCCGACAACCGCGTCGCGGACCACCGCAGCGGCTACAAGGCCAACAACCTCACCTCGGTGCTCGACGGCGACCTGGACGCCGTCATCCAGTCACTGGTCGACGCCGACACCACGGCCAAGCTGCAGGGGCCCGGATGAGCCCCCTGCGTGCGGCGATCCGGGCGGCCGGGGAGCAGCTGGACGCAGCCGGCGTGGCGTCCCCCGAGCACGACGCCCAGGCGCTGGCCGTGCACGTGCTCGGCCTGGCCAAGCCGTCCGACCTGATGATGCTGGACGAGCTGGACCACGCGCAGGCGGCGGCCTATGAGGAGCTGGTGGCCCGCCGTGTCCAGCGGGTTCCGCTGCAGCACCTCACCGGCACCGTAGGCTTTCGCTACATCGAGCTGGCCGTCGGACCAGGGGTGTTCGTTCCGCGGCCCGAGACCGAATCCGTCGTGCAGTGGGCCGTCGACGCCGTACGGCGGGAGGGCTGGGCGAACCCGCTCTGCGTCGACCTGTGCACCGGCAGCGGGACGATCGCGTTCGCCCTGGCCAACGAGATCCCAGGCGCCACCGTGCACGCCGTCGAGCGGGACCCGCAGGCGCTGGAGTGGACGCGCCGCAACGCCGCCCTCCGGGTGGCCGCCGGCGATCCCGAGGTGCACCTGCACCTGGGCAGCGTCGAGGGGTGCCTTCCTGCGCTGGACGGCCGGCTCGACCTGGTCGTCAGCAACCCGCCGTACGTCGCTACCACCGAGGCCCACCTGCCCGACCCGGAGGTCGTCGACCACGACCCGGCGATCGCGCTGTGGGCCGGACAGGACGGGCTCGACGTGGTGCGGCTCGTCGAACAGGCCGCCCGGCGGCTGCTGCGACCGGGCGGGCTGGTCGTCGTCGAGCACTCCGACCGACAGGGAGCCAGCGCGCCTGAGCTGTTCGCCACGGCCGGGGGCTGGATCGAGGTCGCCGATCACCGGGACGCCGCCGGTCGGGACCGATACGTGACGGCGAGGTGGACTCCTTGATCACGCTCGACGTCCAGCAGGACGCGACGCAGGGCGTGACTGAAGCCGTCGCGGTCCTGCGCCGGGGCGAGCTGGCCGTGCTGCCGACCGACACCGTCTACGGCCTCGCCGCGGACGCCTTCTCCCCGCCCGGGGTTCGCCGGCTGCTCGCCGCCAAGGGTCGCGGGCGTGACCTGCCCGTGCCCGTGCTCGTCGGCGCGTGGCGCGGCATCGACGGGCTGGCCGAGCATGTCAGCTCGACGCTGCGCGAGGTCGTGGAGCGCTTCTGGCCGGGACCGCTCACGGTGATCGTGCGGGCCGCCCCCTCCCTGGCCTGGGACCTCGGCCAGACCCGCGGCACCGTCGCGGTCCGGATGCCGTCGCACCCGGTCGCGCTCGCCGTGCTCGTCGAGACCGGTCCGCTCGCAGTCAGCAGCGCCAACCGCACCGGCCTGCCACCGGCGGTGACGGCAGCCGAGGCACAGGAGCAGCTGGGCGCGTCGGTCGCGGTCTACCTCGACGCCGGCACCTGCGCCGATCGCGTCCCGTCCACGATCGTCGACCTGACCGGGGAGCGCCCGAGCCTGCGCCGGGCCGGGGCGCTCGACACGGATGAGTTGCGAACGCTGCTGCCCGACCTCGAGGTGAACCCGTGACCGACTCCACCTTCCGGGTGCTGCACGTCTGCACCGGCAACATCTGCCGCTCGCCGATGGCCGAGCACCTGATGCGGGCCGGGCTGGCCAGCCGCCTCGGCGAGCAGGCCGATCGTTTCCTCGTCGAGTCGGCCGGCACCTGGGGGCACACGGGGTCACCGATGGAGCCGTACGCCCACAGCATCCTGGACCGGCACGGGGTCGACGGCCGCGACTTCCGGGCCCGTGAGCTGATCGCCGAGCACATCGCCGGCGCCGACCTCGTGCTCGGGGCCACCCGCGAGCACCGCGCCGCGGCAGTGGTGCTCCAGCCCCGGGCGGCGAGCCGCACCTTCACGCTGCGTGAGTTCGCCCGGCTGGTCACCGCGGTCGATCCGGCCGCCCTGCCGACCGGCGACGTCGTCGAACGGGCCCGGGCGCTCGTCTCGGCGGCCGCCGCGAAGCGCGGGCTCGTCCCGCCGGACCGCCCGCGCGACGACGACCTCGACGACCCGTACAACGCCCCCGAGTCCTCGTTCGCGGTCTGCGGCAACCTCGTGGCGCGCACCCTCGCCGGTCCGCTCGACCTGTTCGCCGGCGTCCGGGCCGGCTGACCGCCCCCCGCTAGTGTGCCGAGCAGAGGCCCGACCGACCAAGGAGCACCGCCATGACGTTCTGGGGACCTGACTTCGACGCGCTTCAGCAGGTGGATCCGGAGATCGCGGCCGTGCTCGTCGACGAGCTCGAGCGCCTCCGGGGCGGTCTGCAGCTCATCGCCAGCGAGAACTTCACCAGCCCTGCGGTGCTCGCCGCGCTGGGCTCGACGCTGTCGAACAAGTACGCCGAGGGCTATCCCGGCAAGCGCTACTACGGCGGGTGCGAGGTCGTCGACGTCGCCGAGCAGATCGGCATCGACCGGGCCAAGGCGCTGT
>JAHWJP010000077.1:0-6444 GCA_019348355.1 Actinomycetota bacterium
GTGGACCTTGCCGAGCCGGTCGTTCATCATCCGGCCGGTCAGCTTGGGGAACCAGAAGTAGACGCCGCCGAAGAAGGCGAACACCACGGTCCCGAACACGACGTAGTGGAAGTGCGCGACCACGAAGTAGGTGTCGCTGACGTGGAAGTCGATGGGCGGGGCGGCCAGCAGCACGCCGGTGAGGCCCCCGAGCAAAAACGTGATCAAGAAGCCGACCGCGAACAGCATCGGTGTCTCGAACGTCAGCTGGCCACGCCACATCGTGCCGATCCAGTTGAAGAACTTGACCCCGGTGGGGACGGCGATGAGGAAGCTCAAAAAGGCGAAGAAGGGCAGCAGCACGGCGCCGGTCGGGTACATGTGGTGCGCCCACACGGTCAGCGACAGCGCGCCGATGCCGAGCGTTGCGAAGACCAGCCCCTTGTAGCCGAACACCGGCTTGCGGCTGAACACCGGGATGATCTCGGTGATCACCCCGAAGAACGGCAGGGCGATGATGTAGACCTCGGGATGGCCGAAGAACCAGAACAGGTGCTGCCACAGGATCGCCCCGCCGTTGTCGGGGTTGTAGACCTGCGCCCCGAGGTGCCGGTCGGCCAGCAGCGCGAACAGCGCCGCGGTCAGGACCGGGAAGGCCAGGAGGACCAGGATCGAGGTGACGAGCATGTTCCAGGTGAAGATCGGCATCCGGAACATCGTCATTCCGGGCGCCCGCAGCGTGATGATGGTGGTGATGAAGTTGACGGCCCCGAGGATGGTGCCGAGCCCGGACACCGCGAGACCGACGATCCACAGGTCGGCGCCGATCGAGGGCGAGCGGATGATGTCGTTCAAGGGGGCGTACGCGAACCAGCCGAACGAGGCAGCACCCTCCGGAGCGAGGAAGCCCGCCAAGACCGTGAGCCCGCCGAACAGGAAGAGCCAGTAGGAGAACGCGTTGAGGCGCGGAAAGCTCATGTCCGGCGAGCCGATCTGCAACGGCATGATGAAGTTCGTGAAGCCGTACGCCGCCGGTGGGGCGAACAGGAACATCATGATCGTGCCGTGCATGGTGAACAGCTGGTTGTACTGCTCCGGGCTGACCAGGTCCAGCCCCGGCTGAGCCAGCTCGGCGCGGATGAGCATCGCCATGAAGCCCGCCGCCAGGAAGAACCCGAACGACGTGCACAGGTAGAGCATGCCGATCGTCTTGTGGTCGGTGGTGGTCAGGACCTTGGCGATCTTAGAGCCGGGTCCCGGGCTGGGGCGGCGGACCTGGACCGGGCTGGTGGTGCTCTCGGCGAGCAAGGTCATGAGGGCCGCCCTTCGATCAGTTCTTTGGCCTGTTCGGCGCTGCGGACCGAACCGTCACCGGCGGTGGTCCCGATCGAGTTGGCCGGGTCGGCCTGAAGAACGGTGATGTAGTCCGCGTAGGCCTCCGGGGAGACCGCCTTGACCGAGAAGTTCATCGCCGAGTGCTTCTCCCCGCACAGCTCGGCGCAGCGCCCGATGTACTCCCCCTCCTTCGTGATCGTGATCTCGAAGGTGTTGGCGCGACCGGGGACGACGTCCTGCTTGAACAGGAAAGCGGGCACGAAGAAGGAGTGGATGACGTCCGGCGAGGTCTCGGTGAATCGGATCCGGGTGTTGGTCGGCAGGACGAGCTGCGCCGGCTTGCGGGTCTCGCCGGTGACCTGGACCCCCGCGTCGTCGTGCCGGAACGTCCAGTTCCACTGGAAGCCGACGACACCGATGTTGACATCGGCCCCGCCGTCCCGCTCGTCGAGCACGAAGTTCTGGCTCACCGTCGTGTAGTAGAAGAGCACCGCGATGATCACGAACGGTACGGCGGTGTAGAGCACCTCGATCGGCAGGTTGTAGCGGACCTGCCGCGGGAGCGTGTCGCCCTTCTTCCGGAAGCGCACCATCGCGTAGAGGATCAGGAAGGTGACGAACACCCCGACCACGGCGGCGGCCGCGACCGAGCCCAGCCAGAGGTTGTAGATGCTCAAGGCCTCTTCGGTGACCGGCTTCGGGAAGCCCAACGAAAAGGTGTCCTCGTAGGCCTCCCGCAGGCTGCATCCGGAGGAGAGCAGACCGACCGGCAGGAGCACCGCCGCGAGCCGGGCCGACCGCAACATCGACGGGGACATCGCACGCGGTTTGGCCCGGAATCCCACGGCGGCGAGCCTAGCCCAGCGGCCTGCACCGCACCTGCCGGGGCTCGCCGCGCATAACGTCCCTCTCATGAGCGCCTCTGTTGACGGCGGGTACCTCGATGCAGCGGCGGCGCTGCCGTTGTCGTCGGCTGCCCGGGAGGCGCTGCTGGCTGCTCTCGAGGACGGTTGGGCTGACCCCAGCCGGCTGTACGGCGCGGCCCGCCGCGCGCGGCTGCTGCTCGAGGGCGCGCGCGAGGCGGTAGCCGACGTGCTCGGCGCCCGTCCGGACGAGGTGGCCTTCACCGGCTCCGGGACACAGGCCGCCCACCTCGCCGTGCTCGGCGTGCTGGCCGGGCGCTCGGGCACGGGGGCCCACGTCGTGCACTCCGCGATCGAGCACTCCTGCGTGCTGGCGGCCGTGGCGCACGCCGCCGGTGAGGCGAGCGCCGCGCCCGTCGACCGGCTCGGGCGGGTGGACGCGGCGTCCTTCGGTGCGGCGCTGCGTCGCGACACCGCGCTGGCCTGCCTGATCAGCGCCAGTCACGAGGTCGGGACCGTCCAGCCGGTCGGCGCGGTCGCCGAGCGCTGCGGCCGGGTGCCGCTGCTGGTGGACGCGGCCCAGAGCGCCGGGCGGGCGCCGATCCCGACCGGCTGGGCGCTGCTGACCGCGAGCGCCCACAAGTGGGGTGGCCCGCCGGGAGTCGGGGTCCTTGCCATCCGTACCGGCACCCGCTGGCGCTCGCCGTTGCCGGCCGACGAGCGGGAGGGCGGGCGGGTCCCGGGCGCACCCGGTCTCCCGCAGATCCTGTCCGCGGCGGTCGGGCTGCAGGCGGCCGCGGCCGAAGCGGCGAGCGAGGACGCCCGGCTGCGCCCGCTCGTCGACCGGCTGCGGCTCGGCATCGCTGCACGCGTGCCGGACGTCGAGGTGGTCGGCGATCCGGACGACCGACTCCCTCACCTGCTCACCTTCTCCTGCCTGTACGTGGACGGCGAGGCCCTGCTCACCGCCCTCGACCGCGAGGGCTTCGCCGTCGGCAGCGGCTCGAGCTGCACCGCCTCGACGCTCGAGCCGAGTCACGTGCTGGTGGCGATGGGGGTGCTGACCCACGGCAACGTCCGGCTCTCGCTGCACCGCGGCACGACCGAAAGCGAGGTCGACCGCTTCCTGTCGGTGCTCCCGCCTCTGGTGGCCCGGCTGCGCCGCGAGGCCGGGGCGGAGGCGCTGTGAGTGAGGTGCTCACCGTCGACTGCCTCGGCCGACCGTGCCCGGTCCCGGTCATCGAACTGGCCCGGGCGTTGCCGGGCGTTGCCGTCGGCGAGGTGGTGGACGTGTTGAGCGACGACCCGGCGGCTGCGCTTGACATCCCCGCCTGGTGCCGGATGCGCCGGCAGGAGTACGTCGGTGCGACGGAGCGGGTGAACGGCTCGGCCTACCGCGTACGGCGCCTCGTCTGAGCTGGTCAGGTCAGCAGGAAGGGCTGGACTTCGGCGGCGGCGTCCCCGCCGTACGCCTCGACGAACCGGTCGAGGAAACCGGCCGGGGTGAAGGTGTAGTCCTGCGGGCCGACCGTCTCCACCACGTGGGTCGCGACGAGGGCGCCGACCTGCGCGGCGCGCTCGAGCGGCAACCCCCACCCGGTGGCGGTGAGGAACCCGGCCCGGAAGGCATCGCCCACGCCGGTCGGGTCGGTCAACCGCCGGGCCGGCGCGACGTCGACACGGATCTCGTCCTCGCCCTTGCGGGAGATGACGATCCCGTCGGGTCCGTGGGTCGTGAGCCGGGTGCCGACCAGCCCGAGCACGTCGTCGACGCTCCAGCCGGTCTTGTCGTGGATGAGCGCGGACTCGTAGGCGTTGCTGAACAGGTAGGTCGCGCCCTCGACGAGCGCCTGGATGGCGTCGCCCGCCAGGAATGACAGCTGCTGCGAGGGGTCCGCGGCGAACGCAACCCCGCGCTCGCGACAGCTGGCGGAGTGGCGCAGCATCGCGCCCGGGTCGTCGGGCGCGACGACAACAAGGTCGATCTCGCCGAGGGAACCGATGTCAATGTGCGCGGCCTCCGACATCGCCCCGGGATAGAACGTGGCGAGCTGCGCGTGGTCCTGGTCGGTGGTGCAGGTGAACCGCGCGGACGCCTTGTCCGGGCTGACGTGCACGTGCGTGGTGTCCACGCCGTGCTCCTGCAGCCAGGTCAGGTAGTCGGCCGCGTCCTTGCCGACAGCCCCGACGAGCAGCGGCCGAGCGCCGAGCATGCCCATGCCGAAGGCGATGTTGGCGCCCGTGCCGCCGCGCCGGACCTGCAGGTCGCTGGCGAGGAAGGACAGCGACACGTTGCTCAGCTGGGCCACCAGCAGCGAGTCGGCGAAGCGCCCCTCGAAGGTGAACAAGTGGTCGGTGGCGATGGATCCGGCAACGGCGATGCGCATGAGCCGACCCTAGTGGGCCTCTTACTACCGGCTGGTAGCGCTTGGGTACCCGCCGGTAACTGCCTACCGTCGAGGTCATGGCTTCTCACAGCTCGGTCCCCTCAGACGTCGACGCGGACTCGATCGACACCCTCGTCGCGGACTGCCGGGAGATCTCCGGGGTGCTCGGCGGCTCCCCACCGGCCGTGCTTCGCCTGCCGGTGGCAGGTGCTCCGGCGCCGGTGGACATCAGCGCCGGGACGGCGGCTCGTCTCGACGGCTACGGCGAGTACGGCAGTTAGGAGCCAGCCCGCGGTGAGCGCGGGCCGACCTGAACGGCACGGGGCAGGACCCAGCACGAACGAGAGGAAGGCGAGGTGTGGCACTCCAAGCGCTGGAAAGCAGCTAGAGATGCCGCCCGCCCACGATCGGCGCTCATGGCGCCTGGACGACGAGGCAAGCCTGGCGGCGTGGCTACGCCGACACGGCTTCCCGGCCTGATCGCCTGGTGCGCTCGGTCCGGCTAGTGGAAGGACTCGCCGCAGGCGCAGGAACCGCCCGCGTTGGGGTTGTCGATGGTGAAGCCCTGCTTCTCGATGGTGTCGACGAAGTCGATCGTCGCGCCAGCGAGATAAGGGACGCTCATCCGGTCGACGACCACCCGTACGCTGCCGTCGGCGTAGGACTGCACCGCGTCACCGTCCAGCGACCGCTCGTCGAAGAACAGCTGGTAACGCAGACCCGAGCAGCCGCCGGGCTGGACGGCAACCCGCAGGGCGAGGTCGTCACGGCCCTCCTGCGCGAGCAGGGCCTTGACCTTCTCGGCGGCGGGGTCGCTGAGCACGACGCCGACGGCCGACTCGGGCGCGGTCTCGGGAGCAGTGGTCTGCGGGGCGGTCATGGGGGCCTCCGGGAAGATCGAGCGGGGGGGATCGCGTACTGGTGTCGTCCAGTCAACACGGTGGCGTCCCGGACTCTTCCACTGTCGCACGTCCGGGCCCGGACCACTGTCTGGCGACCCGGGTCGTCAAAGCCGCGAGCTCCTGCGCGGGGCGGAGCAGCGCCGCCTCGACCCCCACCTGCTCGACCAGGGAGTACGCCGCCTCGATGCCGGCCGCACCCAGCTCGCGCCGGCCCACCCGGACGGCGCCCGCCAGGACAAGGCAGACGACGGCCTCGGCCGCAGCCAGCGCGGCGACGCCCGACACCACCTTGCCGACCAGGCTGGAGCCGTCGAGCGTGCCCTCCCCCGTGACGACGAGCTCGGCGCGGGCGACCCGCGCCGGCAGACCGACGAGCTGCTGCACCAGCGCGATGCCGGGCTCGCGCCGGGCGCCCAGCGCGAGCAGCGCTGCGCCGAGGCCGCCGGCAGCGCCGGCGCCCGGCTCGTCGCGGACGGCCACCCCGAGATGGGCCTCGACGACGTCGGCCCAGCGGTGAAGGGCGCCTTCGAGCAGCAGAACGTCCTCTCGGCTCGCCCCCTTCTGAGGCCCGAAGACGGCAGAGGCCCCGTTCAGGCCGAGCAGCGGGCTGTCGACGTCGGTCGCGGCGACCAGCTCGACGTCGGTCAGCCGAGGGTCCGGCCGACCTTCGAGTCGGGCGAGCCCAGCCAGCGCGCCCCCGCCGGGAGCGAGTCGCTCGTCGCCAGCGCCGTAACCGGCCACCCCGAGAGCGGCCAGCATCCCGGCGCCGCCGTCGTTGGTCGCGCTGCCGCCGAGGCCGACGACGATGCGGGTCGCGCCCGCATCGAGCGCCGCGGTGAGCAGCTGCCCCACCCCGTACGTCGTGGTGGTCGTCGGAGTTCGCTCGTGATCCTGCAGCAGGTGCAGGCCGCAGGCCTGGGCGCTCTCGACATAGGCGGTGGTCCCGTCCAGCAGGAGTTCGGCCCGGACCGGGCGGGC
>JAHWJP010000077.1:6544-11816 GCA_019348355.1 Actinomycetota bacterium
TCTCGACATAGGCGGTGGTCCCGTCCAGCAGGAGTTCGGCCCGGACCGGGCGGGCAAGAGGGTCCTCGGCCCGGACCGGGCGGGCAAGAGGGTCCTCGACCCGGACGGCCAGGCGGTGGGCCCCGGGCAGCGCGGCCGCCAGCACCTCGACGAAGCCTGGGCCCCCATCGGACAGCGGCGCGAGGTCGAGATCGTCGTCCGGCGCCGCGGCGCGCCAGCCTGCGGCGATGGCCGCGGCGGCCTCGACCGGGCTGAGGGTGCCGCCGAAGCCGTCGGGGGCGATCAACACGCGCACCGGCTTGTCCCATCCTCAGTCGTTATCGACACCTTTGCCTCCTGTTCACCTCGAGGTCGGGGCCTGGCCGGACGTGAACGGCACGCTCGTCACCGTCCGTACCCCACACGTCATCTTCTCGGGAGAACAATGACCTCCGCAGATCTCGAACCCGCCGGCCTCGACCGCCGATCCTTCCTGCGTGCCAGCGGCATCACCGCTGGCACGGCACTGTTCGGAGGGACAGCCCTGCAGGCTCTCACCGTGCGCATGGCCGAGGCCGCTCCGCAGGGAAAGGGTCGGCCGGGAGCCGGGACAGACTACGGCCCGCTGTCGCCCGTTGCCGCCCGCAACACCGGTGACGAGTGGCTCGCCCTACCCGCCGGTTTCTCGTACACGATCCTCACCAAGACCGGCGCCCCGATGACCGACGGCGCCCCCACTCCGCGCGCGCACGACGGGATGGGCTCTTTCGCCCTCGCCGGGGGCCGTACCCGGCTGATCTGCAACCACGAGATCCGTTTCAGTCGTGGGGCGACTCCCACTCAGGGCGTGTTCACCATCGACGGCACCGGGTCGTACGACCCAAGTGCGCGTGGCGGCACGACAACGATCGACTTCGACCCGGCGCAGTTCGGCGCACCCAACGGGGGGAAACTGCAGGACTACGTCAGCATGCGCGGCTCGGTCGTCAACTGTGCGGGCGGCGTCCTGCCTGCGGGGTGGATCACGAGCGAGGAGATCGTGCAGGACTCCACGTCGACGCCACCCACCTCGCAGCGCCATGGTTACAACTTTTTCGTCCCCACCGGCACCCCGCTGGGAAATGCCGCCACCCCCGCGCCGCTCAAGGCGATGGGCCGCTTCCCGCACGAGGCGGCCGCACAGGACTCGCGCACCGGCATCGTCTACCAGACCGAGGACGCCGGCTCGGGCGTAGGCAGCGGCTTCTACCGCTTCCTGCCCGTCGACCCGAACGACCTGGCACGTGGCGGTGAACTGCAGATGCTCGCCATCAAGGCGCGGCCGCAGTCGGACTTGCGCGAGGGCCAGCGTCAGGGCAAGCCACTTCCGGTGACTTGGGTTCCCATCACCCAGCCCGACCCCGCAGGTCGCAACGACGTGTTCAACGAGGGCTTCGCCGGCGGCGGAGCGAAGTTCAACCGGCTCGAAGGCATTTGGGACGGCGACGGCAGCATCTTCTTCGCCTCGACCAGCGGCGGCGACGCGAAGAACGGCGACGTCAACTCCGACGGGTTCCGGGAGGGATACGGCCAGATCTGGGAGTACCGGCCGCGCGGCAATTCCGGTGGCCAGCTGATCCTGCTGTTCGAGTCGCCGGATGGCGACGTCCTGGACAGCCCGGACAACATCGTGGTCACCCCCCGCGGCGGCATCCTCATCTGCGAGGACGACTCGTCGAGCGCCAACCTGGGTCAGAACGACGAGAGTCGCTTCTTCGGCGAGGACAAGAACCGGCTCATCGGCCTGACGATGAATGGCGTCGCCTTCCCCTTCGCGGAGAACATCTTCAGCGACGCCGAGCTTGCAGGTGCCTGCTGGAGTGCCGACGGCCGGTTCCTGTTCGTCAACATCTTCGGTGAGGATGTGGCTGGCTCCGGCGGCTCGATGGCCGTCACCGGTCCGTGGGAGCGCGGCGCCCTCTAGCGATATTTGGTCGTCAGCCTTCCCGACCCCGACCCGCCGGGAAGCCTGTGACTCTCCATGGTGTTATCGTCTGTGCGACGCTATCCCCGGCCGCCGGACGAGAGGCCCACCGTGACGACTTCCGCACTCGATCTGATGCCCGGTGTCGAGCCGACACCACTGGCCCTGCTGCTGCTCGGCCGGCAGAGCGACCCGGACTCCGAGCGCGGCGTCGACTGCCCCGGTGAGTTGCCGGCTGCCTCCGACCCGACACTGGTGGCCAGGGCCGCCGCCGCGAAAGCCACCCTGGGTGACCGGCTGTTCGTGCTCGGTCACCACTACCAGCGCGACGAGGTGATCGCCTTCGCCGACGTCACCGGTGACAGCTTCCGGCTCGCCCAGCAGGCCGCGGCCCGGCCCGAGGCGGAGTTCATTGTCTTCTGCGGCGTGCACTTCATGGCCGAGGCGGCCGACATCCTCACCGGGTCGCAGCAGGCGGTGCTGCTGCCGGACCTCGCCGCCGGCTGCTCGATGGCCGACATGGCCAGCTTCGAGCAGGTGGAGCGGTGCTGGGAGGACCTGGTCGCCGCCGGGGTCGCGGCTGACACCGTGCCGGTCAGCTACATGAACTCCAGCGCCGCCATCAAGGGCTTCACCGGCCGGCACGGCGGCACGATCTGCACCTCGTCCAACGCCCGCCGCGCGCTCGAGTGGGCGCTCACGCACGGCTCCCCCACCCGGCCCCGCAAGATCCTGTTCCTGCCCGACCAGCACCTGGGTCGCAACACCGCCGTTCGCGAGCTCGGCCTCGCCCTGTCGGACTGCGTCGTCTACGACCCGCACAAGCCCGGCGGCGGCCTCACTGCCCAGCAGCTGCGCGACGCCACGGTGATCCTGTGGAAGGGCCACTGCTCGGTGCACGGCCGCTTCACCGTCGAGTCGGTCCGTGAGGTGCGCGAACGGGTGCCGGGCGTGACCGTCCTTGTCCACCCGGAGTGCCGGCACGAGGTCGTGCTGGCCGCCGACCTGGTCGGTTCCACCGACTACATCATCAAGACGCTGGACGCCGCACCAGCCGGCAGCTCCTGGGCGATCGGCACCGAGCTCAATTTGGTCCGCCGGCTCGCCAAGGCCCACCCGGACAAGACCATCGTCTACCTCGACAAGACGGTCTGCTTCTGCTCGACGATGAACCGCATCGATCTGCCGCACCTGGTGTGGACGCTCGAGTCGCTGGTCGCGGGGCGGGTCGTTCACCAGATCACCGTCGAGCCGGACACCGCGCGCTTCGCCAAGGCGGCGCTCGACCAGATGCTCGCCCTGCCCTGAGCCCGCCCGACGTTGATCCACGCGGCGTACGAGGTGGATTTCCTTCCGACCTCCACCTCAACGACCGCGTGGATCAGCGAGGGACGGGGATCCTGAGCGTCGCTACAGTTGCCCGGTGAGCTCCCCCAATTCCCCGACAGGCAAGGGTCGCCCGACGCCCAAGCGCAGCGAGGCGCAGCGCCGGCGTACCGGCCCTGTCGCACCGCCGCCGCAGACGCGCAAGGAGGCGGCCAAGCGAGCCCGGGAGCAGGCGGCCGCCTCCCGTACCAAGGTCAAGGAGGGCGCCGCCCGCGGCGACGAGCGCTACCTCGCGCCACGCGACGCCGGGCCGGTCCGTGCGCTGGTCCGGGAGACCGTCGACCGCCGGCGCAACGTCGGAGTGCTGCTGCTGCCGCTGGCCCTGCTGCTCGTCACCGCGCAGATCTCCGGCAACCGGCGGGCGCTCGACCTGGCCCTGACGATCTGGCTGGCCGGCATCTTCGCGATGATCGCCGATGTGGTGCTGACCACCAGAGCGATCCGGCGCAACGTACGCGCCGACTTCCCGGACGAGAAGAAGATGACCAACCACATCGGGTACGGGGTGCTGCGCTCCACGGTGTTCCGCCGCTTCCGGCTGCCGCCCGCGCGGGTCTCCCCCGGTGGGCCGCGCCCGGCCTGAGCGACGTACGGTCGGGGAATGGACTTCCGGCGCCTGGGGCGCAGCGGCATGATGGTCTCGGAGATCAGCTACGGCAACTGGCTGACGCACGGCTCGCAGGTCGAGGCCGAGCAGGCCACCGCGTGCGTGCACGCAGCCCTCGAGGTCGGCATCACGACCTTCGACACCGCCGACGTCTACGCCGCCACCAAGGCCGAGACGGTCCTCGGCGAGGCGCTGAAGGGCATCCGGCGCGAGTCCTACGAACTGTTCACCAAGGTCTACTGGCCGACCGGCGAGGGTCGCAACGACCGCGGCCTGTCCCGTAAGCACATCATGGAGTCCTGCCACGCCTCGCTGAAGCGGCTGCAGACCGACCACGTCGACCTCTACCAGGCGCACCGCTACGACTACGAGACGCCGCTCGAGGAGACGTTGCGGGCCTTCGACGACCTCGTGCGGGCCGGCAAGGTGCACTACATCGGCGTCAGTGAGTGGAAGGCGTCCGAGATCGCGGCGGCGCTCGAGATCGCCGACGAGATGGGCCTGGACCGGATCGTGGCCTCCCAGCCGCAGTACAACCTGCTCTGGCGGGTCATCGAGGCCGAGGTCGTCCCGCTCTGCGAGCAGGAGGGGATCGGCCAGGTCGTCTGGTCACCGATCGCGCAGGGCGTGCTGACCGGCAAGTACAAGCCGGGCGCCGAGCTCCCCGCCGGCTCGCGGGCCACCGACCAGACCGGGGGCGCCGACATGATCTCGAGCTGGCTGCGCGACGAGGTGCTCGCGAAGGTGGAGCAGCTCGCCCCGCTCGCCGACTCGGCCGGGCTCTCACTCGCGCAGCTGGCGATCGCCTGGGTGCTGTCGAACCCCAACGTCTCCTCGGCGATCATCGGGGCGTCGCGCCCGGAACAGGTGCGCGACAACGCCGCCGCCGCAGGCCGCACGCTCGACGCCGACTTGCTTCAGGCGATCGACGACGTGCTCGGGGATGTCGTGGAGCGCGACCCGGCGAAGACGGCCAGCCCGGCCCGCCGCCCCTGAGACGAACCGTCGCCTCACGACGAAGGAGCCGGCCGCCCCGAGAGGGGCGACCGGCTCCTTGGCCGAGATGGTCGTCAGACGGTGCTGACCCCGTGCCGTGCCTGGTAGCGCACGGCCGAACGAGACTGTCCCGAACGGGCTCGGCCCAGGCGCATCAAGATCGCACCGCCGACCAGAGCGAACAGGCCGTTCGCCAGCAACTGCAGCGAGCTGCTGCCGGTGAAGGGCAGGGTCGTCACCGAGGGGCGAACGACCGCGGTGCGCGCCACCTCGGTGCGCGCCACCTCGGTGCGGGCCGCCACGGTGCGGGCCGCCACGGTGCGGACCGCCACGCGCGGGGT
>JAHWJP010000078.1 GCA_019348355.1 Actinomycetota bacterium
CTCGAGCCGTTGCTGCGAAACCTGATGGCACGGCGCGGCGACGTCCGGCTCGTCTCCCGGCACTACCCGCTCGTCGACGTGCATCCTTCGGCCTACTCGGCCGCCCTTGCCATGGAGGCGGCGGGCGCGGCCGGGGTGTTCTGGGAGTTGCATGATCGGCTCTTCGCGGACCAGGACGCCCTGGGGCGGGCCGCCTCGCCCGGCATGCCGAGGCGCTCGCCCTGGCGGGCGAGTCGGTCCTGCGACCCGCGAGCGAGGCCTGGAACCAGCGGGTCCGCGACGACTTCGACAGCGGCGTGGCGAGCGGCGTCGAGGGCACCTCGGCGCTGTTCGTCAACGGCGCTCGCTTTGCGGGCCGCCTCCAGATCGACCAGCTCGACACTGCCGTCGAAGCGGCCGTTGCTGCGCGAAAGGGCCGCCCGTGACCCGAGCCGCAGCGCTGCCGTCCGTGGAGCTCACGGCTGCGGCGCGCGCTACCTGCGCACCGAGTCGGACGGCGCCCTGCTGCTCCTGCTCGCGACGGTGACCGCGCTGGCCTGGGTCACAGCCCGCTCGCCGGCAGCTATGAGGACCTGTGGGACACCGAGCTGTCCCTGCAGTTCGGTGACCGCGAGCTGCGCGACGACCTGCGGCACTGGGTCAACGACGGGCTCATGACGCTGTTCTTCCTGTTGGTCGGGTTGGAGATCGCCCGCGAGCTGTCGGTCGGCGAGTACCGCGACCGCAGAGCGGTGATCGCACCGGCGCTGGCCGCGCTGGGCGGTCTGGCCCTTCCGGCCCTCGTCTACCTCGCCATCGCGGGTGGGGAGGCGGCCCGGGGCTGGGGCATCGCCATCTCCACCGACACCGCCTTCGCTCTCGGCGTCCTGGCCCTGGTCGGGCCGCGCTGCCCGAACCGGCTGCGCCTGTTCCTGCTCGCCCTCGCGATCGTCGACGACATCGCCGCGATCGGCGTCATCGCCGTGTTCTACACCGACGACGTCGACGTGGCGGCGCTCACGGTGGCCATCCTGCTGATCGGCGTACTGGCGCTGCTGCGTCGGGGTGCACGACGCCACGCCGTACGTCCTGGTCGCGATCCTGGTGTGGCTGGCGACGTTGACCTCGGGGGTGCACCCGACCGTTGCCGGGGTCGCGATGGGGCTGCTGTTCGCGTCCTACCGGCCCAGCGAGCGACAGCTCGAAGGCATCCCGGCGATGGGGCAGAGCTTCCTGTCCGCACCGACTGCAGAGCACGCCCGCACGGTCGTCCGGGGGCTGAGCAGCGCCCTGCCGGCCGCGACGAGCCCGGTCGCGGTCGGCATCGCGGTGGCGCTGGTCGCGGGCAAGCTGCTCGGCGTGCTGTCCGGCACCTGGCTGGCGTTGCGGGTGCCGGGTGCGATTTTCGTCGGCGGCGTGCGCTGGGGGCAGGTCACCGGTGTCGCCGCGGTCGCCGGGATCGGTTTCACCATTGCACTGTTCATCACCGACCTGGCCTTTGCCGAACCTGCCGTTCAGCAGGACGCCAAGATCGGCATCCTGGTCGAATCGGCCGCGTCGGCGCTGCTGGCCCTGCTCGTCTTCCGGGTGCTCGCCTACCGAGGCGGGCTGTGCTATCCGGAGGATGCGCCTGTCTCGCTCCCGCCGCTCGCGCAGATCCCCGACCCGGACTAAGCGGGCGCTGCCAGTTCAGCTGGCCGCCATCCCGAGCCCGACACGGGCATACAGCCCGACGAACAAGCCCGGGGCGCCGCGGTTGCCGAGGGCGCCGCCAGAATGGGCCGGTCTGCTGCTCCCGGGGGATGCGGACGTCTCGTCAGGCCCGCCCATCGGGGGCCTTCACTGTCGGAGCCGACAGCATCGGCGTCGTGTCGCCGGTCAGCCCTTCGGGCGGTTGCTGCCGCAGCAGGACGAGGGCGACATCGAGGAACGTGCCGGCCAGCTCGGCGGTGGAGGGGCTCGGGCCGAAGGCGGAGCGCAGCGTCCGCTCTCCAGCCGGCCGACTCGGCGAGAGCCTGCTCGATTTCGGGCGCGTGCTTGTTGAGGTAGTGCCGCAGGACGGGACCGGACAGAGCGACCGGGAGGCGCAGCAGGCCCCGTCCGCGCAGCCGCAGCTCACCGGCGACCTCCCACTGATCGCCGGTGCCACGCGACAGGCGGACCCGCAGCCTGGCCGAGCCGCGCCGGTGGACCAGGTCGGCGTCGAGCTGTGGCGTAGCGGTCTCGTGCGGAGGCAGGGCGTCCAGCTGCAGCACCCCGGACAGCGTCGCCGGCCCGCTGAAGAAGCCGGTGTCAGCGGGCTCGACGCGCCCGTCCACCCGCAACGCCTGCGGCCGGTCCGGATGCAGCAGCGCCACCTCGACTGGGGGCACGTCCTTCAGGTGCAGTGCCATCCGGACTGCCTCGCGGTCATCCTGCACGAGCTCCAGCTCGGCGGACGACGGCCGCGCATGGGTGGCTGCCTCGGTCGGTTCGGCTGCCTCGCCCGGCTCGGCCGGCTCGGCCCCGAGGTCGCTGAGCACCCAGCGCTCGACGCCGGCGAAGCCGTCCAGTCGGCGCGCCTGCACCAACGCGGCGAGCTGTTCGGCCGTCGTTGCCGGCCTTGCCTCGGCGCTGTCTTCGCCCGCCGGCAGCTCCAACCGGTAACGGGCACCGGGCTGGGCATGGCCACCAGCGACCAGCTGTAGCCGCTCGCACGGCCGGCCGAGCGGGTCCTGCACGACGCCGTCCTCGAACCGCCACCCGCGCAGGCCGCGCAGCACCTCCGGCAGTGTCGCGATCAGCAGGTCCAGCTCCAGCGACGAGGTCTTCGCCCGCAGCCTCAGGCGGGGCACGCCGGGCCGGTCATCAGTGGCCCATGCCGTTCGGCCCGGGCTCGACGAGCTCGACGAGGACCCCGCCGGAGCTCTTCGGGTGGACGAAGTTGACGCGGCTGCCCGCTGTGCCGGTCTTCGGCTCGTCGTAGAGCAGCTGCATGCCCTGCGCGCGCAGGTGGGCGCTGACCTCCTCGATCGAATCGACCCGGTAGGCCAGCTGCTGGATGCCGGGACCGTTCCGGTCGAGGAACCTGCCGATCGGGCTGTCGGGGCGCAGCGGCGCGAGCAGCTGCAGAAAGCTGTCGGAGTCGCCGACCGCGAGCATCGCCTCGCGTACGCCCTGCTCGGTGTTCACCTCCTGGTGGACGCAGCGCATCCCGAACGCTGTCTCGTACATCGCGATGGCGGCGTCGAGGTCGGCCACCGCGATGCCGACGTGGTCGATGTGAGTGACCTGCACGGACGGCTCCCTCCTGGCGGGCGGTATCGGCTGCTCGTATCGTTGCACCTGCCCGTGTCGCCGCCTGAGAGGAACTTCGTGAGCAGCTGCGTGATCGTCGCCGGCGCCCGCACCCCGATCGGCAAGATGGCCGGCGCTTTTCGGGACCTCACCGCGATGGACCTGGGCGGGCGGGTGATTCGGGCAGCGCTCGAGCGGTCCGGCGTCGCAGGTGCGCAGGTCGATTACGTGATCATGGGTCATGTCCTGCAGGCCGGCCAGGGCCAGATCACCGCCCGGCAGGCCGCGGTCCTCGGTGGCATCCCGATGACCGTCCCTGCCCTGACGATCAACAAGGTCTGCCTGTCCGGGCTCGACGCCATCGCGCTCGCCGACCAGCTGATCCGGGCCGGTGAGGTCGAGATTGTCGTCGCGGGGGGCATGGAGTCGATGACCAACGCGCCGTACCTGCTGCCGAAGGCGCGTCAGGGCTACCGCTACGGCAATGCAGAACTGCTCGACGCCACCTTCCACGACGGGCTGTTCGACGCCTTCGACAAAGTGCCGATGGGGGAGGGGACCGAGCGGCACCAGTCCAACTTCGCGCCGATGACGCGCGAGGAGCAGGACGAGTTCGCCGCCCGGAGCCACGAGCTGGCCGCCGCTGCGATCAAGGACGGGCGGTTCGACGAGGAGATCGTCCCGGTCGAGATCCCCCAGCGCAAAGGCGATCCGGTCGTCGTGCGGGAGGACGAGGGAGTACGTCCCGGCACCACCGCGCAGTCGCTCGCCAGGTTGCGCCCGGCGTTCACGGCGGACGGCTCGATCAGTGCCGGCAACGCCTCGCAGATCAGCGACGGGGCCGCTGCTGTCGTGGTCATGAGCAAGGACAAGGCGGAGCAGCTCGGTCTGTCGTGGCTGGCCGAGATCGGTGCGCACGGCATCGTCGCCGGCCCGGACACCTCCTTGCAGGAGCAGCCGGCGAACGCGATTCGCACGGCCCTGGCCCGGGAGGGGTTGTCCGTCGACGATGTCGACCTGTTCGAGCTGAACGAGGCCTTCGCCGCCGTCGGCATCGCCTCGACCCGTGCGCTTGGGGTCGACCCGGACAGGGTCAACGTCAACGGCGGCGCGATCGCGCTGGGCCACCCGATCGGCGCCTCGGGGGCCCGGGTGGTGCTGCACTTGGCGCACGAGCTGCGGCGGCGCGGCGGCGGGATCGGGGCGGCCGCGCTGTGTGGTGGCGGTGGTCAGGGTGACGCCCTGATCTTGCGGGTTCCCGCCAGCTTCGCGGGGTGAGCTCCGCTCCGGCGCGTGAGGGGACGACGCGGTCCCGTCGCGTCGCGGATGTGCCGTTGCTGGTCGAACAGGCCAGTGGGCAGGTTCCTGCTCTGCGCGCCCGGGCGGTCGCCCGGCTGATCAGCCTGATCGAGGACGCCAGCCCTGCCCTACGGGAGGCCATGGCGCTGCTCGCCCCCCGCGCCGGACACGCCCACGTCGTCGGGGTGACCGGGGCGCCCGGAGTCGGGAAGTCCACCTCGACGAACGCGCTTGTCGCGGCCTACCGCCGGCAGGGCAGGACCGTCGGGGTCCTCGCGGTCGACCCGAGCTCGCCGTTCTCCGGCGGGGCGCTGCTCGGCGATCGGGTCCGCATGCAGGAGCACGCGACCGATGACGGCGTGTTCATCCGCTCGATGGCCTCTCGCGGGCATCTCGGCGGGCTGTCCTGGGCGGCCCCGCAGGCGCTGCGGGTGCTGTCCGCCGCCGGCTGCGACGTGGTGCTGATCGAGACGGTCGGGGTGGGGCAGGCAGAGGTGGAGGTGGCCGCACTCGCCGACACCACGCTGGTGCTGCTGGCGCCCGGGATGGGGGACGGCATCCAGGCGGCCAAGGCCGGGATCCTCGAGGTGGCAGATGTGTTCGTGGTCAACAAGGCCGACCGCGACGGTGCGGACACCGTCGTACGCGATCTTCGCTACATGCTGTCCCTCGGGGACCGGCGCACCGACGACGGCTGGCGGGTGCCGATCGTGAAGACCGTGGCCGCACGGGGCGAGGGGGTCGAGGACGTGCTGGCCGAGATCGAGAGGCACGGCACCTGGCTGGAGGGCAGCGGCCAGCTGCTGGCCCGGCGGCGCCGCCGCGCCGCCGACGAGGTGGAGGCCTTGGCGCTCGCCGTGCTCCGGAACCGGATCGGCGACGTGTCGGGCAGCGACACGCTGGCCGAGCTGGCCGGCCGGGTGGCTCTTGGCCAGCTCGACCCGTACGCCGCCGCCGACGAGCTGGTTTCGAGCATCACGTCATGACGCGGGTGCGCGCCCTCCGGGTGGTGGCGCTGCTGGAGTCGCTGTCGTTCGTCGTGCTGCTCGTCGGGTCGCTGCTCAAGCGGACGACGGGACCCGATCTGGTTCCGGTGCTCGGGCCGCTGCACGGCGCGCTGTTTGTCGCCTTGGTCGTGCTGGTGCTGCTGTGCTGGCGGCAGCTGCGATGGGCGCCGTGGTTCGCGCTGGTGATGCTGACGATCGGCTCGCCGGGAGCGCATTTCGCGGTGCGGGCGACGGACACGGGGCCGCATCGCTGAAGGCGGAGCGGCGGCTGGCGGCTATCCGGTGTCGTTGATGGGCGGCAGGGTGGTGCCGTCGGGGATGGCCGGTGGGACGGTGCGCTGAGGTTTGCGGTGGTAGACGCCGTGGCTGGGGCTGGTCCAGCGGATGGTGCCGTCGTCGAGCAGGCTGGTGTGCCAGCCGGTGTGCTTGGCGCGGTGCCAGCGGCGGCTGGTGTTCTGCAGGTTCTGCTCGCTGGTCGCGCCGAGTGGGTAGGGCAGCCGGTGGTCGCGGTCACAGGCTTTGGCGGGGGTGCGATCGCCGGGGAAGGTGCTGGTCACATCACGCAGGTCGACCAGCCGGCCGAGCGCTTCGGACGGCACATAGCCCTCGCAGGTCAGGTCGGTCTTGAGGCCGCCGCTGGTCGCCATCTCGACCAGCGCCTGGCGTAGCGCCCGGGCCTGGTCGGGATCGGCGGCTTGCCAGGTCCTCGCGCGCAGCGGCCGGTCGGCGGTCAGCACCTGTCCGGTGCGCCCGTCGACGCACGCTTTGACCAGGTCGGCGGTCGGGAGCAGCGCCCGGGCCTGGTCGGCGTCGATCGGCCCGTAGCCGGACAGCAGCGCCGGGTGGTCGGACAGGCCCAGGGCGACCGCGACCGGCATCCGCACCCCGACGGTCCAGACCGGTGCGTGCGCGGCGGCGTGCACATCGGCGGCCTGTTCGACCGGGCACTCCAGCACCGCCTGCACCCCGGTGCGCTGGCAGCCCAGAGCGTACAGGAACGCCGCGACCCGCCGCTGCCCGACGGTCAGCTCCGTGTCGGTGTCCGGGCCGGTGTCCGGGTCGGGTGAGAAGCTCATCGCGGCGGCCCGGCCATCGATCGCGGCCAAAGCGGTCGCCATCTGTACCGCGGTGCAGTCGATGACCACCTGGCCCATCCCGTCCGGCAACGGCCGGCCGTACACCCCAGCAGTCCGCTTCGCCGCCTCATGCCGCTTCCTGGCCAATGCCGGGTCGTGCACGAGGATCGCCCGTTTCACCGTCGACCGGAGCTCACCGGGGGTCGCTTCCAGCTCCACCGCCGGGTCATCGTCCAGGACCGCGTCGAGCACCGCGCTGGCGTGCCCGGCGTCCAGGTGCTCGATCTCATCCAGCAACGCCCGGGCCTGCCCGACCGACAGCTGCCCGTGATCCAGCCCGGCAAGCAACCGCGGCTGGGCGCAGATCGCCAACGCCGTCCCGACCCGGCCCATCGCCGTCGCCGGCGCGATGTGCAACACACACCCGACCTCACCGGCCACGAACTCCCGCTGCTCCGGTTCGGCCGCCTCGAACATCGCCATGATCGCCCGGCACTCCGCCGAGAACGCCACCGCAGCGACCCGCGCCGCCGACCGCAACCACGCCCGCAACGGCGGCGACGACGGGAACAGCAGATCTCTCACAACACAGACGGTAGAACCAAGGTCCGACAAAAACGGGGCGCCGAAAGTGCCTGTGAACAGGAATTTTCGAGCCGGCCAACCTCGCGGCGTCACGCGGGTTGGGGTCGGCGACTGGCTTTCGGTCGGGCTGGCCGGCTGATGGACCGCGGGCGACACCTGCTGGCGGGTCCTGTCGGCCTCGACCAACAGCCGTTGAAGCGGACCAACGGGGAGTTGGCGGACCATCTGCAAACCTGGGTGGCGTTGAGCAGCAGCAGGGCGTCGAGCCCTCGGTCTGCGCCACAGCCTGCCGTGGGAGCTCACGACGGCCGGCACAACCAGCCCGGCCGTTCCGACCACAAACTACGCGTAAGGGTGGCTCGACTGTTTCCACGGCCCGGCACGGGTTAGGGTCCGGTCGTGGTCCCGGCCCCGGTCCGGGAACACGACGCATGACGCGACTGCCGACTCGTCGGAAGCCCGCGTGGGGCCCTGACTCCGCCCACAGGCCCCCCGCGCACCTCTTCCACGCTGCCGCCAGCCGCTGGCCACGGTCCCGGCGAGCCCGAAAGGCAGCAGATGCGCGTACGTATGAAGGTCGACGGCGTTGTCTACGAAGACGAGGTCGAGCCCCGGACCCTGCTCACCCACCACCTGCGCGACGGGCTCGGTCGGGTCGGCACCCCGATCGGCTGTGACACCTCGAACTGCGGGTCGTGCACGCTGCTCGTCGACGGCGAGAGCGTGAAGTCCTGCTCGGTGCTGGCAGTCCAGGCCGACGGGACCGAGATCACCACGATCCAGGGCCTGGCCGAGGGCAGCACCTGGCACCCGGTGCAGAAGGCCTTCCAGGAGCATCACGGCCTGCAGTGCGGCTACTGCACCCCCGGCATGATCCTGGCTGCGGTGGACCTGCTGTCGCACAATCCCGATCCCACCGAGGACGAGGTCCGGCACGGGCTCGAGGGCAACCTGTGCCGCTGCACGGGATATCAGAACATCGTCAAGTCGGTCCTGTCAGCGGCGTCCGAGATGCGCGGCGACGGCCCGCTGCCGGGCTCGTTCCAGGACGCCCCCGCCGAGAGCCACGAGACCGCTGGAGCCTCCTCATGACCGAGCAGCTGGACGCCGGACTGGTTGCCGGGGAGATCGCCGAGCACCCCGATGCGCTGTCCAAGCCGTACGCCGGCGGCGAGCTGGGCCGGGGCAGGCGTCGCAAGGAGGACGCCAAGCTGGTCACCGGCCAGACCAACTGGACCGACAACATCACCCTGCCAGGGCTGCTGCACATGACCGTGCTGCGCAGCCCGATGGCGCACGCGCGCATCGTCTCGGTCGACGTGTCCGCCGCACTCGAGCTGCCCGGCGTCATCGCGGCCTACAGCGGTGCGGACCTCGCCGACGTCCAGGGCGCGCTGCCCTGCGCGTGGCCGGTGACCGCCGAGATGGTGCACCCCGACCACCCACCCCTGGCCGTCGACGAGGTGCGTTACGTCGGTGACGGCGTGGCCGTCGTCGTCGCCCGCGACCGCTACACGGCAGTCGACGCCCTCGAGGCGATCGCGGTCGAGTACGAGCAGCTGCCTGCCGTCGTCGACATGGAGGCGGCGATCGCCGAGGGCGCCGACCTCGTACATGGTGACAAGGGCACCAACACCTGCTTCCGCTGGCCGTTCGCCTCCGGCGACAACTACGCCGAGACGGTCGCCGCGGCCGGCGACGACGCGGTCGTGGTGAAGCGCCGGTTCCGACAGCAGCGCCTGCTGCCGACGGCGATCGAGCCGCGCGGCGTCGTCGTCGCGCCGATCGCCGCGGCCGACGAGTACACCGTCTACTCCGCCACGCAGATCCCGCACATCCTGCGGGTGATGCTCGCGCTGGTCACCGGCATCGGCGAGCACAAGATCCGGGTCATCGCCCCCGATGTCGGCGGCGGTTTCGGCTCGAAGCTCAACGTCTACGCCGAGGAGGTGCTCGCCCTCGTCGTCGCGAAGAAGCTGGGGCGGCCGATCAAGTGGACCGAGTCGCGCAGCGAGAACTACCAGGCGACGATCCACGGCCGCGACCAGATCCAGGACATCGAGATCGCGGCGACCAGGGACGGGACCCTGCTCGGCCTGAAGGTCGAGCTGCTCGCCGACATGGGCGCCTACCTGCAGCTGATCACGCCGGGCATCCCGATTCTCGGCGCGTTCATGTACCCCGCGATCTACAAGATGAAGGCGTACGACTTCCACTGCACCGGGGTGTTCACCACCAAGACGCCGACCGACGCCTACCGCGGCGCCGGACGGCCGGAGGCCACGTACGCCATCGAGCGGATCATGGATGAGCTGGCCGCGGAGCTCGGGCGTGACCCGATGGACCTGCGCAAGCAGAACTGGATCCGACACGAGGAGTTCCCCTACGACATGGTCGCCGGGCTCACCTACGACTCGGGCAACTACGAGGCGGCCACCGAGAAGGCCGAGCAGATGTTCGACCTGGCCGGGCTGCGGGCCGAGCAGGAGCGGCGACGCGGGGACAACGATCCGATGCTGCTCGGCATCGGCATCTCCACCTTCACCGAGATGTGCGGCCTGGCCCCGTCCCGGGTGCTCGGCTCGCTGTCCTACGGCGCCGGCGGCTGGGAGGCGGCGCAGATCCGGATGCTCCCGACCGGCAAGGTCGAGGTCACGAGCGGCGCGACGCCGCACGGGCAGGGGCATCACACCGCCTGGAGCCAGATCGTGGCCGACGCGCTGGGCGTGCCGTTCGAGGACGTCGAGGTCGTCACCGGTGACACCGACTCGAGCCCGAAGGGCATGGACACCTACGGCTCCCGGTCACTCGTGGTCGGTGGCATCGCGATCCACAAGGCCACCGGCAAGGTGCTCGAGAAGGCCAAGCGCATCGCCGCCCACCTGCTCGAGGCGGCCGAGGGCGACGTCGAGTTCTCCGGCGGCACGTTCTCCGTGAAGGGCTCGCCGGAGGCCACCATGACGATCCAGCAGGTCGCGCTCGCCACCTTCGCCGCGCACAACCTGCCCGACGGCATGGAGCCCACGCTCGACAGCGACTACGTCTACGACCCGGAGAACTTCTCCTACCCGCACGGCACCCACCTGTGTGCGGTCGAGATCGACAGCGAGACCGGGTTCACGACCATCCGCAAGTACGTCTGCGTGGACGACATCGGCAGGATCGTCAACCCGGTCATCGTCGAAGGTCAGGTGCACGGCGGGATCGCGCAAGGCATCGCGCAGGCGCTCTACGAGGAGGCCGTCCACGACGCCGAGGGCAACCTGACGACCGGCTCGCTGGTCGACTACCTGGTGCCTGCCGCGCCCGACCTGCCGCACTTCGACACCGGCCGGACCGAGACCCCGTCCACCAGCAACCCGCTCGGGGTCAAGGGCGTCGGTGAGGCGGGGACGATCGCCTCGACCCCCGCGGTGATGAACGCGATCCACGACGCGCTGCGTCCCTTCGGCGTGCGGGACATCGCCATGCCGGCGACCCCCGAACGGGTCTGGCGGGCGCTGCGCCACGACGACGGGACGCCCCGCGACGCCTCGGGAACCGTCGCGTACGGCGGCCCCTCCACCAACGCGACCTCCGGAGGCACGTCATGATCCCCGCCGCGTTCGACTACGTCGCGCCGACCTCGCTGGCCGAGGCGGTTTCCGCGCTGTCCGAGGCCGGTGAGGACGCGAAGATCCTCGCCGGCGGGCAGAGCCTGATCCCGGTGCTGCGCCTGCGCCTGGCCTTTCCCTCAACGCTGGTCGACCTCGGCAGGGTCGACGAGCTGCGTGGGGTCCGCGAGGACGGGGACAGCCTCGTGATCGGCGCGATGACCCGGCACAGCGAGGTGATGGACGACCCGCTGGTACGGCAGTACGCCGGCCTGCTCGCCGAGGCCACCGCCACGGTGGCCGACCCGGCCGTCCGCCACCGCGGCACCTTCGGCGGGGCGCTCGCCCACGCCGATCCGGCCGGCGACCTCGCGGCGGTCGCGCTGGCGCTCGACGCCGAGCTGGTTGCCGAAGGTCCGGGTGGTCGGCGGACCATCGCGGCGAGGGACTTCTTCGTCAACTACCTCGAGACGGCGCTGTCCCCGGACGAGATCCTCGCGGCGGTCCGGGTTCCCAAGCTCGAGGGTTTCTGGGGGGTGCGCTACGAGAAGTTCCACCGGGTCGCGCAGGCCTGGGCGATCGTCGGCGTGGCCGCGGCCGTCCGGATGGACGGTGACACTCCTGGAGGCTCCATCGCCGAGGCCCGCATCGGGCTGACCAACATGGGAGCCACCCCGGTGCGCGCGAGCTCGGTGGAGGGCGCGCTGGTCGGGGCCGCTGACCGGGCCGCGGTCCAGGAGGCGTCGTCGTCGGTGGCGGAGGGCACCAGCCCACCGTCGGATCTCGGCGGCCAGGCCGACTACCGCCAGCATCTGGCCCGCGTGCTCACCGCCCGGGCTGTCACGGCAGCCGCCGGACTGGGCGGCTGACCGTTCCGCCGCCCCCGCGGGGCCTGCTCCCCACCGGGGTGCAGGATCCCGCCGGGCTGGGTCGGCTGCTCGCCGGCGCCGGCTACTTCGCCGACGAGGGCGTGGCGACGGCGGCGTACCTCGCCCTTGCCC
>JAHWJP010000079.1 GCA_019348355.1 Actinomycetota bacterium
TGCTGAGCGCGGGTGCGAGCGACGCCTGGCTGACGCCGATCCTCATGAAGAAGGGACGGCCGGCGCACACGCTGTCGGTGCTGTGTGATCAGGCCGAGGTGGAAGGACTGCGCAGCAGCATTTTCCGCGAGACGAGCACGCTGGGGGTGCGGGCGGCAAGAGTGGCCAAGCACGCCCTCGAACGCCGGCAGCACGCCGTCGAGGTTGCTGGCCAGCCGGTGCGGGTGAAGCTCGGTCTGCTCGGCGGTGAGGTGGTCAACGTGATGCCGGAGTGGGAGGACGTCGCGGCGGCGGCCCGAGCCCTCGACCGGCCGGCCAAGGCGGTGCTGCTCGAGGCCCACGCGGCCGCCCAGCGGCTTGTGGCGACGCGACCCGCACCTGTCGAGCGGTGATCAGAACTGATCGCGCACCAGCGCCGTGACCCCTTCGACAACCCGCTTCCTCCTCGGGCGGCTGTTCCAGCGCGTCAAGTCGAACTCGTCGGAGACCCGCAGGTCGTCGCGGAAGTGCTGCTCGAGCTCGGCCACGATGCGCTCATCCGACAGTGAGAACGACAGCTCACTGTTGAGCGCCAGCGATCGGTTGCTGAAGTTGTT
This sequence comes from Actinomycetota bacterium, assembly GCA_019348355.1. Lineage (GTDB taxonomy): Bacteria > Actinomycetota > Actinomycetes > Mycobacteriales > SCTD01 > SCTD01. The sequence continues at coordinate 597 of JAHWJP010000079.1, forward strand.
CGAGCCGACACTCGCCCAGGCCCCGTCGATCAGCAGCGTCTTGGCGTGCAGCATGGTCTGCTGGTACTCGAAGATCCGCACGCCGCAGGCCAGCAGTCGGCCGTACGAACGCTGCCCGGCGCGGCGGACGATCTCCTTGTCGATATTCGGGCCGTTGACGAGGATCTGCACGTCCACACCGCGCCCCGCCGACGCGCAGAGCGCCTCGACAAAGGCATCCGGCGGAACGAAGAACGCGGTCGTGATCCACAGCCGCGAGCGGGCGCCGGCGATGGCGCTGTAGAACAGCTCCTCGATGTCGGTGCTCCCCTTGGTGGCCGAACTGCGGGTCACCTGGACGTCGGTCCCGTCCTCGAAGCTGGAGAGCTCAGGCAGATGCGGGCCGGCGAGGATGCGCTGGGTCGTCTCGGCCCAGTTCTCCTGGAAGCCGCCCATCAGGTCACGGACCGCCGGTCCTTCGACGCGCAGATGGGTCTCTCGCCAGTGATCTGGATCCTGCGCGTCACCTGTCCACTCCTCGCCGACACCGGTCCCACCCGTGAACCCGACGCTGCCGTCGATGATGAGCAACCGGCGGTGCAGCCGGTTGTTGACCTTGTTGAGCGTGTACCAATGCGGCGGGCGGAACCACTCGACCTCTGCCCCCGCCTCCCGGAACCGCTCGACCAGGCGCTGATCGATCTTCACGGCGCTGCCCACCGCGTCGAGCAGAATCCTGACCTCCACCCCTGCGCAGGCCCGTTCGATCAACGCGTCACCGAAGTCGGTGATCACCGGTCCGCCGGTCCAGTAGATGTAGGTCGAGAAGTCGATGCTGCGCTGCGCCGACCGGATGGCTTTCACCATCGAGGGGAAGATCTCATCGCCGTTGCGCAGGATCTCGACCCGGTTGCCAGGGCGCACAGGTGACCCGGTGAGAGATTCGAGCAACCGCCCGAACTCCGGCCCCCCGGGCGCTGGCGGATCGTCCAGATCGAATCCTCTCGCTGCGGTCTTCCGGGCCTTGGCCGCCTTCAGTCCGGCGGCGGCGGCGACCGCCCCTACACCAGCCGCTCCCAGCACCGCCATGCGCCCAGAGGGAAGCAACACACCACACCTTCCTGCACATCGAGCGACAGTCGCGCGGCCTCGGGGCGGCGCTCCTGGTGCGCCTTACCCCGGTATCGACCGGATCAACAACTACTGCCGCGTCGTCATCGTGTAGCGCAGCCGGGCCATGCCGTTCTGCGCCTCCGGCGCCATTCCGGTGGCCGCGAACAGCTCGGCGACGCGCTCTGCGACCTGCTCGGCTGTCCAGCGCACGCCGCCGTTGTCGATCGCCGCCTCGCTGGTGTAGGGCCGGTAGAGCTCGACCGTGTCGCCCTGCACACCGAACACCTTGCCGCTGATGTGACTGCTCGCGTCGCTGCAGAGAAAAGCCACGAACGGTGCGACGTTGTCCGGGTGCCAGAAGTCGAACTCCTCCTGGCCGCCCGGGCCCGGCAACCGGTCGCCGTACGCCCCTTCGGTCATCCGGGTGCGGGCGGCCGGGCAGATGGCGTTGACGGTGATGCCGTACTTCCAGCCCTCCTGCGCGACGATCTGTGCGAAGGCCGCGATCCCGGCCTTGGCCGCCCCGTAGTTGCTCTGCCCGAAGTTGCCGAGGATCCCGCTGGTAGAGGCCGTGCAGACGACCCGTCCCGACTGGCCGATCTCGCGCCAGTGCCGCACCGCGGCATGGGTCGGCGCGTAATGGCCACGCAGATGCACCTTGATGACGGCGTCCCACTCCTCCGGCGTCATCTTCAGCACCGTGCGGTCGCGCAGGATCCCGGCGTTGTTGACCAGCGCGTCCAGGCGGCCCAGCTGCTCCAGCGCGACGTCGACGATGGCCTCCGCCACGTCGATCTCCGAGCAGTCCCCCGGGTGCAGCACCGCCCGCCCGCCGCCGGCGCGGATCTCGTCGACGACGGCGGACCCGGCGGCCTCGTCGACCTCACCCACGACCACAGCTGCGCCCTCGCGCGCCAGCTCGAGCGCCTCCCCGCGACCCAGGCCGCGTCCCGCGCCCGTCACGATCGCGACCTTGCCGTCCAGCAGTCCCATGGCGCAAGACCCTAACCACAGCAGCAGAGATGCTTGCCACGACGGCCGTTCGTTAGTGCCAACGCCTGCGGGGGAAGAGGAACTATGTTTCGTACAGGTTTCGCCGCCCCCTCATACGGAAGAAGCCGCCCATGTCGACGTCGTCCCTGTCCAGTGCGCTCGCCTCTGCGCTGGTGACGGGCGGTGACGCCGCCCTCGACCGGTTGCGCGGCGCAGCGCCGGTCGACCGACGGGACCGCTTCCTGACCCTGCTGGCGATCTACGACCTGCACACCGCCCCACTCGAGGTCGTGGGTGAGGCGATCCGTCGGCAGGGCCACCCCGTGGTCGCCGAGCTGAAGGGTCGCCTCGAGGCGGACTGGTTGGTCGAGCTCGACGCCGCATGGGCGTCCGCCGGGACGCTCGCGCAGGCCTCGACCGCGGACGAGGTGGTGCAGGCGATGCGGGCCGTCGCGGCCCGCGACCGGCTGCCGGCCGCCTACACCTGGCTGGCCAAGCAGGCGAGCTGGGAGCAGGTCGTCGACTTCCTCGCCCTGGAAGGCGGACCGGACGGCGGCTTCGACGACCTCGTCGCGGTCTGCCAGGTCGGTCTTTCCGGCAGCGCCAAGCTCGAGCTGGCCAAGAACTACTGGGACGAGATGGGTCAGGGTGACGCCACGGGCGTCCACACGACGATGTACGAGCAGCTCGTCGAGGCGATCGACATGCCGGTGATCCCGCGTACCGAGCTTCCCCTCGAGGCCTTGGAGCGCGCCGCGCTGGGCGGTTTGTTCGCGACCAACCGGTGGCTGCAGCCAGAGATGGTCGGCGCGTTGGGGCTGCTCGAGCTGCAGGCCGGGCCGCGCTGCCGGCTGGTGCTGCAGGCCTTCGACCGCCTGGGCGCGCCGGCCGGCGCCTACCCGTTCTATGTCGAGCATGCCGAGGTCGACCCGGTTCACGGAAAGGACTGGATGGACAAGGCGATCCGGCCCACCGCCGAGGCGACTCCCGCGTGGGGGCCGCGGATGGTCAAGGGCGCGTGGTGGCGGGCGACGGTCAACCTGCAGTTCTTCGCCGCGGTGCGAGAGAGCCTGCTGGAGGAATCCGCCGCCGCATGACGGCTGGGCTGGGCGCATGAACCACCGGGTCACGAGCGAGGTGGGGCGGCTGCGTACCGTCCTGCTGCACCGGCCGGGGCCGGAGCTGTCCCGGCTGACGCCCCGCAACAGCGCCGACCTGCTGTTCGACGGACTGCCGTGGGTGGCCCGGGCGCAGGAGGAGCACGACGGCTTCGCGGCGGCGCTGCGGGCGCGGGACGTCGAGGTGCTCTACCTGCGCGACCTGCTGGTGCAGACCCTCGAGCACCCTCAGGCGCGTACGGAGGTCGTGCACTCCGCAGTCGCACCCGATGTCGTCGGGCCGCGGCTCACGACGGTGCTTCGGGCCTGGCTGCTCGGCCTGGCGAGTGAGGACCTCGTCGGGGTGCTCGCGGCCGGGCTGACGCACGAGGAGCTGCCCGCGCACGGAGCCGACGGGGTGGTCGCGCGGCTCGCGAGGCAGGGCGAGTTCGTCGTACGTCCGCTTCCGAATCTGCTCTTCACCCGCGACAGCTCGGTCTGGGTCGACGACCATGTCGCTGTCACGAGCCCGTCGATGCACGCGCGCCAGCGGGAACGCACACTCACCGGGGCGATCTACCGGCACCATCCACGCTTCGCCGGCACACCCCTCGTCTACGGCGGCGGGGCGTCGGAGGCGTGGTTCGAGGGGGGTGACGTCCTGCTGCTCGCGCCCGGCGTCGTCGCCGTCGGCACCGGCCAGCGCACGACCCCCGCGGGTGTCGAGGCCTTTGCGGTCAGGGCTTTCGCCGCCGGGATCGCCCACACCGTGCTCGCCGTGCCCATCGCCCAGGAGCGCGCGACGATGCACCTGGACACCATCTGCACGATGGTCGACCGGGACGCGGTGGTGATGTTCCCGGCCGTGGCCGGCACGCTGACGGCCTTCCCGGTGACCTCGCGGGAGGGCGAGGGTCTGCTCGTGGGTGAGCCCCGGCCCTTTCTCGATGCGGCGGCTGCCGCGATGGGGATCGACCACCTGCGCACCATCGACACCGGTCTGGACCCGGTCACCGCCGAGCGCGAGCAGTGGGACGACGGCAACAACACCCTGGCGCTCGCCCCGGGCTTGGTGGTGGCGTACGAGCGCAACGCCGTGACCAACGACGCGCTGGAGCGCGCGGGCGTCGAGGTGGTGCGGATCGCGGGCAGCGAGCTCGGCAGCGGTCGCGGCGGGCCGCGCTGCATGAGCTGCCCCGTGCTGCGAGACCCGTTCCCCGACTGAGCCGAAGCTCAGTTCAGGGTGAGTTGCCGGGACAGCAGCGCGGCGCGGGACCGGCGCTGCTCGCCGGTGAGGGGGCGCGTCGACGCCAGCGCCTCGTCGAGCCGCCCGCGCAACTCGGCCGCCGGCTGCTCGAGGTCGGCAGCCTCGCGGTCCAGCGGCAGGTCCCACACCGGGACGAGCAGGCCGTGGGCGCGAAAGCTGCCGACATAGCGCGTCTCTGGGCCGAGGCCCAGCCCGTTCGCGGCGGCGAGCCGGGCCATCGCGTCGAGCAGCGGCTCCTCGTCCTCGGGCAGCACCCAGCGAAGGTGGGTCTTCACGCGCATCCGGCACCAGTAGGCCGAGCACACCGACGACAACCGGGCGGTCGGGATGACCGAGGCGTTGGCGCGCTCCATCGACGTGGCCAGCTCACCGGTCGGACCTGTTGCGCCCTCCACCCAGTAGTCGTACCCCGCACGGATGGTCAGGTCGAGCCGCTGCTCGGTGAGCAGGTCCTGCAGGCGCGCGCCCGGTCCAGGCAGTCCGGTGGGCTGCACCGGGCCTGCGGATGTCGCGGCCAGCGCCAGCTCCAGGGCGTGCGCGACGTCCCGGCTGACATCGCCGGAACGCGACCGCACCTGCAGGCCCAGAAGGACGGTGCCGTCGGCGCGTACGAGCGCCGGCCAGGCCAGCGGCAGCACCGTGGACAGGACCACGGTGCGCTCCGGTGCGTCCTTCACGTGCAGTGGCGCGGTCGCAGCGGGCACGATCTCGCGCAGGGCGATCCACTCGGTCTCGTCGGTCAGATCTGCGAACGGCCGGCGCACGAGAGTGTCCTGACCGGGGTCCTTCCCGTGACAGGCCTTGTACCGCTTGCCGCTGCCGCAGGGACAGGGCTCGCGGGCGCCGACGACCGGCACCTGCCCGCGGTCCGCCGCCGGCGATGGCGCTCCGGTCGGTCGCGCAGGCGGACGGCGGCGGGCGCTGATGAAGTCTCCTCACCGAAAGGGGCGACGCAGGGCACCTGGAGCGTAGATCGCAGGCCGGCGCCCTGCAGCCTCAGCCATCCACCAGGTGGCGCCGCACCCGACCGGGCTCGTTGCTGATGACGACGTCGACACCGAGGCCGAGCACCAGGTCGATGTCGGCCGGGTCGTCCACGGTGAACACGCACACCCGACCGCCGAACGCGTGCACCCGCGCGACATAACCCGGATGGTCCTGCAGCACCCGCAGCGCCACCCCCACGCTGCTGATCTGCGCCGGCAGATGACCGTCTCGGTAGCGCGCCGGCACCCGGTCCAGGAGAAGGACAGTGGGCAGGATCGGCGCCATTGCATGCACGCGGCGCAGCGATGTCACCGCATAGCTCATGACCGTCACCTGCGAGTTCGCGCGGCTGGACGGCCAGGCCATGTCGTATCGATCGAGCAGCTCGACCAGCGCCCGCTCGACGAGCGCGCCGTAGCGGGTGGGGTGCTTGGTCTCGATGTGCAGGTGTACGGGCCGCCCGGACGGGGTGGTGCTGTCGTGCGCGAGCTGCAGCAGCCGTTCCAGCGTCAGGACGCTGCGCCGCTCGGGGTCGATCTCGGCCTCCTGCCAGGCCGCGTCGATCAGCGGATCGCCCTGTCGTCCTTTCCACGAGGCGAAGTCGAGGTCGGCGAGGTCGGCCAGCTCCAACGTGGAGAGCACACCGCGACCGTCGCTGACCCGGTCGATCCGCCGGTCGTGCACGCAGACCGGCACCCCGTCGCGGGTGAGCCGGATGTCGCACTCGAGCGAGTCCGCACCTTCCTGCAGCGCGAGCTCGTAGGCACCGAGCGTGTGCTCGGCGTGCGCCGCGGACGACCCGCGGTGCGCGACGACCTGGACCCCCATGACGGCTGGCTCACGCCCGGCCGGGGCGGGCCGGTTCGAGTCCACGGTCGAAGAACTGGGCGGCGGCGATCCGGGTCGACAGCGACCAGGTCGGATAGGCGTGGACCGTCTGCGCCATCCGGCCGAGCAGCGTCCCTGCGCGCATGCTCAAGGCCCCCTCGGCGATCAGCTCTCCGCCCATCGGTCCGACCGCCGTCATGCCGAGCAACTTGCCGAGCGTCATGCCGCCGACCTTCCCCGGCGCCGCGACCAGCTTGACGAAACCGTCGAGCTCACCAGCCGTACGCGCCCGGTCGCCCTTGCGGTCCCAGAACGTCGACACCATGACGCCGTCACCGTGCTGCGCGACGGCCTGTGCCTCGGTCAGCCCGACGTGGGCGATCTCGGGCTCGGTGAAGGTCACCCACGGCACGACGGTGTCGTCCCACTTCCCGCGCTGCCACGGCAGCGGACCGGCGAAGGCGTTGCGCGCCGCGAGTCGCCCCTGCTCGTCGCCGACGTGGGTGAACTGCAGCCGGCTGGTGCAGTCACCCGCGGCCCACACCGTGTCGGCTGCCTGCAGGTGCTCGTCGGTCACGACCCGGCGCCGGTCCAGCCGTACGCCTGCCGTCTCCAGCCCGAGCCCGTCGGTGGAAGGAGTACGACCGATCGCGACCAGCAGGTGCGAGCCGCTCACCGTCGTGCCGTCGTCGAGATGCAGGACCGGGCCGCTGCCGCCCGACACGACCTTCACCACCTTGGCGCCGGTCCGGACGCTGACGCCCTCGCGCTCCAGCACCGTGCGCAGGACCTGCTGGGCCTCCGGCTCCTCCCGGCTGATCAGCGTCGGCAACGCCTCGACGACGGTCACCTGCGCACCGAGCCGGTGGAAGGCCTGCGCGAGCTCCACCCCGATCGGGCCGCCACCGAGGACGAGCAGGTGCTCGGGCAGTTCGCGGAGCTCGAAGACGTTCTTGTTGTCGAGATAGTCCGCGCCTTCGAGGCCTTCGATCGGCGGTACGGCGGCGCGCGACCCGCTCGCCACCACGAACCGCTCCGTCGTCACCCGCCGACCGTCCACCTCGACCGACGTCGGGCCGGTCAGCACCCCCCATCCGGCGAGCAGGTCGATGCCCTCGGTCGCGAGCTGCGTGGGCGACTCGTCCTGCTCGATGTCGGCGATGACCCGCTGGACCCGCTCCATCACGGCAGCGAAGTCGACCCGCACCTCGGCCGAGAAGCCATACGCCGAACCGGATCTCGCGGCCTGCACCCGGCGGGCAGTCTCGAGCAGGGCCTTGCTCGGCACGCACCCGAAGTGGGTGCAGTCGCCGCCGGGCCTCGCCGCCTCGACGATCGCCACCCGCCGCCCGGCTCGTCCTGCGCTGCGGGCGGCGCTCAACCCGGTCGCGCCCGCCCCGATCACGACCAGGTCATAGTCCGCCATGCGGGCAGTCTGTCAGGACCGGAGATCCAGCCAACGTTGCGCCACGTCGGGCCGCACCCCGTCGTCCGGACCGAGCGTGTGGGCGGCGACGACCCGCAGTGGTCCGAGGTCACCGTCGAGCCGGACCTCGACCGGCCAGGGCTCACCGGAGGTGACAACGGTGGTCTCGAACCGGCCGACGAGATTGATCTGCCACGAAGCCGTGGGGTGGCGGGTGATCAGCTCCGGGCGCACCACGGGCGAGGTGGGCCGGCCGTCGTCGTAGTACCAGGCGGCCCACCGGAGCAAGAGCCCGGCGAGCGAGGCGATGGTCACCTCGTCGCCGGCCACCCACAGGCGAGCCGCGTCGTGCTCGCGCGGCAGTGCGTGCAGGGCAGCTGCCCACGCCCCTCCGATGAGCACTCCGCTGCCGAGTTCTTTGACGAAGCTGGGCGTCAGGATCTCCACCCATGAGAGGCGCTCGCGGTGTGACTGCGCAGCGAGTCGGGCGAGCTCGGCGTCGAGATCGGCATGGCGGCGCACCAGGGTCGCCTCGAGCTGCTTGCCGCAACCGGCGAGGATCCGGTCGAGCATCTGCAGCGAGGGCTGCGCGGCGCCCGACTCGTACCGGCTCAGGGCCGACGCCGGAAGCCCCAGCTGCATGGCCAGGGCCCGCTGGCTGAGCATCGCCTCCTGCCGGGCCTGGCGGAGCAGCGCACGTACGTCCACCACCTCACGGTGACCCCCCGATCCCCGCGCGGCCACCCGGGCTGCCGTGGCTGTGGACAACCCGCGGGGGTGGGCACATCCCATCAGTGGGTGTTGCAGGAGGGCGCACGTTCTGAGGAAAGTTGCGCTGTGGTGCAACACCCGCTGCGGAGACGTGCCCGGCCTGGCACGACACGCCCGGAGGGGGGCGGGGCCGTTCGGGGTGGGGCCGCTCGGCCGGGGGGCTCGGAGCCGCCCTGCACGCCGGACTACTTGAGCAGCCGGGACAGCCGCCGGTCGGCGAGCGGGGCCCCGCCGGTCTGGCAGGTCGGGCAGTACTGCAGCGACTTCGTCGCGAAGGACACCTCACGCACCGTGTCGCCGCAGCGCGGGCAGGGCAGCCCCGTGCGGCCGTGCACCGACAGGCCGCTCTTCTTCTCCGCCTTGAGCTTGCCGGCGGCCAGACCTTCGGCGCGCACCATGGCCTCGCGCAGCGTCTCGACGATCGCAGCGTGCAGCCGGGCGACCTCGGACCCGGTGAGATTGGCTGCCGGCTTGAACGGCGACAGGCCGACCTGCCACAGCACCTCGTCGCTGTAGGCGTTGCCCACCCCGGCAATCAGCGACTGGTCGGTGAGCACCCCCTTGACCTGGCTGCGCACACCGGCAAGCAGGTCTGCAAGCGAATCGACGGTGAATCCTGCTGACAGCGGGTCGATCCCGAGACGCGCCACACCCGGGACGGCGCCGACGTCACGTACGACATAGACGGCGAGCCGCTTCTGCGTGCCGGCCTCGGTCAGGTCGAAGCCGCTCCCGTCGTCCAGGTGGACCCGCAGCCCGAGCGGGCCCTTGCCCATCCGCGGCGGCGCCGGCGGCAGCGACTCGCGCCACTGCAGCCAGCCGGCCCGGGCCAGGTGCACGACCAGGTGGAGCCCGGAGACGTCGAGGTCGAGGAACTTGCCGTGCCGCGCGACCCCTTCGACGGCGAGACCGGCCAGTGCGCTGACCGGCGGGTCGTAGGTCTTCAGCACGTGGATGCCCGGCGCGTCGACGCGGGCCACCACCCGTCCGACAGCTCGCTCGCGCAGGAAGGCAGCGAGCGCCTCGACCTCCGGCAGCTCCGGCATGGCGCGATCCTGCCATGCAGCAACGGGTTAGGGTCGCGGCGACGAGACGAGCCGGGGGCCCATGACATCGACGAGACGGCCGCAGGTGCGACGCGTCCTGCCCGACGACGAGGCGAGCTGGCTCGCCGCCTACGACCCGGCCCAGTTTCCGCCCTTCGCGGTGACAGCCGACGTGGTGCTGCTGACCGTCCGCGACGGCGTCTTCAGCGTGCTGCTGGTGGAGCGTGGCACCCACCCGTTTCGCGGCGCGCTGTCACTGCCGGGCGGTTTCGTCCACGCCGACGAGGACCTTGACAGCGCGGCGGTGCGGAAGCTGGAGCGGGAGACGGGCGTCCGCCGTGATGCCGCACACGTCGAGCAGCTCGGCGCGTTCGGGGCGCCCGGGCGCGACCCGCGCATGCGGGTGGTGTGCGTCGCGTACCTCGTGTTCGCACCGGACCTCGAGGCGCCGCAGCCGGGGAAGGGGACGCGCTCGGTGCGCTGGGTTGCGGTCGAGCAGGTGGATGCGCCGGCCCTCGCCTTCGACCATGACGAGGTCCTTGCCGCCGGTGTCGAGCGCGCCCGGGCGAAGCTCGAGTACTCCCCGTTGGCAACGGCATTCGTCGGTGAGGTCTTCACCGTCGCCGAGCTTCGGGGAGTGTACGAAGCGGTGTGGGGGCATCCGCTGGACCCGCGCAACTTCCACCGCAAGGTGACCGGCACCCCCGACTTCCTCGTCCCGGTCGGGCGGCCGGCGCCGGTGGGCCCCGAGGGTGGGCGGCCGGCTGCGCTGTTCCGGCGCGGGCCGGCCACCTCGCTGCGACCAGCGATGCTGCGCCCCGGCCGAGCCTGACACACTTCGTCCCATGGACGAGGTGGACGTGCGGCGCAAGCGGGCGAGGTGCTGCTGCTCGATGTGCGTGAGGACGACGGGCGCACGGCCAGGCGCCGGGCGCACGTCGCGATAGCCACTCAGCCAGATCATGCAAGCCGACGCCGCCAACCAAGTAGCAGGGCTCCTCAGACTGTGGGCCATCCGAGAATGCAGCCCTAGCGACCTCGACCCGTCCCCGAGCGCGACTGGCGCGCCGGTCTCCTCCGACCCTGCTTGCCGCGAGGAGTGTCGCCGCTCCCACGTCGGCTGATGGCCAGGGCCTATGGCGGCTTCAGTTCCGGTGTGGTCGTTCCCATTGAACGTCGGGGCGATCGGTCGGCTCATCCGTGAGCTGCTCACCTATGCGAGCGTGCCAATCAGAGGGACGCTCGACAAGGAAGTAGTCGTAGTACTTGTTGAAGGTTACGACGAACTTGTCAAGGAACCCTTCCGTGCCTAAGACACCTTGAAATGGCATCTGCAGGGCCGGATCCTTCACGAAAGCCACTCTGGCTGGCCATGAGGCGGTCGGATCGGCGGCAAGGGTTATCTGCACATGTTCGAACTCGACTTGCCAGTGGCCGCCAAGGATGCGCACCGCGCCAACGTCTGCGCCGGCGCGCCCCAACCGGACACCCAACGCGTCCGCAACGCCGCGGTCGAAAAAGGTGACAGGAGCACCCGTGTCGACTAATCCGAAAATGGAGGTAAGTGGGCAGGTGACAGCTCCCGGCGGAGCCGGGAC
>JAHWJP010000014.1:0-24846 GCA_019348355.1 Actinomycetota bacterium
CGATCATCTGGCGCTGCGTCCAGAACGTCGTCGCGCCCATGAGCACGACCATGATGGCGGCGACCAGGCGTACCGTCGTGTGGCTGGCATCCAGCTGGGCGATCAGCTCCGCCGGGCTGTTGAACACAGCAGAGATCGGCGCGCCGAAGACCTTGGCCTGCGCGCCCTCGATCAGCTGCTCCCGCGACAAGCCGAAGCGCCCGCTGCCGGCCGTCGTCCGGAACTCCCGGATGACGGTGAACAGCGCGAAGAACACCGGCAGCTGCAGGAGCAACGGCAGGCACCCGGAGATCGGGTTGGCGTTGTTCTCCTTGTACAGCTTCATCATCTCGACGTTGAGCGTCTCGCGGTCGCCCTTGTGGAGCTTCTGCAGCTCCTTGACCTTGGGCGCGAGCTCCTGCATGCGGCGCTGGCTCTTGATCTGCTTGACGAACAGCGGGAACAGCAGCAGCCGCACGGTGACGGTGAGCAGGACGATCGACAGTGCCCAGGCCGGGCCGCTGCTGGAGATCAGGAAGGTCGAGAGCCCGGTGTGGATGTAGGCCAGCAGGTAGCCGACGGGACTGGCGAGGGCGTCTAGCACGGGTCGGCTCCGGTACGTCGGTGCGGCGGAAGGGCGGTGTGCTCCATGGTTACCCAGGAAGGACGTACGGGAGGGACCGGGTCGTGCCCGCCGGGGTGGAACGGATGGCAGCGCGCGAGCCGTCGAAGGGCGAGCCAGCTCCCGCGGCCGGCCCCGTGGGAGCGCAGCGCCTGCTCGGCATACGCGCTGCAGGTGGGGGCGAACCGGCACCGGGGGCCCAGCAGTGGGCTGACCCACCGGCGATAACCGGACACCACGGCAAGCAGCAGCCGGACCACGGGTCCGATGCGGCTCATCTCGGGCCGCGCGGGCGCAGCGCCGAGGTCAGCGCCGCATCCAGGTCGACGGCGAGGGCGGCACTGGGCGCCTCGCCGGCAGCCGGGGCGGCGCGGACCACGAGTCGGGCTCCCGCCGGGACGCTCGCCAGGCGCTCGCGCAGCAGATGGCGCAGCCGGCGGGCCGTCCGGTGGCGGACCACCGAACCGCCGACGGCCTTGCTCACCACGAGCCCGGCCCGCGGCGGGGCAGTCTGGCTGGCAGCGGGAACGCGATCCGTGGCCGCCAACAGCGCATGCACGGTCAGCAACGGACGGGACGCCCGTCGGCCGCGGCGCACCACCTCCGAGAAATCCGCGCGGGAGCGAAGACGGGCGTCGTAAGACAGCACCAGCCGGCCGCCGAAGTCCCAGTGTCGACCCGGTCAGGCCGACAGCTCGGTACGGCCCTTGCGACGGCGACCCGCGAGGATGGCGCGGCCGGCGCGGGTGCGCATCCGCAGCCGGAAGCCGTGGGTCTTGGCGCGACGGCGGTTGTTCGGCTGAAAGGTGCGCTTGCTCACGACAGGACTCGCTCTCGAAGGGGGACCGCGCGGAAGGGGGCCGAGGTGGTCCGCGCGCGGCACAGACCACCCCACGGTACGGACGGCTCGGGGGAGGGTCAAACAGCCGCGCCCCGACACGCCGAATCCCTTGCCCGAGAAGGGTGCTGCTGTTAGCGTCGCCGCCTCCGGACCTCCGAACAACCTCGCACCGCAACGTAGGCCTCGTAGGCACCGCGCCTCTCGACTTCGGGGGTCGCGCGGCCCTGCGCCGGCTCGCTTCCTCTATCTCGCGCACCCTTCCCCGTCTCCACAGGCTGTGGACAGCTGTGTGGACATCTCGGTGTCGCGGCGGCAGGGTCGGACCCCATCGGGTCTGCAGGTGGTCCGACCGCGACGCCCCAACCGGGTCGTCGGCCCGCCGAGCCGAGGGAACCATGTGACCGACCCGAACCTCGGCGCCAGCCCAGATCCGGCCGGAGACGTCCTGCCGCTCGAGGTGGTGTGGAAGCAGGTCGTCGCCGGGCTCGCCGAGAACGCCCTGTCTCCCGCACATCGCGCCTGGGTCGGGCTGACCCGGCCGCTGGGCCTGGTCGGGGACACCGCCTTGCTCGCGGCGCCGAACGAGTTCGCCAAGGACGTGCTCGACACTCGGCTGCGCCCCATGCTTGCGCAGGCGCTGTCCGCGGCCTACGGCCGCGAGATCCAGGTCGCGGTGACGGTGCAGCCCCTGCCGTCGGGCGACACGCTCGAGATGCCCACCGAGATGCCGGCCGACCAAGCCTCGCCGGCGCCGTACCCCACCAGCGCCGACGACCGCCAGGAGGGTGGATCGCCGGATCGCAGGGGCTACTCCGGTGCCTTCGGGGACCGCGGTTGGGGTGGCGGGGACGACCCGGCCTTCGACCCGTTCTCGGGGCGGGCCCGGGACGAGCCGGAGCACTACGCCGACGGGATGTCCGGTGAGCCGGCACCGGACAACGTTCGCCGGTTGCCGGCCCGCAACGAGATCTCCTTCGGCCGCGGTGCGACCGAGCCGGCCCGTCTCAACCCCAAGTACGCCTTCGAGACCTTCGTCATCGGCGCGTCCAACCGGTTCGCCCACGCCGCGGCCGTCGCCGTCGCCGAGGCGCCGGCCAAGGCGTACAACCCGCTGTTCGTCTACGGCGAGAGCGGCCTGGGCAAGACCCACCTGCTGCACGCGATCGGGCACTACGCGCAGCACCTGTTCCAGGGGGCGCGGGTGCGCTACGTGAGCTCGGAGGAGTTCACCAACGACTTCATCAACTCGATCCGCGACGGCAAGGCCGAGACGTTCCGCCGGCGCTACCGCGACGTCGACATCCTGCTCGTGGACGACATCCAGTTCCTCGAGCACAAGGAGGGGACGCAGGAGGAGTTCTTCCACACCTTCAACACGCTGCACAACGCCAACAAGCAGATCGTCATCAGCTCCGACCGTCCCCCCAAGCAGCTGTCCACACTCGAGGATCGGCTCCGGACCCGCTTCGAGTGGGGGCTGATCACCGATGTTCAGCCGCCCGACCTCGAGACCCGGATCGCCATCCTGCGCAAGAAGGCTGCGCAGGACGGACTGGATGCCCCGCCGGACGTACTGGAGTTCATCGCCTCCAAGATCTCGCGCAACATCCGCGAGTTGGAGGGCGCCTTGATCCGGGTGACAGCCTTCGCTTCGCTCAACCGGCAGTCGGTGGACCTGGCCCTGGCCGAGGTGGTGCTCAAGGACCTCATCCCGGCCGAGGGCGGCCCGGAGATCACCGGGGCGACGATCATGGCGGCGACCGCTGAGTACTTCGGCCTGACGATGGAGGACCTGTGCGGCTCCTCCCGCTCGCGCATGCTCGTCACGGCCCGGCAGATCGCGATGTACCTGTGCCGCGAGCTCACCGACCTGTCGTTGCCCAAGATCGGGCAGATGTTCGGCGGTCGCGACCACACCACCGTCATCCATGCCGACCGCAAGATCCGGGCCCAGATGCCCGAGCGGCGGGCCACCTACAACCAGGTCGCCGAGCTGACCAACCGCATCAAGACCCGCTCCCGGCAGCCATGACAGGCATGTTCTGCTCCCTGCACAGCGTGGGGACAAGCCTGTGGACAACTGTGGGAAACACCTGCCCGCAACGTGGCGGACACCCACCGGCCCTCCAGTTGTCCCCAGCCGTCCACCGTTACGCTGCGAGCTGTCCCCAGGCTGCTCACAACGCCGCAACCTACCTGGCCTGCGAAGACGGGCATCGTCCACAGGGCCGCAGGGTCCTACCACCACGACCGGTAGATCCTTCGAAAGAACTTCACCCCGGGTTCTGGGCGGCACCGAGCTGTGGACAGCCCAGCGACCGAAACACGCAACGCAGCCACCGAGCGAAAGAGCACGCATGGAACTGAGGGTCGAGCGCGACGCACTGGCCGACGCGGTCGTCTGGACGGCCCGGTCCCTGCCGGCACGCCCGCCGATGCAGGTGCTGCTCGGTCTCCTGCTGGAGGTGTCACGTGACGAGCAGGGAGACGCTGCACTGGAGATCTCCGGCTTCGACTACGAGGTCAGTTCCCGGGTCCGGGTGGCCGCCACGGCCGACGAGCCAGGGCGGCTGCTGGTGCCGGGTCGGCTGCTGTCGGAGATCGTGCGCTCGCTGCCCGCCCAGCCGGTCACCCTGCGCCTGGACGGCACCCGGGTGGTGCTGACCTGCGGGCCGGCTCGCTTCACGCTGCCGACCCTGCCCGTCGAGGACTATCCGAGCCTGCCGGCCATGCCGTCGACGGCGGGCACGCTCGGCTCCGATGTCTTTGCCGTCGCGGTCGGCCAGGTGGCGATCGCTGCCGGGCGTGACGACACCCTGCCCGTGCTCACCGGCGTGCGCTTCGAGATCGACGGCGATCAGCTCACCCTGGCCGCGACCGACCGGTACCGGCTGGCGGTGCGCACGCTGCCGTGGCGCCCGGCCGATGGTGCGCTGACCACGACGGCACTGGTCCCCGCGCGCACGCTCGCCGAGACGGCGAAGGCCCTGGCGGCCGGCCCGGAGGTCACCCTGGCGCTGTCGGGCACCGGGTCGCCCGAGGGGATGATCGGCTTCGAGGGTCTGGGGCGGCGGACCACCTCGAGACTGCTCGAGGGTGAGTTCCCGAAGTACCGCTCCCTGCTGCCGAGCGAGACCACCGCCGCAGCCGAGATCTCCACCGGCCCGTTCGCCGAGGCCGTCAAACGGGTCGCTCTCGTGGCGGCCCGCAACGCCCCGGTGCGGCTGGGCTTCTCTGCCGACGGGGTGGTGCTCGAGGCGGGCGGTGCCGACGACGCGCAGGCCAGCGAGCAGCTCGAGTGCGACTGGCAGGGCACGGCGAGCGACGAGCCGTTCCAGATCGCCTTCAACCCGCAGTACCTGCTCGACGGGCTCGGCGCCGTGGACAGCGACACGACGACCCTGTCGTTCACCGGCCCGACCCGGCCCGCGGTGCTCACCGGCAAGCGCGACGCCGACGCGGTGGGGGTGGCGGACTACCGCTACCTGCTGATGCCGGTGCGCCTGTCGGGCTGAGCACGCAGCGCCTGTTCGGTCTTCGCCAACACCGTTCCGTACACGAGGTGAGCGAGCACCATCACCGCGACCCGGTCGCGCCGATCCTTCTCGGCCGGGGGCAGCGCGCCGAGCGCCGGAACCCAGCCCTGGTAGGCCGCGGCGTAGATGGCGAGCGCCCAGCTGCAGCCGCGAACCGGGGGTGGGAGCCGGTGCGGCAGCAGGGCGTAGCCGACACCGGCACCGCCGCCGAAGGCCAGGTGGGTCAGCACGCCGAGCGCCCGGCCCACCGGGGCAGGGACCCGCTCGCCGGTGCCGACCTGAACGGCCCGCTCGGCGATCGCCTGGGGTGGTTGGCGGCCGAGCAGGCCGACCCGGCCGGCGGCCAGCATGAGGGCGCTCATGGCGACGGTGCCGACGGCGCCGGCCACCGCTCCTCGGCTGCCCTGCCTGATCACATTTCTAGTCATGTTCCTCACCCTCTCGCGCGACGCATCGACAGGTAGCGCCCGGCGCGCCACAGCCACAGTCCGGCCGTCGAGGCAGACGAGCGCGCCCGGCGACCGATCCTCGGTCGGGCCACCGGCCAGCAAGCCGTCGAGGCACTCGAAGCGCTGACCGTCCTGGCGCAGCACGGTGCGGTGCAGCGGCGCCGCAGGTCGGCGGTCGTGCTCGACAAGCTCGGCGTCGCACCAGCGGGCGCTGCCGCCACGCGGGTCCAGCAGTCGCCAGAGCACCGGCCCGCCGTCCAGGGTCGGCAGGCACCACCAGTCGATCTCGCCGTCGGGGCGCAGCAGCGCAGCCCCGTACCGTTCCTGATCAGCCGGTGCTCGCCCAGCGCCGGCGGCAGCGGTGCGCTCACCGGCCGCGCAGCGTGCGAAGCGCCCGGCCCGCCTCCGGCAGCGTCTGCGGGAAGGCGGCCACGCTGGCGACCGCCGCCACCGTGCACCAACTGCAGACCTTCTTGTGCCGGGTGACCTGCTCGGCGAACAGGTAGCCGCCGGACACCAGGTCGAGGCCGGCCTTCACGGCGGCCAGCAGCGGGATCCACGGCTGCTTGTCGGCCCGGTCGGCGGCGCCCATCGCGGCCAGCGCCACCGTCACAGCGTAGGAGGCGATCCCGAGCGCGCCGTCGGGGGTGCCGAGCAGCTGGTAGGCCTCGCCGCTTGCGTCCACCCGGTCGGCCGACAGTCCCGGGATCGGTGGCTCCGGGACGTGCCGCAGCAGGCCGACCTGGTAGGCGGTGACGACGCCGAGGGCGCCGATGGAGGCGAGCCCGAGACCCGCGGTACGCCGGCGCCGGATCAGGTCCGGGGAGGCGTGTCGGCGCAGCGCGTCGCTGACCGACTCGGCGTACGGCGAGCCGGTGCGGCCGATCCCGCCACTGCCCGGCCGGACGGATGCGGCCGGCGGCCCGGCCGGGCGGATCCTGGTCATCGCCATGCGCGGTCGCGGTCGCGGACGTCGATGGAGCGCAGCGCGGCAGCGGCCGCGAGGCCGGCGAGCAATGCGCCGGCGACGACCACCCCGTGGTGGCGGGACAGCGGCTGCTGCACGCTGCGGGCGTGCGACTGCTCGCCGAAGACGCCGTGCGCCCCCTTGTCGCCCTCGACCGGGTCGAACAGGTAGTGCGGGGCGTCGGGCGGCCACGGCTCGTCGGTCTGCTGCCCGGCGTAGCCGGTACGGCCCAGGTAGCGGTCGAGCAGGCGCGGCGCCAGTCGGCCCCCCCAGATCGTGCCGACCGTCGGGACACCCACCCAGACCTCCCGGCGGCGCGGATGGTCGGCGGACCAGCGGACCGCCCGGGCGGCCACCTCGGGCTGGTAGATCGGGGCCACCGGCTGCCCGTGCCGGCCGGTCTTGTTGAGGACCTGCTCGAACTGGGGCGTGTTCGTCGCCGGCAGGTGCACCGAGCTGATCCGCACCGCCGACCGGTCGTGGACGAGCTCAGCGCGCACCGAGTCGAGCAGGCCGTTGAGCGCGTGCTTCGCGCCGCAGTAGGCGGACTGCAGCGGGATCCCCCGGAAGGCGAGGGCGCTGCCGACCTGGATCACGTGGCCGCGATCGCGCGGAACCATGCGCTTCAGGGCGGCGGACGTGCCGTGCACCGAGCCGAGGTAGGTGACGGCGGTGACCCGGGCGTACTCCTGCGCGCTGACCTCCAGGAACGGTGCGAGCACGCCGGTCATCGCGCAGTTGACCCACACGTCCAGCGGGCCGAGCTCCCGCTCCACCTGTTCGGCGGCCTGTTCGACCTGCTCGGCGTCGGCGACGTCGACGGGCAGGGCGAGGCCGGGGTGCCCGTGGGCGGTCAGCTCGGTCAAGGTCGCCGCGAGGCCTTGTCGACCGCGGGCCAGCACCGCCACCCGGTCGCCGCGCGCTGCGAACTCCCGCGCGACGGCCCGGCCGACCCCGGAGGTCCCACCGGTCACGACCACCACGCGTCCACCCATGGCCGCGCCCTGCCCCGGACGGGACCGACGTACGCCTGTGATGCACTAGAGCTCTTCCGCCGGGACGACAAGGAGTGCCATGGGCACGCTGGGCATCATCGGGCTGGGCCGCATGGGCGGCAACATGGCCGAGCGGCTGCGACGCGGTGGACACACCGTCGTCGGATACGACCGGTCTGCCGACAGCGGCCGGCACGTGGACAGCCTCGAGGCGCTGGTGGCGGCGCTCGAGGCTCCTCGGGTCGTCTGGGTGATGGTGCCGGCCGGCCAGCCGACGTACGACACGATCGGCGCCCTACGCACGCTGCTGAGCGACGGGGACGTCATCGTCGACGGCGGCAACTCGCGCTACACCGACGACCAACGGCATGCGGCCGAGCTCGCCCCGAACGGGATCGGCTTCGTCGACTGCGGGGTGTCCGGCGGCGTGTGGGGGCTGACCGAGGGCTACGCCCTGATGTGCGGCGGGTCGAAGGACGACGTCGCGATCGTCCAGCCGTTCTTCGACGTGCTCAAGCCGGCGGGCGACTCGGGCTTCGTGCACGCCGGCGAGGTCGGTGCCGGCCACTTCGCCAAGATGGTCCACAACGGCATCGAGTACGGCCTGATGCAGGCCTACGCGGAGGGCTGGGAGCTGATGATGGCGACCGACGTCGTCGCGGACGTCCCGGCCGTCGTCGCGAGCTGGCAGCAGGGCACGGTCATCCGGTCCTGGCTGCTCGACCTGATGGTGAACGCGCTGTCCGAGGACGATGACCTGTCCGAGCTGCGCGGCTACGCGCAGGACTCCGGGGAGGGCCGGTGGACGGTCGAGGCAGCCATCGACCACGCGGTGCCGTTGCCGGTCATCACGGCCGCGCTGTTCGCCCGGTTCTCATCCCGGCAGGACGACTCCCCGGCGATGAAGATGATCGCCGCCCTGCGCAACCAGTTCGGCGGGCACGCGGTCACGGCCAGGGCCGGGTCGACGGAGAAGGGGGCGGACAGCCCTGGTGCCGATGCGGACGCCGCCGGGTCCGCGCCCGACGTGGCCGCGGGCCGGACGCCGGGCGAGGCGGGCACGCCGCCCCACCTGTCTTCAGCAGCCGACACCCCGCCGGACGCCTGAGGCGTGCACGTCAGCTCGCTGTCGCTCACCGACTTCCGGTCGTGGCCGACCCTCGAGCTCGAGCTCGGGCCGGGCTCGACGGCGCTGGTCGGCGCGAACGGCCAGGGCAAGACCAATCTGGTGGAGGCGATCGGCTATGTCGCGACGCTCGGTTCGCACCGGGTCGCCGCCGACGCCCCGCTCGTGCGGGCCGGCTGCGAGCGGGCGGTGGTCCGGGTGCGCGTCGAGCGGGACGGCCGGGCCACCCTGGTCGAGCTCGAGCTCAATCCCGGGCGGGCCAACCGGGCGCGGGTCAACCGGGGGCCGTTGCCCCGGGCGCGCGAGGTGCTCGGGATCCTGCGTGCCGTGCTGTTCGCCCCGGAAGACCTGTCGCTGGTGCGCGGTGATCCCAGCGAGCGGCGCCGCTTCCTCGACGACCTGTTGGTGGCCAGCGCCCCGCGCTACGCCGGCGTCCGGGCGGACTACGAGCGGGTGCTCAAGCAGCGCAACGCTCTGCTTCGGACGTCCTCGCCCGCCCGCCGACATGCTGCGGCAACGGCGGGCGGCGGGGACATGCGAACCCTGGATGTCTGGGACGCCCACCTGGCCCGCTGCGGCGCCGAGCTGATCTCGGCCCGGCTCGCCCTCGTCGCAGCGCTGCGCCCGCAGGTGGCCGACGCCTATCGCGCGGTCGCCGCGGCGGACGAGCGTGGGCGGAGCGGCACCGAGGTCGACTACCGGTCCTCGCTCGGGGAGTCGATGCCGACCGATTCCGGCGAGCCGGCTCGCGACCGCGACCTGCTGGCCGCCGCCATGCTCTCAGAGCTGGCACGGGTGCGGGCGAGCGAGCTCGACCGGGGCGTCAGCCTGGTCGGACCGCATCGCGACGAGCTGGTCCTCGGGCTGTCCGGCCTGCCGGTCAAGGGCTATGCCTCGCACGGCGAGTCCTGGTCGGTCGCGCTCGCCCTGCGCCTGGCGTCGTACGAGCTGCTCAAGGCCGACGGCGGGGAGCCGGTGCTGCTGCTGGACGACGTCTTCGCCGAGCTCGACGAGGGCCGGCGGGACCGGTTGGCCGGCATCGTCGCCGGTGCCGAGCAGGTGATCGTGACCGCAGCGGTCCCTGCGGACGTGCCCGAGGCACTGGCAGGGAGCCGGTACGACGTGCACGGGGGCTCGGTGACCCGTGTCCGCTGACATCCCGGCGGGTGCGGGCGATGTTTCACGTGAACCCGCCGCCTCCGAGCCGGGCGACGCACCGGAGCCGTCCGCCGCTGAGCTGCGCGGGCCGGACCTGGTCCGAGCCGCCCTGTCCCAGGCCAAGGCGGCGGCGCGGGCCAAGGGGCTGTCGCCGGGAGCGCCGGGCGCCCGGGTGCGCCGGCCGGCTGCCTCGCGCTCGGGCTCCGGTCCCGACGCGCGCGACCCGGTCCGGTTCGGCGAGCTGATCTCACGGCTGGTCGCCGAGCGCGGCTGGCAGGAGACCACCTCGGCGGCGGGGGTGCTGGCCAACTGGGAGCTGCTGGTCGGCCCGGCGCTCGCGGCCCACTGCGCTCCCACGTCGCTGGTCGACGGCGAACTCGTCCTGGTCGCGGAGTCCTCGGCCTGGGCAACCCAGCTCCGGCTGCTGACCCGCACGCTGACCGCTCGGCTGGCTGAGCAGGTCGGCCCGGACGTGGTGCGGAGCATCGTGGTGCGTGGACCCGCCCAGCCCGACTGGCGCAAGGGGCCACGGCGGGTCCAGGGACGGGGCCCGCGGGACACCTACGGCTGATACCCCGCAGCCAAGGGAGGTGACGGCCGGCCCCACCGCCCCGGAAGATCATCAGGACATCGACTTCGGACACGCCAGGCGTGTCGGACGGCAACCCCCTGATGATCTTGCCGGGGGGCGGGGGGCGGGGGGCGGGGGCCGGGCACTCGCCACCCCCCACGTGCGCGGGCCGCGAGGGCCAGGCGGCCGTTCGCGTCCGGCACCGGCGGGTCCGTGGTCCCCCACCCGCCCGGCCCTACGACGCGCCACGCGGCTACTCAGGCCGGTTCTGCGACGGTCCGCCCGCGCCGCAGGCTATGCTGACAGTCAGTCCACGCCCTGGGTCATGACCATCGACGACCCCGCCGACCGCTCCCTTCTCAGTCCCCAGCCCATCGTCGTGAGCCGACCTGCGGCCCACGCGGCGTGTGCCCTTATCTCGCCCTTGGCGGGAGGAAGCGGAGATCCCACCGCATGCCCGACCAGCCCGTCGACGATCCCTCGCACGCCGGTTCGCCGCTGCCGAACGGCTACAGCGCTTCCTCGATCACGGTGCTCGAGGGGTTGGAGGCGGTCCGCAAGCGGCCGGGCATGTACATCGGCTCCACCGGAGAGCGCGGACTGCACCACCTGGTCTATGAGGTGGTGGACAACGCCGTCGACGAGGCCCTGGCCGGTCACTGCGACACGATCACCGTGACCCTGCTGGCCGACGGCGGAGTGCGGGTGCAGGACAACGGCCGCGGCATCCCGGTCGACGAGCACCCGGTGGAGAAGCGGCCCGCGGTCGAGGTGGTGCTCACCACGCTGCACGCCGGCGGGAAGTTCGACGGGGAGTCCTACGCCGTCTCCGGCGGCCTGCACGGCGTGGGCGCTGCGGTGGTCAATGCACTGTCGACCCGGCTGGACGTCGAGATCCGCCGGGACGGCTCGGTGTTCACCCAGAGCTACCTGCACTCGGTGCCCGAACCCCTCGCGCGCGGGGCAGCGACCGACGAGACCGGCAGCACCGTCACCTTCTGGGCCGACCCGGAGATCTTCTCCGAGACGACCTCCTACTCCCGCGAGACGCTGCACCGCCGGCTGCAGGAGATGGCGTTCCTCAACAAGGGGCTCGGCATCACGCTGCGCGACGAGCGCACCGATCTCACCGGCGGGGAGGTCCTCGAGGAGCGCTTCCACTACCCCGGCGGGCTGGAGGACTACGTCCGCCACCTCAACCACGCCAAGTCGCCGGTGCACCCGACGGTGATCGGCTACTCCGACGACACCACCACCGGCATGCGCATGTCCATCGAGGTGGCGATGCAGTGGAACGACTCCTACGCCGAGTCGGTCTACACCTTCGCCAACACGATCAACACCGCCGAGGGCGGCACCCACGAGGAGGGCTTCCGCACCGCGCTCACCAAGACCTTCAACGACTGGGCCCGCAGCAAAGGTCACCTCAAGGAGAAGGACACCAACCTCGAGGGCTCCGACATCCGGGAGGGGCTGACCGCGATCATCAGCCTGAAGCTCGCCGATCCGCAGTTCGAAGGGCAGACCAAGACCAAGCTCGGAAACTCCGAGGCGAAGGGGTTCGTGCAGCGGGCGACCGGTGTGTGGCTCAAGGACTGGTTCGACCGCAACCCCGCCGACGGCAAGATGATCGTCATGAAGGCCACCCAGGCCGCCCGTGCCCGCCTCGCCGCCCGCCAGGCCCGCGAGCTCACCCGCCGCAAGGGACTGCTCGAGTCCTCTTCGCTGCCGGGCAAGCTCGCCGACTGCCAGTCGACAGACCCCCGCGAATCCGAGATCTACGTGGTGGAAGGCGATTCCGCTGGAGGTAGCGCGAAAGGCGGCCGGGACTCGAAGACCCAGGCCATCCTGCCGATCCGCGGCAAGATCCTCAACGTCGAGAAGGCCCGCATCGACCGGGTCCTGAACAACAACGAGGTCCAGGCCATGATCACGGCCCTGGGGTGCGGCATTCACGAGGAGTTCGACGTCTCCAAGCTCCGGTACCACAAGGTGGTGCTCATGGCCGACGCCGACGTCGACGGCCAGCACATCCGCACCCTGCTGCTCACCCTGCTGTTCCGCTTCATGCGCCCACTGGTCGAGCAGGGCTACGTCTACCTCGCCCAGCCACCCCTGTACAAGATCAAGTGGAACGGCGGCGAGATCATGTACGCCTACTCCGACCGCGAGCGGGACGGCCTGGTCGCCGCCGGCCAGGAGGCGGGCAAGAAGCTGCCGAAGTCCGGGGAGGCCGTGCAGCGCTTCAAGGGCCTCGGCGAGATGAACGCCGCGGAGCTGTGGTCGACCACGATGGACCCGGCCCACCGGGTGCTGCTGCAGGTGACCCTCGACGACGCCGCGACGGCCGATGAGCTGTTCTCGACACTGATGGGCGAAGACGTCGAGGCCCGCCGCTCGTTCATTCAACGCAACGCGCGCGACGTCCGCTTCCTGGACATCTGATGACCGACGTCCTGCCCCCACCCCCACCCGCCGGGGACCGCGTCGAGCCCCGCGGCATCGAAGTCGAGATGCAGCAGTCCTACCTCGACTACGCCATGTCCGTCATCGTCGGGCGCGCGCTGCCCGAGGTCCGAGACGGCCTGAAGCCGGTGCACCGGCGGGTGCTCTACGCGATGTACGACGGCGGCTACCGCCCCGACCGCGGCTACTTCAAGTGCGCCCGCGTGGTCGGCGACGTGATGGGCAACTACCACCCGCACGGTGACTCACCGATCTACGACACCCTCGTCCGGCTCGCCCAGCCCTGGTCGCTGCGCTACCCGCTGGTCGACGGCAACGGCAACTTCGGCTCGCCGGGCAACGACCCTGCAGCCGCAATGCGCTACTGTCTGTCACCGGACACACGCATACGGTCATCGCACGGTGAGACGTTCCGGATCGGCGACGTGGCACCGGACGCCCGTCCAGGCACGGACATCCCGCTGCAGGACGTCAAGGTCCTGAACCGGGTCGGCGAGCCGGTCCAGGCGCTGACCCTGTTCCACTCGGGGGAGCACCCGACACTGCGGCTGGCGACCCGCGAGGGTTACCGGCTGACCGGGACGCGAAACCATCCGGTGTTGAGCCTGGTCGACGTCCTCGGCGTACCGATGCTGCTGTGGAAGCTGCTCGAAGAAATCGTTCCCGGGGATCGCGTCGTGCTGTTTCGTGGCGACGCTGGCGAGCGCGAGCCATTGACACAGGCGCAGGATGCACTCGCGGTCCTGCTCGGTGGCCTTCTCAGCGAAGGTTGGACTGGCGACACCTGGTCAGAGTTCTGCAACACCGATCGCTTGTACTTCGACGAGGTGCTCGCTGCCTACGACCACATCGTGCGGCAGCGGCGTTACCACGATGTCGCCACCACGGTGACCGGCAAGGATCTGCACCGTTTCCGATTCCTCACCGGACGTCTCGACGGAACTGCCGTCGAGCAGATTGTCGGACAGCGCAGCGCGGCCAAGGAGATCCCCCCCATCGTGTGGGCTCAGGGGCCGTCGTTCAAGGCACGCTTCCTGCAGGCGCTGTTCGAAGGCGACGGGTCTTGCAGCCGGCTGCCTCGGAACACTGTCCAGGTGTCTTATTCCACGCGTAGTTCGCAGCTGGCACGCGATGTCCAGCAACTGCTGCTGGAGTTCGGCATCGTCAGCCGGCTCTGTCACCACGCGACGGGCGAGTGGAAGGTCTACCTCGGCAACCGGCGTGAAGTGCGGCTCTTCGCCGATCGGGTGGGCTTCTGGGGGCACAAGCAGACCAAGCTGCGCAACATCCTGGCCCGTATTCCGCAGAGCAGCACGGCAATGTCTGCGGACCACGTGCCATTCGTAGCCGCCTATCTGCGTGCAGCCGGCGCCACGACCTACGCCGACCGGGATTGGCTCCGCCGCCACAACATCGATCGCCTCGAGCGGTGGGAGCGGGACGGCGAACAGATCCGCAGTCACATCACCGACCCCGAGGCGCTCGCGGTCGTCGAACCGCTGGTCACCGGGCTGCACTACTACGCCGAGGTGGCGAGCGTCGAGCCGGCGGGAGTACAACCGGTCTTCTCCTTCCGGGTCGACAGCGACGACCACGCCTTCCTGTCCGACGGCTTCATCTCGCACAACACGGAGTGCCGGCTCGCCCCGCTCGCGATGGAGATGCTGCGCGAGATCGACCAGGAGACAGTCGATTTCACCGCGAACTATGACGGGCGCTCGCAGGAGCCGACGATCCTGCCGAGCCGGATCCCGAACCTGCTGGTCAACGGCAGCTCGGGCATCGCGGTCGGCATGGCGACCAACATCCCGCCGCACAACCTGCGCGAGGTCGCAGCCGGGGTGCACTGGGCGCTCGACCACCCGACCGCCAGCTCCCAGGAGCTACTCGAGGCGCTGCTCGTCCGGGTCCAGGGCCCCGACTTCCCGACCGGCGGGCTCATCGTCGGGCGGGACGGGATCGCCGAGGCCTACCGCACCGGGCGCGGCTCGGTGCGCATGCGGGCGGTCGTCGTGGTCGACGAGGACGCCAAGGGCCGCACCATCCTGGTGGTCAGCGAGCTGCCGTACCAAGTGAACCCCGACAACCTCGCCGAGTCGATCGCCGACCTGGTCCGGGACGGCAAGATCGGCGGGATCGCCGACGTACGCGACGAGGGCAGCCAGCGGCTCGGGCAGCGGCTGGTCATCGTCCTCAAGCGCGACGCCATCGCCAAGGTCGTGCTGAACAACCTCTACAAGCACACCCAGCTGCAGTACACCTTCGGCTGCAACATGCTGGCGATCGTCGACGGCGTCCCGCGCACGCTGCGGCTGGACCAGTTCGTCGAGTACTACGTCGCGCACCAGGTCGACGTCATCGTGCGGCGCACCCGCTTCCAGCTGCGCCGGGCCGAGGAGCGGGCGCACATCCTGCGGGCGCTCGGCAAGGCGCTGGATCGCCTCGACGACGTCATCACGCTGATCCGCAACAGCGCCAGCGCGGAGGCTGCCCGCAGCGAGCTGATGGGGCTGCTGGAGATCGACGAGCTGCAGGCCGTCGCGATCCTCGACATGCAGCTGCGCCGGCTCGCGGCGCTCGAGCGCCAGCGCATCCTCGACGAGCTCGCCGAGAAGGAGCGCGAGATCGCCGACCTGCGCGCGATTCTCGCGGATCCGGTCCGCCAGCGCCGGATCATCGGCGAGGAGCTGACCGAGATCGTCGAGCGTTACGGCGACGAGCGACGTACCCGCATCGTGCCCTTCGAGGGCGACATGAGCGCCGAGGATCTCATCGCCCAGGAGGACGTCGTCGTCACGGTGACACGCGGCGGCTACGCCAAGCGCACCAAGAGCGACCTCTACCGGTCGCAGCGCCGCGGCGGTCGCGGGGTGCAGGGCGCGTCGCTGCGCGAGGACGACATCGTCGAGCGCTTCTTTGTGACGTCCACCCACCACTGGCTGCTGTTCTTCACCGACCAGGGTCGGGTCTACCGGGCCAAGGCGCACGAGCTGCCGGAGGCCAACCGCAACGGCCGCGGCCAACACGTCGCGAACATTCTGGCCTTCCAGCCGGACGAGCGGATCGCGCAGGTGATCGCGCTGCGGAGCTACACCGACTCGCCCTACCTGGTGCTCGCGACGCGAAAGGGACTGGTGAAGAAGACCGCGCTGACCGAGTACGACAACGGCCGCTCCAGCGGGCTGATCGCCATCAACTTGCGCGAGGACGACGAGCTCATCGGGGCGGCGCTGATCCGCGCCGAGGACGACCTGCTGCTGGTCAGCCGGCAGGCCAAGTCGATCCGCTTCGAGGCCAACGACGAGGCGATGCGCCCGATGGGCCGGGCGACCTCCGGCGTGATGGGGATGCGCCTTCCCGGGGACGACGAGCTGCTCGCGATGCAGGTCGCCCGGGCCGACTCGACCGGGTCGCAGGAGGCACTGCTCGTCGTCACGGACGGCGGCTTCGGCAAGCGCACCCTGCTCTCGGAGTACAAGCGGCAGGGCCGCGGGGGGCAGGGCGTGCTCACCGCGCGGATCGAACAGCGGCGCGGCCAGCTGGTCGGTGCGCTGATCGTCCGGGACGCCGACGAGATCTTCGCGATCACCAGTGCGGGGGTGGTGATCCGGATGTCGGTCCAGCCGTTGCGTTACCTGTCCCGAGCGACCGGAGGAGTCAAGCTGGTGTCCCTCGACCAGGACACCAGTGTCGTGGCCGTTGCGCACAACGGCGAGGCGGCTGCAGACGTTGCCACGGGCGAGGTGCACAATGGCGACGTGGTGGCCAGCGAGCCCCCCACGGCGCTCGGCGACGTGCAGACCGAGGGCGAGGAGGGTCCGGCGTGACAGCGCACGAGGCACCGAGGGGCTTGACCGCTCCGGACACCGAGCGGGCGGCGGACCCGGCCGAACCCCCGCAGCGCACCGCGGAGGAGCGCACGGGAACTCCGCCGCCCCGGACCCCCGCGGCCGCGCCGCAGGCTCCGGAGCCAGCCAGGCGAACGAGCCAGCCGCCTCGCGCAGCCGCCCCGGCGACGGGCAGCGGGTCGCCCACGACCGTGCTTCCGGACAGTCGGCTGCGCCGGCCGGCCCCCCCGCGTTCCACGTCCTCCCGCACCGGTGACCGAGTGGTCCCGGCCCGCACGACCGGCGCCGTCGGCCGAGCCCGCAAGGTGCGACTCGCGCTCAAGCGCATCGACCCCTGGTCGGTGTTCCTGTTCTCCTTGCTGGCGTCGGTCTTCGCCGGACTCGCGGTGGTCGTGGCGGTGGCCGCGTTGTACTTCCTGCTCGGCGGCATCGGCGTGGTGGACTCGGTCAACGAGCTCGTCGGAGAGCTGACCGGTGACAGCGCCCCACTGATCACGGCGAGCCGCTTCCTCGGGGGGGCCGCGGTGCTCGCCGCGGTCAACGTCGTGCTTCTGACGCTGCTGGCCACGCTCAGCGCCCTGCTCTACAACCTCTGTGCCTCCTTCACCGGGGGGATCGAGCTCACCCTCGGCGAGCGCGACGGCTAGCGAGCGGCCCGGCGGGCGACCGTTCCTGGTGTAGTCTCGCGCACCGTGTCCTCGCACCACCGGGGCCTGTAGCTCAGCTGGTTAGAGCGCATCCCTGATAAGGATGAGGCCGGAGGTTCAAGTCCTCCCAGGCCCACCCCGAGCGCTGCCCGCCCGGCTCTTGTCTCGAAGGAGTGATCATGCGCCGTCCCGCCCTTCTGCTCGTCCTGCTCGGCGCCGGTGCGTTCCTGCTGCGCCGCCGGGCCCGCGCCGGCCGGGCGGAAAAGGACCTGTGGACCGAGGCGACGGCCGCCCCCGACCTGCGCTGACAGCAGCAGGTCTCAGGGGCCATAGCTCAACTGGCAGAGCACCGCCTTTGCAAGGCGGGGGTTCGGGGTTCGAGTCCCCGTGGCTCCACAGAGAAGTCTCCCAAGAGCCCCGTGTAACCGTCGGTGATGGCCCATACTGGTTGCGGAGAGTGTCCGTCACATGTAGCGGCCTCATCACGTTCGGCGACGAGCGACCATGTATGTGATGGACAGTCGGAGGAGCAGATGGCGAATGAGAGTGGTCGCCACTCTGCTCGCCCACCGACCGAGCCCGACACGGACAGCGCCAGCGGCGCCCAGCACGAGAGCCTGCTTCGCCTCGCGAACGACCTGTTGGCGGCAGCTGACTCGCACACCGCCGCCACGGCCGTTCTGGATGCCGTTCTCGAGATGTACCAGTTCCCCCGAGGTGTCTTGCTCGGAGCTCCGGACGCTCGGCTGCCGGTGCTGGCATCGTACGGGCTGGCTGAGCCCACGACGCCAGCCGGCCAGGGCCGCAGCGCGGCGGTCATGACGGCGCTCGACCAGAAGGAAACGACAGTGGTGCGCCGGCTCGACGCCAGCGATGAACCCTGGCTCGCGCAGCTTTTTCCCGTCGGTGCCGACCTGCTGATCGTTCCCATGTCGATCCCGACGCCCGATGGTGAGGACCGCCGGTACGGCGCCCTGCTCGTCCAGACCCCCTCCCCTCCCGAGCAGGGCTGGCGCCGGATCGTGATCGAATCGCTGGAGCGGGTGACCGCAGCCGCCGCCCGGGCGCTGCGCACCCTGTGGCGCATGGAGCACCTGGAGCGGCTGGCGGCGACAGACGAGCTGACGATGATCGCGAACCGTCGCACCTTCAATGCCTCCCTCGAGCGCGAGCTCAACCGCGGCGCCCGCAGCGGGGAACCCGTCAGTCTGGTGATCCTCGACCTCGACGACTTCAAGACCGTCAACGACATTCACGGTCATCCGGCGGGTGACGAAGCGTTGCGCAACGTGGCAGCCGCGTTGTCGATCGCCTGCCGTGACCTGGACACCGCGGCGCGCTACGGCGGTGAGGAGTTCGCCGTCATCCTTCCGGACTGCGGCCCGGACCGGTGCCTCGACATTGCCGAGCGGCTCCGGCATGCGGTGGCCTCCGCGCCCGCCGTCCGGCCCCTCACCGCCAGTGCCGGGGTGGCCAGCTATCCCGCTCACGCCAGCGACAGTGAGAGTCTGGTGCGGGCGGCGGACGACGCGCTGCTGCTGTCCAAGCGGGCCGGGCGTGATCGCACCACTCTTGCCCGGAAGGTGAGCGCCGACGAGCGCCGACTGGCTGTCGCACAGCGCCTCACGGCGCAGGGTCGCCTGCCCGCCGACCGACGTCCCTCAGCCGGGCTGTGACGCGGGTCGGTCCACGACCGCCTCGAGCTCGCTCGGATCCTGCGCGTCGGGAGCGTCCTGCCCCTCCAGTCGCCGCACGAGCACCGCGACGCCGCTGCCGGCGAGCGCGCCGAGGACGGCTGCGGCCAGTGCCCAGGGCCAGCGACGGACGGCCATGGGCGGCCCGACCCGGCTGCCGCGCAGGGCGTCACGAGCGGCCTCCCCACGTACACGGGTGGTCTCGACCGCCTCGTGCAGGGAGCCGCACCGGTTGCTCCGCCTCATGCCTTCTCCGCCCTGACGGCTGTGTGACGTCCCCAGCCTGTCACGGCCCGGCGGGCGCGCGCGCCGCCGCGTGGCAGACTCGTCTGACCGCCGAACCGACCGAACGAAGGAGCCCTTCGCGTGGCCAGCGAGCTGTACGCCACCCTGCACACCACCCTCGGCCCGGTCCGGGTCAAGCTCTTCCCCGACCACGCGCCCAAGACCGTGCAGAACTTCGTCGGCCTCGCCGACGGGTCCAAGGACTGGACCGACCCGCGGACCGGCAAGCCGGGGAGCGGTTCGCTCTATGCCGGCACGATCTTCCATCGGGTGATCCGCGGTTTCATGATCCAAGGTGGTGATCCCCTCGGCACCGGCACCGGCGGTCCGGGCTTCCGCTTCCAGGACGAGTGCCACCCGGAGCTGTCGTTCTCTCAGCCCTACCTGCTGGCAATGGCCAACGCCGGTCCGGGCACGAACGGCTCGCAGTTCTTCATCACCGTCGCCAACACCACGCACCTGACCGGCAAACACACGATCTTCGGCGAGGTCACCGACCAGGCCAGCCGGGACGTGGTCGACGCCATCGCGACGACCCCCACCGCCGCTCGGGACCGGCCCGCCACCGATGTCGTCGTCGAGTCGGTCGAGGTCGAGCAGGTGGACAGCTGACCGAGGGCCCCGGTCCGGTCGGGGAGGCGGTGCAGAGCCCCCCGGTCTGCTACCGCCATCCCGGCCGGGAGACCTACGTCCGGTGCAACCGGTGCGAGCGGCCGATCTGCCCCGACTGCATGGTCGCGGCCTCCGTCGGCTTCCAGTGCCCGGAGTGCGTCGCGGCGGGGGGCAAGGACGTCCGGCAGGCGCGGACCGTGTTCGGCGGCCGGCTCACCGGTGACACCAGCCGCCTGTCGATCGCGATCATCGCGCTCAACGTGCTCGTCTACCTGGCCGGCCTGCTGCTCGGCGAACGGGAGCTGCAGGAGCAGTACGGCAACAGGACCGGCGGGCTGGTCCGGTTCGTCGAAGGTGGCAGGACCTTCGACGTCGTGCTCGGCGGCGTCGCGACCGGTGAGTACTACCGGTTGTTCACCGCGGCCTTCTTGCATGCCGGCCCCCTGCACCTCGCCCTGAACATGTTCGCCTTGGCCCAGCTGGGGCCGGTCCTCGAGTCGGCGCTCGGCCGGACGCGGTTCCTGGCGCTGTACCTGCTCGCGGCGCTCGGCGGCTCGGCCCTGTCGTTCCTCGTCTCGGATCCCGGCACGCTCGGCGTCGGCGCCTCGGGCGCCATCTTCGGGCTGTTCGGCGCCTACTACATCGTGATGCGTCGGCTCGGCGGCGAGACGAAGTCGATTCTCGTTCTGCTCGCGATCAACCTGGTCATCACTTTCTCGATCCCGATCATCG
The DNA here is from genome assembly GCA_019348355.1 of Actinomycetota bacterium. Lineage (GTDB taxonomy): Bacteria > Actinomycetota > Actinomycetes > Mycobacteriales > SCTD01 > SCTD01. The sequence goes on from JAHWJP010000014.1 coordinate 20,529, forward strand.
ACTGGCGGGCGCACGTCGGCGGGCTGGTCACCGGGGCGCTGGTCGCGGCTGCGTTCGCCTATGCGCCGAAGGGGCCACGTCGCGGCCGGGTGCAGGCGGGGGCCTGCGCTGCCATCGCGCTCGTGCTCGTCGTGCTCATCACGGTCCGCAAGCTCACCGTCGGGTCCTGACTGCTCCTACACTGGCGAGGTAAACGACGGTTCACTTCAGGGAGGCCGCATGCGCGACGCCGTCATCGTCGAAGCGGTACGCACCCCGGTCGGCAAGCGCAACGGCGGCCTGTCCGGTATCCACTCCGCGGACCTGTCCGCCCATGTCCTTCGTGCGCTGGTCGAGCGCACCGGCCTGGATCCGGTCGTCGTCGACGACGTCATCTGGGGTTGCGTGACGCAGATCGGTGAGCAGACCTTCGACATCGCGCGTACGGCGGTGCTGTCGGCGGGCTGGCCGGAGTCGGTTCCCGGGACCACCGTCGACCGCCAGTGCGGCTCCTCCCAACAGGCGGTGCACTTCGCCGCGGCCGGCGTTCTCAGCGGGCAGTACGACGTCGCTGTCGCCGGCGGGGTAGAGGTGATGAGCCGCACGCCGCTGGGCTCGTCGTTCACCGCCAGCCCGCTCGGGGAGGACTACACCGCTCGCTACGGCGAGCAGTTCCCGAACCAGGGGCTCGGCGCCGAGGACATCGCCGACCGCTTCCGGTTGTCCCGCTCCCAGCTCGACGAATACGCCCTCCAGTCACACGAACGGGCAGCAACCGCCATCGACGAGGGCCGTTTCGCCGGGCAGATCGCGCCGGTTCCGATCTCCGACGGGCGCCTGGTCGACACCGACGAGGGGGTGCGCCGGGGCGGCAGCATGGAGGCGTTGGGCGCCCTGCGGCCGGCCTTCCGGCCGGACGGCAAGGTGACCGCCGGCAACTCCTCGCAGATCTCGGACGGCGCCGCGGCGCTGCTGGTGATGACGAGCGACAAGGCGAAGGATCTCGGGCTGACACCCCTGGCGCGGATCCACACCGCGGTGCTGGCCGGTGTCGCGCCGATGCCGATGCTGCACGGTCCGATGCCGGCCACGAGCAAGGCCTTCGCCAAGTCGGGTTTGACGGCGGCCGACATCGGCGCCTACGAGGTCAACGAGGCGTTCGCCGCCGTGCCGCTCGCCTGGATGCGGGACGTCGGCGTCGAGGACAAGATCGTCAATCCGCACGGCGGCGCCATCGCCCTCGGTCACCCGCTGGGCGGCTCAGGAGCCCGGCTCATGACCACGCTCGTCCATCACCTGTGGGACAACGGGATCCGCTACGGCTTGCAGGCGATGTGCGAAGGCGGCGGTCAGGCCAACGCCACCATCCTGGAGTTGCTCTGAGCCGTCCGCGATATGCACAGTGTGGACAGCGCCTGGGGAGAACTACACGGGTGTGAGACGGTCGCCCTCAGCGCCACTGCGTCGACAGGCAGAAACCGGCGATGATGAAGCTGAAGCCGACGAGCAGGTTCCAGTTGCCCAGCTCCGAGGCGACGGGGAGCCCGCCGAACCGGCTCTCGGTGATGTAGAAGACGACCAGCCACAGCACCCCGAGCCCGAACAGCACGAGCATCAGCGGCGCGAGCCAGCGCGGACTGGGCCGGCGCTTCTTGGGGCCGGCGGACGTGGGAGGCGGCGTGTAGGCCACCTTCTTCCGCTTCTTGGACTCGGGCACGAGCCGCTCCGATCACTGGTGGATGTGCATAGACAGGACGTCGGGACGACCTGGCGGCTAGCGTAGTCGGCAGTGCCCGTCTCGCGGCGCAGACAAGTTCGGACAGGAGGTCGGCGATGGCGCGTCGCCCGTGGTCGGTGTTCGTACCGCTGACCGCGCTCGTGGCCGGCCTGTTGTTCGCGACCAGCGCCTCGACGGCTCAGGGCACCGACCTGCGGGCCGACCGCCGGTTGCAGCTGACCGAGCTGATCGCCCGTGAGCGGCAGGTGGTCGAGCGCACCGAGCTGTCAGCTGACGAGCTGCGGAACGACGTCGAAGCCCTCGCAGCCCAGGTTGCCGTGGAGGACGTCCGGATCGGGACCGCAGCGCCACCGGCCGAGCTGGAGTTGGCTGCCGGTCTGACACCGGTGCGCGGCCCGGCGGTGACCGTGTCGCTGGACGACGCCGCCCGACGGCCGGGTCGCCCGGCGCTGTCGGACAATCCCAACGACCTCGTGGTCCACCAGCAGGATCTCCAGGCGGTCGTCAATGCCCTTCGGGCGGGTGGCGCCGAGGCGGTGACCCTGATGGGGGAGCGCATCATCGCCACCAGCGCCGTCCGGTGCGTCGGCAACACGGTGCTGCTGCACGGCCGCGTCTACAGCCCGCCCTTCGTGGTCACCGCCATCGGGGATCCGGCCGCGCTGCGCGCCGCCCTCAACGACGACCCGGCAGTCGCCTACTTCCGCACCTTCGTGGACCGTTTCGGCCTCGGCTACACCGTGAAGACCGAGCGGTCGGTGGAGCTCCCGGCCTATGACGGCCCGCTCGAGCTGCCGAACGTGCAGGAGGGCAGGTCGTCATGAGCCGTACCGGCGATGTCGTGCGCACCGGCTTGCGGGGCGTCGGGCAGACACTGATCACTCTCGGCCTGGTGATGCTGCTGTTCTGCTTCTACGAGCTGAAGGTCACCAACCTCGTCACCGAACGCGAGCAGGGCCGGCTCACCGAGGAGCTCACCGCCCGGTGGGCCGAGCCGGTGGCCCGCGACTCAACAGAGCCCGTCCCGGCCGCACCAGGTACGCCGGTGGAGCCGGGCGGACCGGTGGCCGCGCCGGTCGCCCAGCAGCTCGGCAGCGGTTTTGCGGTCCTGCGCATCCCCCGGCTCGGCGACTGGAACGACGAGCCGCCCGTCGTCGTGGAGGGAGTCGGCGTCGAGGATTTGAAGAAGGGGCCGGGGCACATCCCGGACACGGCGCTTCCCGGCGAGATCGGCAACGTCGTGCTGAGCGGGCACCGCACGACCTACGGGGCGCCGTTCAACCGCTTCGACGAGCTGCAGCCCGGGGACGCGGTCGTGCTCGAGACCCGCGACATGTGGTTCACCTACGAGGTCACCGACAGCCAGATCGTGGCCCCGACTGCCGTCGAGGTGACCTTTCCGGTGCCTGGCGACGCCGATGCCACCCCCACGAAGCGGCTGCTGACGATGACGACGTGCAATCCGGAGTACTCCGCGAGGGAACGCCTGATCATCTCCGCCGAGATGGTGAGAGCCGAGCCCAAGGGTGGCGCCGCGCCGGTCGCCCTGCAAGGGCTGTGAGGTGTACGGCTGGATCTGGCGCACGCTGCCCGGTGGCCGACCGGGCAAGGTGCTCGGCTCGTCTCTCCTGCTGGCTGCCGTGATCGCGCTGCTGTTCCTCTACGTCTTTCCTGCGCTCGAGCCGTTGCTGCCCTTCTCCGACGTGACCGTGGACACCGATCAGGCAGGGGTGTTGCTTTCCGCTGTCGGGCACGGCCTGTCGTGACCCGGATTCTCGTGGTGGACAACTACGACAGTTTCGTGTTCAACCTGGTGCAGTATCTCGGCCAGCTCGGGGCCGACACGGTCGTCCGCCGCAACGACGAGGTCCGCGCGGCCGCCGCGGCCGACTACGACGGCGTGCTGCTCTCGCCAGGCCCAGGCGTCCCGGAGCAGGCCGGGGTCAGCGTCGAGATGGTCGCGTCGTGCGAGGACCGCGGCGTACCGCTGCTGGGTGTCTGTCTGGGACACCAGGCGATCGCGGTCGCGCACGGTGCCACGGTCGACCGCGCTCCGGAGCTGCTGCATGGCAAGACCAGCGAGGTCCAGCACACCGGGGCCGGCGTACTCCACGGCCTGCCGTCGCCGTTTCACGCGACCCGCTACCACTCACTGGCCGTCGTGGAGTCCACCCTGCCGGCGGAGCTGGCCGTCACCGGTCGCACCCCGACCGGCGTCGTCATGGCCCTGCGTCATCGCGACAAGCCGATCGAGGGGGTCCAGTTCCACCCCGAGTCGGTCCTCACGCAGGGCGGGCATGTGCTGCTGGCCTCCTGGCTCGCGCAGTGCGGCAACGCCGCCGCATCGGATCTGGCGCCGGGGCTGTCCGAGCGGCTCGAGCACAAGCGCCTCGCCGCCTTTCACTGAGCGCCGCCTCGGCGCGGCCGCCGCCGCCCCCTCCCCGCGTGAAGATCATCCGCAGGATCACCGTCCTAGTCGGCGTCGGTTCCGGCTGAGCACGGCGATGCTGCGGATGATCAACCAGAAGGGTCAGAGGTCCGGGTCAGGGCGTGGGCGCGATGGAGGGCACCGGGAACACGAACGGCGGGCTCGGCGACGGC
>JAHWJP010000014.1:24946-35237 GCA_019348355.1 Actinomycetota bacterium
GGGCGTGGGCGCGATGGAGGGCACCGGGAACACGAACGGCGGGCTCGGCGACGGCGACGGTTGCGGGCTGGGCGCCGGCGAGGGCGACGGGGACGGGGACGGCGGCGGTGGGGGTGGCGGCGGGGGTGGCGGCTGGGACACCGTGATGACGATGGCGGTACCCCGCCCGGCGAGCGCGTTGACCGGCTTCTGGTCGAGCACGATCTCGGGCGGGCCGGTGGAGTCACGAAGCTCGATGCCCACCGAGAAGCCGGCCTTCTGCAACTCCGAGACGGCCTGCTCGCGGGTACGGCCGCGTACATCGGGCACCTGAACCTGACCGGACGCGACGGTGAGCACGACGTCGGAACCGGCCCGCACCTGCGAGCCGGGAGCCGGACTGACCGCGAGCACGGTGCCGGCCGGGATGTTGCCGTCGCGCGGGACCTCCGAGCCGATCCGCAGCTTCTTCTCGGTGAGCAGGACGGCGGCCTCCTCACGGGACTTGCCGACGACCTCCACCGGCACGATGGTCATCTCGATGCCCTTGGACACCGTGAGGTCGACCGAGCCGTCGACAGGTATGAGAATGGCCTCGGGGGGGCTCTGACCGACGACGATGCCGAACGGCTCCTCGCTGAACGCCTGCTGGACCGTCCCGACCTCCAGCCCCTGCTCGGCGAGTGCGGTGACGGCCTGCTCCTGCGTGAGGCCGACCAGTGGCGGCGTGGGGATCAGGCCGGTGTCGGAGTCGAGCAGGTTGCGTACGAACAGCGCGATGCCGATCAGCAGGGCGATCAGCAGGGCGGCGAACAGGCCGTACGCCAGAGCCCGGTTGTCCCGCGGCTCCTCCACTTGGCGCAGCGAACCGGCCGCAGCGGCCGGCGCCAGCAGCACCGGCGGCTCGACGACCGGCCGCGCGATGACCGTGGTGCCGGAGCGGGCCCGCAACAGGTCGGCCCGCATCTCCTTCGCCGACTGGTAGCGGTTGGCCGGCAGCTTCTCCATCGCCTTGAGCACGACGGCGTCGACGGCCGGGGGCAGCGTCTCGTCCAACGTCGAAGGCGGCTGTGGGTCCTCGCGCACGTGCTGGTAGGCCACCGCGACGGGGCTGTCCCCGGTGAAGGGCGGCTGGCCGGTGACCAGCTCGTAGAGCAGGCACCCGGTGGAGTACAGGTCCGACCGGGCGTCGACATGCTCGCCGCGGGCCTGCTCGGGCGAGAGGTAGGCCGCGGTCCCGAGGATCGCCGCCGTCTGGGTCATGCCGGACGAGGCGTCGGCTGCCGCCCGCGCGATGCCGAAGTCCATCACCTTGACCTCGCCGCTGCGGTTGAGCATCACGTTGGCCGGCTTGATGTCGCGGTGCACGATCCCAGCGGCGTGCGCGGCTTCCAGCGCGGCGCAGATGTCGGCGGCGACCTCGAGGGCCCGCTCGGGCAGCAGCCGTCGCTCGGCCTGCAGCACCTCGCGCAGAGTCCGGCCCTCGACCCGTTCCATGACGATGTACGGAACGCCGGCCTCGTCCTCGCCGGTGTCGTAGACCGAGACGATGGTCGGTGCGTTGAGCGACGCGGCCGCCTGGGCCTCCCGCCGGAACCGGGCCTGGAACGACGGGTCACGCGCCAGGTCGGACCGCAGGATCTTGATCGCCACATCCCGGCCGAGGCGGACGTCGGCGCCGCGCAACACCTCGGCCATGCCGCCGTGGCCGAGCCGGGCTCCCAGCTCGTAGCGCCCGCCGAGCAGGCGCGGGGTCTCGGGCGCGCTCACTTGCGCTTCCCGCCCTTCTTGTCGTCGTCCCTGTTCCCGTTCTTCGGGGCCTCGCGCCGGTCGCCTTCGGGCTGCCGGACCGATTCAGGAGGCGGCGCCGGCACGACGTGCAGGACGACCGTGGCGCCCGCAGCCAGGTCGCCGACAGGGTCCACACCGCTGACGGTACCGACCGGCCGACCGGCGCCGTCCTCGATCAGGCGCGGCACGAGTCCCTGCGCCGCCAACCCGTCGCGGGCGACCGCGGCCGGCTGACCGAGCCACTGCTCCGCGGTCACTTGCACGGGCGCCGGCCCGGCCGGCTGCTGCTCGGTGTCGGGAGACGGGGCGTCGACCGGATCCTGACCGAGTGCCGACAGGCCGAGACCCAGCGCCAGGACGGCCAGGACGACGGCGGCCAGCCGGACCGCTCGTCGGTGCATGTGCGACGGCACCGGGGCGGCGGTGCGTCGCGGTGGCAGGTGCGGGCTCCCCGGGGCGGGGCTGGTCGGGTCGGGGCTGGTGGTGGCGGCGGTCGGGAGCGGCAGCACGCGGGTCGCCCCACCGGGCACCGCGCTGCCGGCGGCCAGCGTCTCCCGCAGCGCGGCGGCCTCGACCGCGAGCTGTCCGGCGGAGGCGGCCCGCCGGCCGGGATCCTTGCTCAGCAGCCGCAGGACGAGGGCGGCCAGCGGCGCAGGCACCGATGTCGGGAGCGCGGGCGGCGGGGCGTGCAGGTGCGCCATCGCGACGGCGACCGCGTTGTCACCCGGGAACGGCCGCCTTCCGGACAGGCACTCGAAGGCGACCACGCCGAGGGCGTAGAGATCACTGGCGGGGGCGGCCCCCTGCCCCCTCGCCTGTTCGGGCGAGAGGTAGTACGCCGTGCCGACCACCTCGCCGGTTCGGGTGACCGGCGCGGCGTCGACGGCCGAGGCGATGCCGAAGTCGGTGACCTTGACCACTCCGTCGGGCCGCAGCAGCAGGTTGCCCGGCTTGACGTCCCGGTGCACGACACCGCCGTCGTGCGCGACCTGCAGGGCGGCCGCGGTCTGGGCGATCAGCTCGAGCGTGCGCTCCGGGCCGAGGGCACCCTCGCGGTGCAGCACAGCCGACAGCGGCTCACCCTCGACGAGCTCCATGACGAGCCAGGCCCGGTCGGCGGACTCGCCGAAGTCGTAGACCGAGGCGATCCCCGGGTGGCTGAGCCGCGCGGCGTGACGGGCCTCGGCGCGAAAGCGGCTGCGGAGGTCCTCGTCGTCGGTGAACTCGGCGCGCAGCGTCTTGACGGCGACGTCCCGGTCCAGCACGACGTCCTTGGCCCGCCAGACCTCACCCATGCCGCCGGTCGCGATCCGCGGCCCGAGTCGGTAGCGGTCGGCGAGCAACCCGTCGAGGGCCGTCATCGGCGCAGCACCGCTCGCATGACGTCGCGGGCGATGGGGGCGGCAAGCTTGCCGCCGGTCGCTTCCGCACCGGCGTCACCGCCGTTCTCCACGATCACGGCAACTGCCACGGTGGGATCCTCGGCGGGGGCGAAGCCGATGAACCATGCATGCGGGTTGGCGCCCGGGGCGTTCTGGGCGGTGCCGGTCTTGCCGGCCACCGCCACGTCGGGGATCTGCGCGTTCGTGGCGCTGCCCCGTTCGACCACGAGCCGCATCATCGACGTGAGCTGGTCGGCGACGTCCCCACTGACCGCCTGCTTGTAGACCTCGGGTTCGGCCACGTCGAGCCGCGACAGGTCCGGTGCCTGCACCTCCTTGACGAGGTAGGGCTTCATCACCTCGCCGCCGTTGGCGATGCCGGCCGCGACCATCGCCATCTGCAACGGCGTCACGCGTACCTCGAACTGCCCGATCGCGGACTGGGCCAGTGACGGCGGGCTGATGTCACTCGGGAAGACGCTCGTCGCGACCGTGGTCGGGACGCGCAGGTCGTCCTGCCCGAAGCCGAACGCCTGCGCCTGCTCGCGCAGCTGCTGCTCGCCGAGCTCGAGGCCGAGAGCCGCGAAGGCGGTGTTGCAGGAGATCCGCAGGGCGTCCGCGAGCGTGATCGTGTTCCCGCCGCACGTGCCGCCGCCGAAGTTCCGCAGATTGGCCGAGGTCTGGGGCAGGTCCAGCTCCGGCGGGGAGGGGAGCTGGGTGTCCGGCTGGACCTTGCCGCTCGCCAGCGCGGCCGCGGCGGTGATGACCTTGAAGGTCGAACCGGGTGGGTAGGTCTGGCTGATCACCCGGTTCAGCAGCGGCTCGTCCGGGGCGGTGCTCAGCTGCTCGTAGTAGGCCCGGATGTCGGCCGGCTCGAAGGACGACAGCCGAGCCGGGTCGTACGACGGGTTGCTCGCCATCGCGAGGACCGCTCCGGTGCGCGGGTCCATCGCCACGACCGCACCACGGTTGCTGCCCAGGCCGGCGACGGCCGCCTGCTGCGCGGGTGGGTCGAGGGTGAGCAGGACGCCGCCGCCGGTGGGCGCCCGGCCGGTGACGTAGTCCGAGAGCCGGCGGACGAAGAAGCGGTCGTCCTCGCCGGACAGGACGCTGTCCTGGGTGCGCTCGATGCCGGTGCGGCCGTAGACGAGCGAGTAGTAGCCCGTGGCATGCGCGTAGGGCGGCCCGCCCGGGTAGGTGCGCAGGAAGCTCAGCGGCCCGTCGGTCCGGATCGATGTCGCGAGCACGTCCCGGCCGGCGCCGTCCGCGGCGACCACGGCGATCGGGCCGCGCTCGCGCTCATAGGTGCGCAGCAGCACCCGGCTGTTGCTCGGGTTCTCCCGGTACTCGTCGGCCTTGACGACCTGCACGTAGTTGACGTTGAGCAGCAGCAGCCCGAACAGCGCCAGACAGCCGAGGGCGACCCGGCGCAGCGGCCGGTTCACGGGCCGTCCCTTTCTGCGGCCTTCGGCCGACGCACGACCTGCGTCTGCGCCGAGCTCAGCGCCGCGCGGGCGACCTCAGGGGTCACCGGGGCCGGCGCAGGGCGGCGGGCAGCATCGCTGATGCGCAGCAGGATCGCGACCAGCGCCCAGTTCGCCACGATGCTCGAGCCCCCGTAGGACAGCCACGGCAGCGTCACGCCGGTCAACGGGATCAGGCCGGTGACACCGCCGACGATGACGAAGACCTGCAGCCCGAGGGCGAACGACAAGCCGGCGGCCAGCAGCTTGCCGAACGAGTCGCGGCAGGACAGGGCCGCGCGCAGCCCGCGCTCGACGATCAGCGCGAACACCAGCAGCACCGCCATCACCCCGACGAGGCCGAGCTCCTCACCGATCGCCGCCATGATGAAGTCGGTGCTCGCGAAGGGCACCGTGCCGGGACGGCCTTCCCCGAGCCCGGTGCCGGTGATCCCGCCGGTCCCGAAGCCGAACAGCGACTGCACCAGCTGGAAACCGCTCCTGTCGGGGTCGGCGAAGGGGTCGAGCCAGGTGTCGACGCGGCGCTTCACGTGGGCGAACAGGAAGTACGCCGCGAAAGCGCCCCCGATGAACAGCCCGACGCCGATGACGAGCCAGCTCGTACGCTCCGTCGCGATGTAGAGCATGACCACGAAGATCGCGAAGAACAGCAGCGAGCTGCCGAGGTCCTTGCCCCGGATGAGCACCGCCAGGCTGGCCGCCCAGGCCAGCAGCACCGGTCCGAGGTCGCGGCCCCGCGGCAGGTCCAGCCCGAGTACCCGCCGGCTCGCCAGCGACAGCACGTCGCGCTTGGCCACGAGGTAGCCGGCGAAGAACACGATGAGCAGCAGCTTCGCGGCCTCGCTCGGCTGGATGGTGAAGCCGGCGAAGCGGATCCACAACCGGGCGCCGTTGATGGTCTGTCCGAGCACCGGAAGGGCCGGCAGCAACAGCAGCACCAGGCCGAGCGCGGCGGCGGTGTAGGTGTAGCGCTGCAGCCTGGTGTGGTCGCGCACGACGAGCAGCACCGCGGCGAACGCGGCGATGCCGACGGCGGTCCAGATCAGCTGCCGCGGCGCCTCACCGGAGGGCAGTTCGCGACCGAACTGCCGGGCCCGCTCCACGGCGGCGAAGTCCAGCCGGCGGATCACCACCAGTCCGAGCCCGTTGAGCAGGGCCACGCAGGGCAGGAGCAGCGGGTCGGCGTACGGCGCGACCTGGCGCACCACGAGGTGCGCGAGCAGGAACAGGACGCCCAGACCGGCGCCGTAGCCAAGGGTGCCGGAGGGAAGTTGACCGTCGACGGCCAGGCCGACGGCGGCGTAGGCGAGCATCGCGATGAGCACCGCGAAGGTGGTGAGCAGCAGTTCGGCAGCACGCCGGGGAGGGGTAAACGACGGGGCGACGTCGGGCGCCGTCACGAGCTGCCTGTCGGGCACGGGACGCCGGTGGGCGAAGGCTGGGTGGCCTGTGGGGTCGGCGAGGCGCCGGGAAGGCCAACCGCCGGACTCGGACCGGCGAGCACGGTCGGATCGGGGGTCAGGGCCGGATCGGGGGTCGGGGACGGGCTGAGCGTCGTGGGAGTGGGACTCGGACCGGGGGTGGTGTTCCGGACGCAGTCGCCGGGCAGGGACAGCGCGAGTCGGCGCACGATCTGATCGGCGTCGGCCCGGTTCCGCGCGACGATGCCCTGCTCCACCCGGGCGACGTCAAGGGTGTTGAGCCGGTCCATGTCCAGCTCGGTCGTCTGCGCGACGCCGGACAGCGCAATGCCCGCCACCTCACCGGTCACGCCGCGAAAGATCGCGACCCGCTCGCCGTCGACGCCGACGTAGTACTGCGAACGCACGTAGGTGTACGCCGCTCCCACGCCTGCGGTGAGCAGGCCCAGCACCAGTATCGACAGCACGGCGGCGCGCCAGGGCCGCCGGCGTTGCTTCTGCACCGGCTCGGCGGCGCGGGCGCGGCTCGGCGGTTCGACGTCGCGACCCTCTGCGGTGCGCGCCCGGGCGGCCGAGGACTCCGCGATCCCGGCGGGCGGGTCCTGCGGGGATTCGGCGGCAGCGCCCGCGACCACCGGCGACACGGGGCGAAGGCCGCCGGCGTTGACCACGTCGGCCACGATGACGGTGACGTTGTCCGGCCCGCCGCCGCGCAGGGCGAGCTGCACCAGCCGGTCGCACGCCTCCTGCGGATCGTCGATCTCGAGCGCCTCCTGGAGCGTCTCGAGGCGGCCGACCGGTCCGGTGAGACCGTCGGTGCACAGCAGGTAGCGGTCGCCGGCGCGCACCTCGCGGACCGACAGATCAGGTTCGATGCCGTCCCGGCCGTCCAGAGCGCGGGTGATCAGCGAGCGCTGCGGGTGGGTGCTCGCCTCCTCCTCGCTGATGCGCCCCTCGTCGACGAGCCGTTGCACCAGGGTGTGGTCGTGGGTGATCTGGGCGAGCGTCCCGTCGCGCAGCAGGTAGGCGCGCGAGTCGCCGATGTGCAGCATCCCGAGGCGGTTCCCGGCGAACAGGAATGCGGTCAACGTCGTGCCCATCCCGTTGAGGGCCTGATCGCCGGAGACCATGTCGCGCAGGTGCTCGTTGGCGGCGACTGCGCGTTCGCGCAGCACGTCGAGCAGGTCGTTGCCGGGCACGTCCTCGTCGAGCGGGGCCAGGGCGGCGATGGCAACCGCGCTCGCGACCTCGCCGGCGGCGTGTCCACCCATCCCGTCGGCGACGGCGAGGATGCGTGGCCCGGCGTAGACCGAGTCCTCGTTGCCTTCGCGGAGCAGGCCGGTGTGGGAGCGGGCGGCGAAGCGGAGTGCGAGCGTCATCTGGCCCACGCCCGGAGGGCGATCATCGGCGCAGCTCGAGCACGGTCTTGCCGATGCGGATGGGCTGCCCGAGAGGTACGGGGGTGGGCCGCACGATCTTGTCGGGCCCGAGGTAGGTGCCATTGGTCGAGCCCAGGTCCTCGACCAGCCAGGTGCCGTCGCCAGGCACCAGCCGGGCGTGCCGGCTGCTGGCGTAGTCGTCGGTGAGCACCAGGGTCGAGTCGTCGGCCCGGCCGAGGGTCACCGGCCCGTCGCCCAGCCCGATCGTCGTACCGGCGAGCGCGCCCTCGGTGACGACGAGCCGGCGGGCCGAGCTGCGGCCGGAGGGCCGCCCCGACGAGGCCGACGGCGTACGTGGCGCCGCGGCGGAGGTGACCCGCGGCCCGGCCGGCATGCGGGCGACCTTGCTGCCGGACAGGTCGCCTCGCAACGTACGGAAGGCGAAGATCACGAACAGCCAGAGCACCGCCAGCAGGCCGAACTTCACGGCCGCGACGACCAGCGCGCTCCCCATCAGCCCTGCCCGTCTTCGCCGGAGGACCGGTAGATCAAGCCGGTCGCGCCGATGTCGAGGCGGTCGCCGTCGTGCAGCGCGGCCTCGCGCACGCGCTGACCGTTGACCAGCGTGCCGTTGGTCGACTTCAGGTCGACCACGCGCACCTCGCCGCCGTCGACGCGCACCTCGGCGTGGGCCCGGGAGACGCCGGTGTCGGGCAGCCGCAGGTCGGCGTCGGCGCCGCGGCCGAGGACGGTCACCGGCCGGTCCAGCACGACGATGCGCTCAGCGGTCCCCCCGGTCGCCGGCTGCACCAGCCGCGGGCGACCTGCGCCGCTGGTGTGCGGTCGCCCGCTCCGTGCCGGAACGACGGGTTCGGGCGCCGACAGCACGGTGCTGCGGACGCGGAAGACGCCGGTGTCGAGCGACTCGACCCGCTCGAAGGCAACCGTCACCGGACCGACGAAGGACCAGCCCTGATCGGCGGCGTGCTCCTTGACCATGCTCGCCAACTCGGCCCGCAACTGGGTGTCCCATTCGGCGAAGCGATCGAGGTCGGTCGGCCCGAGCTCGACGGTGTAGGCGTTGGGGACGAGGATCCGCCCTTGCCCCACGATCTGCTTCTTGTCGGCTGCCTCACGCTGGAGGGCGCCGGCCACCTCGACCGGCTGGACGACGCCGCCGAAGACCTTGGCGAAGGCACCCTCGACGAGGCCTTCGAGCCGGCGCTCGAAGCGCTGGAGCACTCCCACGCCAGTTCCCCTTCCCTGTCGCCAGTGATCGTATCCGCTGCGCGCGCAGCGCCGGGCAGAACAGGTCGCTGGTGCTAGCCTGCTGGTCGCACTCGCGCGAGTGGCGGAATGGCAGACGCGCACGGTTCAGGTCCGTGTGTCCGAAAGGACGTGGGGGTTCAACTCCCCCCTCGCGCACCATGGGTTGTCCTACGCAGGGTCACCGCGTCGTGGTGCTCCAGGTGACGATGTCACGGCCCGACGCGGAGGTGCGCATGAGGTGGGCGTTCTGGCGGACGCCGTCAACCGGTGGTGGACCTCCGCCCGCCCGGGTCCCCCCGCCGGCGGACGATCACGTGCTGGATCGGGCCTGGCTCGGTGTCGTCCGGGACACCGTCGTCGACGTCGTGCACGAGATCCTCGCCGGGGATGCCGCGGCCGTCCGCACGACGACCGACCTGTTCCGCAGCCGGCTGGCCGCCGGTCCGCCCGACCAGGAGGGGCTGACCGTCATCGCCTCGCTTGCATCGCTGTCGGTGCGGCTGCCAGCCCGCAGCGGCGTGACGGGCGCCGTCCACGACGACCCCGACGCCATGCGTCTGCTGCTTTCGTACGCCGACCTGCTCGCCGAGCGCGCTGAGCCGCTCCGCGCACGCACCGCTCCTCAGATCAGCCGGGAGCAGGTGCGCCTCGCGGCCCACTTCGCCTGCGGAGCCCCTGACAGCGACCCGGCGCTCACTGCGCTGAAGAGCTCGGCCGCGGCCGACCAGCTGCTCGCCGCGTGCGTCCTGCTCGCCCAGACCTGCCTGGACGCAGGCGGGTCAGCGCAGGACATCGCCCGAGAGATCGATGAGGCCTTCCCGGCCTGAGCGGACGGATACGACCCGGGCCACGATCTTCGCTGCCAGGTCGGCCTGCGCGGCTGCTGCGGGGAAATCAATCGGGCCGAGCCACGTGCTGGCGCAGCGGTTCCAACTCTTCCGCGGGTCCGTCCTGTTGGCGGATCGCGCAGCAGTTGCCTACTCCGGGAGCGATGCTGAGCCAGCGTTCCCACCCTGCTTGCAAGGCGACGGCGCCTCCGTACGGCACTGCCAGCCCGGCGACGACATCGACGCGCTGGTGGAGGCGGTCGGGTCCTCGCACGTCCGAGGCTGGCTCGCGCCGGACGTCGCGGTGCTCGAGCTGGCGGTGACCGCGCTGGATCTGGCTTGCCTACCGGGGACGGCGCCGCTCGAGTACGAGGGGCCTGCGCGAGCACTACCTGCCGGAGGTGCAGTTCCGCGGCCGCGTCGAGCACCGCTGCAGCCAGTACGCGGTGTACGCCGCCGCCTGCATCCGAGGTGGCGTGAAACCGGACCTCCTGGGCGACGCGGGCTGGCGGAACACGCCGCTGTGGATCTACGCCGTGTACGGCCTGGTGATCTACACCCGTGCCGCCGCGGACCGCCGTGGTGCCACCGTCGAGCAGCTCGCTCTCGAACTCGCTGCCCGGCACGGGCTCATGCAGGATGTCGAAGATCACGTGCGGGGGAACGACCACAACCGCCGCTAGCTCTTCCGCGGCCGGCCGTACCGGCGCCTATGGATGGCGGCTCCCAAGCCCTTCGACGACCACTACGCGGCAGATG
>JAHWJP010000208.1 GCA_019348355.1 Actinomycetota bacterium
CGCGTCAGCTCGTGGCCGGGCTCGGCACCGGAGCGCTCGGGGCTACCGGCGCCGGCGCCGGCGCTGCTCCCCGGACCGGGCCGGTGGTGTTGTTGCCGGCGCAGGCCGCACCGGGCTCCGGGGTGGTCGGGCCGCTGCGGTAGGCGTTGATGAACTCCTGGACCCGCGGATCGCCCGCGGTCTCGAGCTTCAGCTGCCGCCCCCAGGCGGAAAGGATGATCGGGCTTTCCTGATCCGGCAGCGGGCTCATCAGCAGGTACTGGTCGCCGCCGACCGTGTTCGCGAGCTCGTTGACCTGGTCCTGCGCCAGCGAGGGCTGATAGGTGATCCAGACGGCGCCGTGCTCCATCGAGTGCAGTGCGTGCTCGGGAGCGATCGGGGCTGTGTAGACCGCGCACTGCTGCGGGACGGCGTTGTGGTCCCCGCCGACCGGCGGCGTCATCTCGTAGTCCACTGCTCCTTGCACGTGGTTCTTCTCCAGGGTCGACACGTCGGTGACGGCGACGCCCTCGATGTTGTTGTCCGGGTCGGTGAGCACGCTCGAGATCCCCGAACCCTGGTTCAGTGCGGCGTAGGTCACCACGCCGATCAGCACCGTGGCCAGCACCAGCGAGCCGAGGACCGTACCCCAGGGGAAGGGCTTGGAGACCTTCGTCGGAGCGGCCCGGCGGGAGGGGCCGCCTCGGGGCGGGGTGCCCTTGGCGGGTGGAGGTGACTTCGGCATGCTGGGAAGTCTAGGTGGGCTCGGGCGATAGCCTGGGCAAGTGACCCCCACCGAGCTTCGCGCTGCGGTGCGGACGGCCGTCGTCGACGCCGTCGACGCCGGCGAGCTCGCGGTCACGCCCCCCGACGACGTCGCCATCGAGCGGCCACGGGTGAAGGAGCACGGCGACTACGCCACGAACATTGCCCTGCAGCTGGCCAAGCAGTCGGGCCGGCCGCCGCGCGAGGTGGCCGAGCTGCTGGCCGCGCGGCTGCGTACGGTCGACGGGCTCGACGCGGTGGAGGTCGCCGGTCCGGGTTTTCTCAATCTTCGCCTGGCGCAGGCCTCGCTCGGCCGGGTCGCCGTGCAGGTGCTCCAGCAGGGCGCGACCTACGGCACGGGCGACGCCGCGGCCGGTCAGCAGATCAACCTGGAGTTCGTCTCGGCCAACCCGACCGGCCCCATCCACGTCGGTGGCGTGCGCTGGGCGGCGGCCGGCGACGCGCTCGCGCGCCTGCTCGAGGCCAGCGGAGCGAAGGTCACCCGTGAGTACTACTTCAACGACCACGGCGCCCAGATCGACCGCTTCGCCCAGTCGCTGCTGGCGGCCGCGACCGGAGGACCGGCGCCGCAGGACGGTTACGGCGGCGCGTACATCGCCGACATTGCCCGCAGCGTGCTGGTTCAGGTCCCCGGCGCCCTCGAGCAGGACGACCCGCAGGAGGTCTTCCGCCGCGAGGGCGTCGAGCAGATGTTCGCCGAGATCCGCGCTTCGCTGCACGACTTCGGCGTGGACTTCGACGTCTTCTTCCACGAGAACTCCCTGCACGAGTCCGGCGCGGTGGCCCGGGCCGTCGAGCGGCTGCGGACCACCGGCAACCTGTACGAGGCCGACGGCGCGCTCTGGCTGCGCACCACCGACTTCGGTGACGACAAGGACCGGGTGGTGATCAAGAGCGACGGCACTCCGGGCTACATCGCAGGCGATCTCGCCTACTACCTCGACAAGCGCGAGCGGGGGTTCGACCGAGCCGTGATCATGCTCGGGGCGGACCATCATGGCTACGTCGGCCGGATGATGGCGATGTGCGCCGCCTTCGGTGACACCCCCGGTGTCCACCTCGAGATCCTGATCGGACAACTGGTGCACCTGGTCCGCGGCGGGACGCCGGTGCGGATGAGCAAGCGGGCCGGCACGGTGCTGACCCTCGAGGACCTGGTCGACGCCGTCGGGGTCGACGCCGCGCGCTACGCACTCGCCCGCTCCAGCGCCGACAGCACCCTGGACATCGACCTGGATCTCTGGTCGCGCCGGAGCAGCGACAACCCGGTTTTCTACGTGCAGTACGCCGCGACCCGCGCCGCGTCGGTGCTGCGCCACGCGGCCGAGATGGGCATCGCCGAGCCGGTCCCGGCCGAGGTCGACCTGGCGCTGCTGACCTCACCGCGCGAGACCGACCTGCTGCTGGCGCTCGCGCAGTTCCCGCAGGTCGTGGCCACCGCCGCGGAGCTGCGCGAGCCGCACCGGGTCGCGCGCTACCTCGAGGAGCAGGTCGCCAGGTCCGCCCAGCGGTTCTGGGACGACTGCCAGGTGCTGCCGAAGGGCGACGAGCCGGTCGCGCCGACGACCGCCACGCGTCTGCTGCTGTGGCGGGCGACCCGGGTCGTGCTCGAGAACGGCCTGCGCCTGCTCGGCGTCTCGGCTCCGGAGCGGATGTGACCGCCGTGACCCCAGTCCGGTCCGACCTCGACCCCGCGGTCTGGCCGGTGACCGCCGTCCGGGCCGGCGACGGGGCGCTCCAGCTCGGCGGCGTCGATGTCCGGGACCTCGCCACCGAGTTCGGTACGCCCGCGTACGTCCTGGACGAGGACGACTTCCGCGGCCGCTGCCGGTCCTGGCGCGATGCCTTCACAGGGGCCGACGTCTACTACGCCGGCAAGGCCTTCCTGTGCACGGCCGTGGCCCGCTGGGTGGCGCAGGAGGGGCTCGGGCTCGACGTCTGCACCGGTGGCGAGCTGGCCGTCGCCGAGCGGGTGGCCTTCCCGCCCGAGCGGCTGATCTTTCACGGCAACAACAAGAGCGTCGGCGAGCTCGAGCGGGCGCTGCATTACGGCGTCGGCCGGGTGGTCGTCGACTCCTTCGACGAGATCGTCCGGCTGGCCGCGCTCGCCGAGCGAGACGGCGTCCGGCAGCGGGTGCTGATCCGGGCCACCCCGGGCGTCGAGGCGCACACCCACGAGTTCGTCCAGACCGGCCAGGAGGACCAGAAGTTCGGCTTCTCGCTGGCCAGCGGCGCCGCTGCCGAGGCGGTCCGCCGCATCGTCGCGCTGCCCTCCCTCGAGCTCATCGGGCTGCACTGCCACATCGGCTCGCACATCTTCGACACGCGCGGCTTCTCGCTCGCCGCCCACCGGATGATCGGCCTGCTCGCGGATGTGCGCGACGAGCACGGCCTCGAGCTGCTCGAGCTGGACCTCGGCGGTGGCACCGGCATCGCCTACACCTCCGCCGACGACCCGATGCCGGTCGAGGAGTTCGCGGCCGGGCTGCGGGCGATCCTCGCCCGCGAGTGCACGGTTGCGGGACTCGCCCTGCCGCGCCTCGCCGTCGAGCCCGGCCGCGCGCTGTCCGGCCCGACGACCGTCACGCTGTACGAGGTCGGCACCGTCAAGGTGCTGCCCGGCCTGCGGACCTACGTCAGCGTCGACGGCGGGATGAGCGACAACATCCGCACCGCGCT
>JAHWJP010000209.1 GCA_019348355.1 Actinomycetota bacterium
GCAGATCCCACCCGGCACCACCCTGCCGCCCATCGACGACACCGGATAACCGGCGCCAGACCCCTTAGGGTCCGTGCCGTGCCTGCGCCGGAGGGAAGCTCGAACGACCCGCGCAGCATGCGCGAGCGGATGCTCGCCGGTGACCTGTACCTCGCCGACGATCCAGTCTTGAAAGAGGAGCAGACGGGCGACCGCCCTGATGGAGTCCTACAACGCCTCATCCGCCGCCGACCCGAAGGCCCGTCGCCGCATCCTGCACGAGCTGCTTGGATCCCTCGGTGAGGGCACCGAGGTGCGGGCGCCCTTCTACTGCGACTACGGCTACCAGATCCACATCGGGACCGGGACCTTCGTCAACGTCGGGCTGGTGGCGCTTGACGTCGCTGTGATCACCATCGGCAACGACGTGCAGATCGGTCCCCGGGTGCAGCTGTTGACCCCTACACACCCGCTGGAGCCAGGACCGCGCCAGGAAAAGTGGGAATCGGCCCTGCCGGTCACCATCGGCGACAACGTCTGGCTGGCTGGCGGCGTGATCGTCTGCCCCGGCGTCACCATCGGTGTGGGCACCGTCGTCGGAGCCGGATCGGTCGTCACGCGAGACCTGCCGGCGAACGTCCTGGCCGTAGGCAGCCCAGCCCGGGTGCTGCGCCGGCTCGACACCTCGTAGGCAACGAGACGCCCCACGGCCCACGAACTGCCCTCCCTCAGTCGCTGGGGGCGCCGACACGCTCCCATACCCGGTGCCTGCCCAGCGCGGGGACGAGTTCGCGGGCCAGCACGGCGCCAGCGGCGTCGGCGAGCAGCACTCCGGGAGCCGTGGCGTCGATGCCTGCGTCCTCGAGCACCTGGACGCCGTCCCCCCAGGCGCCGAGAACCTTGCAGTGCCGGAACGCCTCCTGCAACAGCACCGTCAGGCGCGGATCGCGCAGCCCAGCCGTGCCTCCGGCGACGAGCACGGCGTCGTACTCGATGGACCGGGTGGTCAGCAGTGTCCGCTCCACGATCTCGGTCTTCTTGCCCTTGCCGAGCACACCGCCCTGCGCCGCGAGGACCCGGACCTGCGCCCTGGCCTTCAGCGCCTTGCGCGCAACCCCGCGATGCCGGCCAGATCCGATCCCGGACCGCCACGACACCGACGATGCGCCCCGGGATCGGGCCCGGCTCGGTCACGACCTGCGACAGGATCGGCGACGGCGTCACGTCCGCGGCCGGCTCGGCCGTGGGCACCGGCAGGCCTAGAGGCTGACAGGAGCCGGGGCGGACTGGTCGGGCTTGCGCGAAGCGGGCACGGGCTCCTCGGGAGTGGGCGCTGATGCGCAGGACCTACCCTGCGAAAGCGCTTTCACCGCCGAGGCGGACTCGGTTACGCTGGGTGCGTCGCAGTGAAACGGGGACCAGTAGCGCAGATCGCAGTCCAGAGCGAGCCGGGGATGGTGGAAGCCCGGCGGCCTGCCCGGCGTGAACATCAGCCCCAGCTCGCCTCCACCGCGGCACGCGCACGACAAGAGCGGGGGGCCGTCCCGGCTTCCAAGAAGGGTGGTACCGCGGAGCCCCTGCAGGGGCGGCTTCGTCCCTTCGTCGGAGCACTGACGACGGAGGAGTCCCCATGCAACAGCTGCCCGCCCAGGTCGACCTGCCCGCCCTCGAGCGCCGGGTCCTCGACCGCTGGGAGGCGGGCCGGGTCTTCGAGCGCAGCCTGGAGCAGACCGCGGGCGGCGAGCCCTGGGTCTTCTACGAGGGCCCGCCGACCGCGAACGGCCGGCCCGGCACGCACCACGTCGAGGCGCGGGTGTTCAAGGACCTGTTCCCCCGCTTCCAGACCATGCGCGGCCGCTCGGTCCCCCGTCGGGCCGGTTGGGACTGCCACGGCCTGCCGGTGGAGCTCGCGGTCGAGAAGGAGCTCGGGTTCACCGGCAAGGGCGACATCGAGGGCTACGGCGTGGCCGAGTTCAACGCCCGCTGTCGGGAGAGCGTGACCCGTCACGTCGACGAGTTCGAGCGGATGACCCGGCGGATGGGCTACTGGGTCGACATGACCACCGCCTACTGGACGATGGACCCGGCCTACATCCAGAGCGTGTGGTGGTCCCTGCAGCAGGTCGCCGAGAAGGGCCTGCTGGTCGAGGACCACCGCGTCGCGCCGTACTGCCCCCGCTGCGGCACCGCCCTGTCCGACCATGAGGTCGCGCAGGGCTATCAGACCGTCACGGACCCGAGCGTCTACGTCCGCTTCCCGGTCACCGCCGGTCCGCTTGCCGAGCTGGGCGCCGCCCTTCTGGTGTGGACCACGACCCCGTGGACCCTGGTGTCCAACACCGCCGTGGCGGTGCACCCCGAGGTCACCTACGTCGCTGCCCGGACAGCAGGCGAGGTGCTCGTCGTCGCCGAGCCACTGCTGCCCGTCCTCGGCGACGGCGTCGAGGTGCTCGAGCGGTTCCCCGGTCGCGCGCTCGAGCACACGCCGTACTCCCGGCCATTCGACCTCGTCGCCCTTTCCAACGCCCACTACGTCGCCTTGGCGAACTACGTCACGACCGACAGCGGCACCGGGCTCGTGCACCAGGCGCCCGCTTTCGGCGCCGACGACCTTCTCGTCGCCCGACGCTACGGCCTGCCGGTGGTCAACCCGGTCCGCCCGGACGGCACCTTCGAGCCGGACCTGCCCCTGGTCGGCGGGCAGTTCTTCAAGACCGCGGACACCGCCCTGGTCGCCGACCTGAAGGAGCGCGGACTGCTGTGGCGGCACCTGCCGTACGAGCACAGCTATCCGCACTGCTGGCGCTGCGACACCGCGCTGCTCTACTACGCGCTGCCCAGCTGGTACATCCGCACCACCGCCATTTCGAACCGGTTGCTCGAGGAGAACGAGAAGACCGACTGGCACCCGGCGACGATCCGGCACGGCCGCTACGGCGACTGGCTCGAGAACAACATCGACTGGGCCCTGTCGCGCAACCGCTACTGGGGCACCCCCCTGCCGGTGTGGCGCTGCACCGCCGATCCGGTGCACTGGCGGATCTTCGGCTCGCTCGCCGAGCTGGGTGAGGCGGCCGGTGAGGACGTCAGCGCGCTCGACCCGCACCGGCCGTACGTCGACGACGTTCTTGTGCCGTGTCTCACCTGTGGCACCGAGTCCCGGCGGGTCCCCGAGGTGATCGACGGCTGGTACGACTCGGGCGCGATGCCCTTCGCCCAGGTCGGCTATCCCTGGTCGGGCGAGCAGCCCGCCTATCCCGCGCAGTTCATCTGCGAGGCGATCGACCAGACGCGCGGCTGGTTCTACACCCTGATGGCGGTCGGGACCCTGGTGTTCGACCGCAGCTCGTACGAGACGGTGCTCTGCCTCGGGCACATCCTCGACGGCGAGGGCCGCAAGATGAGCAAGCACCTCGGCAACGTCCTGGACCCGTTCGAGCTGTTCGA
>JAHWJP010000080.1 GCA_019348355.1 Actinomycetota bacterium
ACCAGGTCGAGTGGGTCTCCGCGACAGCGCACAAGCGGGTCTGGCACGACGTGACCAACGCCGACCACACCCGGGTCCTGCTGCACTTCGCCGGTGGGATGGAGGCGGAGTTCACCGCCTCCGACCTCGCCGCCGCCCGCAAGCCGAAGTTCTACGTCCTCGGTACGCAGGGCGCGCTCGTCGGCCACTGGCGTCAGGAACGGGTCGTGAGCCGCTCCCCGGTGGGGCTCGTCCTCGAGGACCGCTTCGCCGTCTCGGATGCTCCGGCGGCGCTGTCGTTGTTCGCCCCGGACGGCTCGGAGACCGCTTTGTCGGTGGCGGCTGCGCCCGCGCAGCCATTCCACCGGGAGCTGGCCGACCAACTCCTGTCGGGACAGCCGATGTCGGTGACCCCGGCGGGCAGTCGCCGCAACATCGCGGTGATGCAGGCGGCCACCCGGTCTGCGGCCGACGGGGGGCGTCCGGTCGCGCCGCCGCCGTGACCGACCCGGTCCGCTGGGGCTTCCTTGGCGCGGGGATGGTGGCGACCTCGGCGCTGGGCCCGGCGGTCGCCGCGGCCCCCGGTGCGGTGCTGCAGGCCGCAGCCGCTCGGGACCCGGCGCGCGCCTCGGCTCTGGGACCGCAGACGGTGTACTGCGACTACGCGGCGCTGCTCGCCGACGAGGCCGTCGAGGCGGTCTACATCTCGTTGAGCAACGAGGCACACCTACCGTGGACGCTCGCCGCGCTGCAGGCCGGTAAGCACGTGCTCTGCGAGAAGCCGCTCGGGCTGTCGGCTGCCGAGGTCGACGAGATGGCAGCCGCTGCAGGGGATCTGCTGGTTGTCGAGGCCAGCTGGTATCGCTGGCACCCGCGGGTGCGGCTGGCCCAGACCCGGCTCGAACAGATCGGCCCGGTGCGGCATGTCGCTGCCGGTTTCACCTTCGCCGGTTCGCTCGAGGGCAACTACCGGCTGGAGACCGCGCGAGGGGGCGGCGCGCTCTACGACGTCGGCTGCTACGCCGTCTCGGCCTGCCTCTGGGCAATCGGCCAGGGCACGCCCGCCGACGTCGTGGCCCGGTCGACCTTGGGACCGACCGGCGTGGACCTCGACACTCGCGCCATCCTGCGCTGGGAGTCCGGGGTCGAGGCGGAGGTGCACGCGGGCATGAGCGGGGGGCAGGGCCAGTGGTTGGTGATCACCGGCGACCGGGGGGAGCTCGAGCTGCGCGACGCGCCGTACACGTCCTGGAAAAACGACGCCACCGAGCTGTGGGTGTCGGACGGCGCCGGGACGGAGCGGCTCGCGGTGGCGGCGACCGACGCGTACCGCCTGATGGTGCAGGAGATGTCGTCGGTCCTGCGCGGCGGGCCTGGCTGGGTGCTACCGCTGAAGGAGTCGCGGGCGACGGCCGCCGTGCTCGACGCGGCGAGGCAGAGCGCCGCGTCAGGCGGCGATCCGGTCGGCGTTCACTAGGCTGCGCGGCGTGGAGCTGCTCAGCGCGACCGAGGTGGCCGGGCGGATGGGGATCGGGCCGACCGGGGTGCGCGACCTGCTGCAGGCCGGTCACCTGCTGTCGGTCCCGACCGACGACGGGTTGCGGATCCCGGCGGAGCAGCTCGACGGTGGCGTCCTGGTGAAGCACCTCGTGCCGGTGCTCACCCTGCTGCGTGACGCCGGCTACTCAAGCGAGCAGGCGCTGCGCTGGCTGACGACACCGGACGACTCGCTGCCCGGCACACCGCTGCAGGCGCTGCACGAGAACCGCGCGACCGAGATCAAGCGGCGGGCGCAGGCGCTCGGCTGGTGAGCGCCGTCGGCCGAATCCGCTAGATCTCGTCGGCGTCGTCGGAGTTCTCGTTCTCCTCGGGCTCTTTCTCCTTCTTGCGCAGCAGCACTCCGCTGACGGAGAGCAGGACCACCAGCCCGCCGAGCAGTCCAATCTCGGTCATGGCCCGGGCGAACTCCGGTCCCTTGCCGATGTACTCGTTGGCGCTTTTCACCGCCAGCACGATGATCTCCTTGATGCACACCAGGATGCCGGCGATGAGGAACGGCTCCGCGACGATCTGCCGCTCCTTCAAGGTGATGCGGACCGCGTAGAGCAGCTCGACGAAGATGAAGACCAGCAGGATCGCGTCGAGGGTGTCGAGCAGCGGGTCGGGGCCGCTCGCCAGTGCCCCGCTCACCAGCTCGATGCCAGCCCGCACGACGAGCACGATGGCTCCCAGGGAGAGCAGAGCGGCGATCGAGACGTAGATCGCGTCCTCGACGAGCACGAGGGCCCGGTTGCCGAGGCGTACGCGGGAGGGGGGATCTTCCTTCTCATCGGGCATGTGGCGATCATGCCCTCCCGTAGGCTCGCGGGCGTGCAGGTGACGGTGAACGGACGGGCATCGGAGCTGCCCGACGGCACGGACCTGCCCGCGCTGCTCGCCTCGTTGGGGCTGCGCGCGGGCTCGGTCGTGGTGGAGCACAACGGGTCTGCGCTGCTGCGCTCGGAGCTCGCCGGGGTGGTGCTGCGCGACGGTGACCGGCTGGAGCTGGTGCGTGCGGTCGCCGGTGGCTGAGCCGATCGTGACGTCGATCCGGGACCGCCTCGCCCGCGCGCGCCTCTACCTGTGCACCGGCGCCCGTCCGGATCTCGCAGAGTTCCTCGATGCGGTGCTCTCGGGCGGCGTCGACGTGGTGCAGCTGCGCCAGAAGGGGCTCGAGGCCAAGCAGGAGATCGCGCTGTGCGAGGTGGTGGCTGCGGCCGCCTCGCGGCACGGCGCGCTGTGGTCGGTCAACGACCGCGCCGACGTCGCCTACGCCACCCGGCCCGACGTCCTGCACCTCGGTCAGGACGACCTGCCGGTAGGGGTGGCCCGCGCCCTGCTCGGCGAGCAGATGCTGGTCGGGCGGTCCTGCCATGACGAGGCGCAGGTCGCTGCAGCGGCGGAGCAACCCGGGGTGGACTACTTCTGCGTCGGTCCGACCTGGCCGACCCCGACCAAGCCGGGGCGTGTGGCGCCCGGGGTCGCCCTGCTGCGGTACGCGACGGCGCTCAGGACCGAGCGGCCGTGGTTCGCGATCGGTGGCATCGACGCCGGCAACCTCGACGAGGTGCTGGCCACCGGGGCGCGGCGGGTGGTCGTCGTGCGGGCGCTGACCGAGGCGGTCGACCCGTACGCGGCCGCGGTTGGGCTGGCGGGGCGGCTCGCGGCCGCCGATCGGCCCGAGTCGGCTTGACAGCTGGGCCATACGGCTACAATATCTAGCCGTGCCTACAGCCTCTAGCCAGACGCGAGGAGGCGATCTTCGCGCCCGCCGTCGTCAGCAGACGCGCGACGAGGCACTCGACCACGCCGTAGCGATCATGGGCGAGCTCGGGGTGGGGGGATTGTCGGTGAGCGAGGTGGCCCGTCGCCTCGGCATCCGGGGCCCGTCGCTCTACAAGCACTTCCCGTCGCTGCACGCCCTCTACGACGCGCTGTTCGCCCGCGGTCTGGCCGACAGTCAGCGGTCGGTGCACGTTGCCCTCGACCAGCATCCGCCCGGCGTCGACCGCCTTCGGGCCGGCTCGGAGCGGCTCATCCGGTGGGCCGTGGCCAATCCGGCCCTGGCCCAGCTGCTGTTCTGGCGGCCGGTCCCCGGCTTCGAGCCCTCGCCAGAGACGTTCGCTGCGTCCGAGCAGGACATGCAGCTGCTGCGCCAGCAGCTGCGGTTGGCCGTCAGCGCCGGTGAGCTGCGCTCGGAGGCGTCCGACGACGATGCGGTCCGCCTGCTCACCGTGCTGATGAGCGGCGTGCTGAGCCAGCACCTGGCAAATCAACCCACCCGCAGCTACGAGTCCGGGGACTTCACCCGCCTCACCCGGCCGGCCCTCGACCTGTTCTTCACGTTCTACGCACCCACGGGAGGACCCCATGCAGCACCTGAGCACTGACGCAACGGGCATCTACGTCGACGCGCCCCCGGAGGCGGTGTACGCCCTTGTAGCCGACGTGACCCGAACGCCGGAGTACAGCCCGGAGATCCGCCGCTGCACCTGGCTCGACGGCGCCACCGGCCCCGTCGTCGGGGCGCGTTTCGCCGCGGTCAATCAGGCAGGCCGGGGTCCCGCGTGGACGAACAAGCCGGTCGTGTTGTTCGCGGACCCAGGCCGGGAGTTCGCCGTCCGCCGGACCGAGAAGTTCTCCGGAACCCTCACCTGGCGCTACCGGCTGTCGCCTGAGGGCAGTGGCACCCGGGTCGAGCAGTCCTACGAGGTCGACGAACCGCTCACCCGGTTCGGCTGGTTTGTCATCGGCACGTTGTACGGCTGCAAGGACCGGCGGGGCGAGCTGCAGGCCAACATGCGCACGAGCCTGCAGCGGCTGAAGGGGCTGGCGGAGTCCGGCTCACCGCAGCGGCAGGCGGCGGGCTCCTAGCTCAGCTGGCGACGAAGCTGGCGACGATCAGGACCCCGACCATCACCACGAACACGGCCAGCACCGACAGCGTGATGATCATGGGTGTGCGGTTCCCGCTGACCGGTCCCATGTTCGGCGTGTTCGAGCGGTCGTCGCCGGTCGCTCCGGACATCGAGTCCGATGCCGGTGGTGTGTCGCCTGGCTGGACGCCGCCGCCGGGCTCCAGGCCGGCGGTCACGGCCGGGTCGGGCCCGGGGCTGTCGGTGGTCTTTGCTCGTTCGTCCTGAGGCACGTGCTGAACGTCCCCGTGGGGGGCCTGGTCAACCCTGCCGTCAGCGCCGGGCGGCCCACGCGCGGCCGAGACCGGGGAGGGCGACCGCGGCCCGCCTCGCCTTCCCGACGCCGACCCGCTGACCGAGCACCTGGTAGTCGGCCTTCTCGATCTCGTCGAGGATCCCGCCGTAGAGCGCGAGCGCTGTCTCGATGCAGGGCCGGCTGGTCGGGTGCAACAGCCGCACGCCGTGCGCCGCGCTGCGGTAGATCTCTCGGGTTCGGGCGACCTCGAAGGCCAGCAGGCGCCGGACCGGTCCGTCGACCACGCCGTGCGCGAGGTGCTCGCGGGTGACGTCGAAGGCCTGCAGGTCCTCCTCCGGCAGGTAGATCCGTCCGCGCCGCAGGTCCTCCCCGACGTCGCGCAGGAAGTTGCTGAGCTGGAAGGCGATGCCCAGGTCTGCGGCATAAGGATCCGCGACCTCGCGTGGGACCAGCGGCTCGAGGACCGGCACCATCTCCAGGCCGATGACTGCCGCTGAGCCGTAGACATAGCCCATGAGGTCGGCATAGGTGGCGTAACCGGTGACGGTCAGGTCCATGCGCATGCTCGCGAGGAACGCCTCGATGTAGTCCATCGGAATCTCCCAGCGGCGCACCGTGTCGACGACGGCCCGGCTGATCGGGTGGTCGCTCCCGCCCGCCTCGACGTCTTTCACGAACTGCGTCCCCCAGCCGATCAGCCAGTCGGCCTTCTGCGCGTCGGTGAGCGTGCTGGCCAGGTCGTCGACGATCTCGTCGGCGTAGCGGGCGAAGCCGTAGAGCGCATGGACGTAGGGGCGCTTCCAGCCCGGCAGCAACAGGGTCGCGAGGTAGTAGGTCTTGCCGTGGCTGGCGTTGAGGCGGCGGCACGCCTCGTAGGAGTCGCGCAGCAGCGGGCTGCGGATCCCGGCGGCGTCCAGCTCCTTGTCGCTCACGGGCGGGAAGTCTCGCAGATGGCCAGTTGGGCCTTGGTGCGGCGGCCTGGGCGGACCCGGCTGCACACAACGTGATCCACTTCGGCGTCCGGCTGAGCGTGGGGGCCGTCCTGTCAGGGGTCGGAACGATCACGATGTGTGCAGACCTGACCGGCTTCCCCTGTGCACAGCGTCCGAGTTGTCCACACAGCGGTTTGCGGGGCTGGCTCGAGCGGACTGCCCACCCCACCGTGGCCTGCATGGAGGAGGTCATGGCGCTGCTGGCCCGTCAGGGCGGCATCGCGAGGCAGCGCGATGTACGCCGTGCGGGGATGAGCCGGCGCTGCCTGCGCCGGTTGCTGAAGGAGGGCCGGTTACGTTCGTTGACGCCGGATCTGGTGACCAACGTCGCCGAGCCGGCAGCCGACGAGCAGCTGCGCGCCGCCGCGATCGGTCTGGCGGCGACGATCAGCCACGAGGACGCCGCGCTGATGTGGGGGATCGAGCTCGCCACGACGCCGGATCGCCGCCACGTCACGGTCGGGAGAAACCGTTCACGGCTTCGGCACGCGCAGACGCGGGTGCACCGGGCGGATCTGAGTCCCGACGATCGCATCCAGCGGGACGGTGTGTGGGTGACAGTCGCCCTGCGCACCGTGATCGACCTGTGCCGGACCCTCCCGGTCGCCGAGGCGGTTGTCGCGGTGGACTCGGCCTTGCGGCAGGATCGGGTCAGCGTCGAGGAGCTGACCGGTGCCCTGCGCGACCTCCCGGCGGGCCGGGGTCACGACCGGGTTGCGCGCGCCCTGCTGCTGATCGACCCGGCGAACGGGTCGGTGCTCGAGACGCTCTGCCGGGTCCTGCTGCACCTGGCGGGTCTCACTCCGCCCGAGACGCAGTTCGTCGTGCGGGACAGCAAGGGCAGCTGGATCGGCCGCGTCGACTTCGCCTGGCCGGACCAGCTGCTCGTCGTCGAGACCGACGGGTTCGCCTTCCATGCCGACCGGGAGAGCTACCGCGCCGACCGGCGGCGTGGGAACGCCTTGCTGCTCGGGGGCTGGCGGGTGCTTCGTTTCAGCTGGGAGGACGTCGTCGATCACCCGGACGAGGTGGTCGCCGCGGTGCGAACGGCGCTGGGCCTGCCGTGAGCAGCCGTCCTACGGGTTCAGCACCGGACCGGGCGGCGTGGCCAGCCGCATCGCCCGCGACCGGTAGCCCTTGTCACGTCCGAGGATGCGCTCCGCCGCGAGCCGGCCGGAGATGAGCACCATCGGCACCCCGACGCCGGGCTGCGTGCCCGAGCCGGCGAACACCACACCCTCCACCTTGGCGGCCAGGTTGTTCGGGCGGAACGGTCCGGTCTGCCGAAACGAGTGCGCGGCGGCAAACGGCGCCCCCTGCTCCATCCCGCGACGCTGCCAGTCGGCCGGTGTCGTCACGTCCTCCACCTCGATCGCGTCGCCGAAGCCGACGTAGCCGAGCGCCTCGAGCCGGGCGACGGCCTCGTCTCTGTAGCGGGGGCCGACCACGTCCCAGTCGATGCCGGCGCTGGTGTTGGGTGTCGGGAGCAGCACGTAGTAGATCTGCTTGCCGTCCGGCGCGAGCCCCGGGTCGCTGCGGGTCGGGTTGGTGACCAGCAGCGACGGATCGGTCATCAACTGCTTGTCGTCGATCAACTCGCGGAACACCGAACCCCAGGCCCGACCGAAGTGGATGTTGTGGTGGGCGGTCCTGGTGTAGGTGGCGGACGACCCGGCGAGAAGCAGGAAGCAGCTCGGCGAGTAGGCCAGCGTCTTGACCCGTCGGGGGGTGGCCTCCGGCGGCAGCAGCTCGCGGTAGGCCACCGGCAGGTCGGGATTGAGCACGACGACATCGGCCGGGATCCGTTCGCCCTCGCTGGTCTCGACACCGACAGCGCGGCCGTGCTCGACCAGCACGCGGCGGACCGTCGTGCCGTAACGCAGGTCCACGCCGTGCTTCTCGGCCGCCCCGGCCAAGGCCCGCGGCACCGCGTGCATCCCGCCCTTCGGGAAGAACACCCCGGCGACGGTGTCCATGTAGGCGATGATCGCGTAGATGGCGAGCGCGTCGTAGGGCGACAGCCCCGCGTACATCGACTGGAAGGACAGGACCCGCTGCGTCCGGGGGTCTTTCAGGTAGCTCTCCACCTTCGGCGCGAGCCGGCCGAACCCGCCGATTGCGACGAGGCGGGCGAGGTTCGGGGTCAGCAGGTCCAGCGGCGAGTCGATGTTGCGGTCGATGAAGTCCTGCATCTCGTAGCGGTACAGCTTGGAGACGAACTCGACGTACGCGAGGTATCCCTTCGCCTCCGCCGGCCCGCAGACCCGCTCGACCTCCGCGGCCATCTCGCCGGTGTCGGCCTTCACGTCGAGCGTCGAGCCGTCGGGGTAGTAGGCGCGGTAGAGCGGGTCGACGGGGGTCAGCTCCAGCCAGTCCTCGAGCCGCTCCCCGACGCAGTCCAGGGCATCGGCGATCAGGTCCGGCATCGTCAGGACCGTCGGGCCGGTGTCGAACTCGTAGCTGCCACCGCCGGTGGGAGATGCGACCGACAGCAGGCCGTTTCGGCCACCGGGAATCTGCTCGCGTTCCAGGATGGTGACCTCGCGACCGGCACCGGTCAGGCGCAGGGCTGCGGACAGGCCGGCGAGCCCGGCACCCACGATGACGACGCGGTCGGTCTTGCCGGGGACGGTCTTCACCGGGTGAGGACCTCGACCGCGTCGTCGGTGACGAGCAGCGTGTGCTCGAACTGCGCGGTCCGCGAGCGGTCAGCGGTCACGGCGGTCCAGCCGTCACCCCACATCTCGTGGTGCCAGTCCCCGATGGTGATCATCGGCTCGATGGTGAAGGTCATCCCGGGGAGCAGCTCCTGACGGGCGTCCGGGTTGTCGTAATGGAAGATTTGTGGATCGCAGTGGAAGCTGCGGCCGATCCCGTGGCCGACAAACGCCCGGACCACTCCGTAGCCGTGACCTTCGGCGTAGGTCTGGATGGCCCTGCCGATGTCACGGACCCGCGCGCCCGGGCGCACGGCGCCGATGCCGACCTCCAGGCAATCCCGCGTGACATCTACCAGTCGCCGCGAGGCCTCGTCCACCTCGCCGACCAGGAACGTCGCGTTGGTGTCGCCGTGCACGCCGTCGAGGAAGATGGTGACGTCGCAGTTGACGATGTCGCCGTCCTTCAGGACGGTGGAGTCGGGGATACCGTGGCAGATCACCTCGTTGACGCTGGTGCACAGCGACTTCGGGAACGGCGCAACCGTCCCGCCGTAACCGAGCGGCGAGGGGTAGCCGCCGCGCTGCAGGCACTGCTCGTGCGCGACCGCGTCCAGCTCGTCGGTGGTGACGCCGGGGCGCACCGCGTCGCCGACCGCCTGCAGCACTTCGGCGGCGGCCTTCCCGGCGACCCGCATGAGCGCAATGGTCTCGGGGTCCTTCGGCCGCCCGGACTCGCGGTGGCGCGGCCGGCCGTGCGGGTCGAGGGCGTAGTCGGGGCGCGGGATGTGCGCCGGCACCTGTCGTTGCGGTGACAGGCGACCAGGACGGACGTACGACGCGGCGAGCCGCTCCTGCTGCTCCTGCCGCGCCTGCTCGGCGGCGACGCGGGCCGGGTCGAGGTCGGCCAGGCGGTGGCAGCGCTTGTACCGTCGGCCGCTGCCGCACCAGCAGGGCTGGTTGCTCGCCAGCGTCGTCGTCGTCACCCGGTCGACGATAGTCCGCTCAGACGGTCCTGGCCGTTGCGGCGACCGCCAGCTCCTGCAGCACCTCGCGGGCCTGTCCGTCCACGGGTGCGGCGCGCAGGGCGGTGAGGGCATCGTCCATGAGTGTTTCGATGAGCCGCTCGACGCGATCGCGAGCGCCGGTGTCCTCGATGACCTGGCGCAGAGCCGCCACGCCGTCGGCGGACAGGTGCGGGTCGCCGAGGTGGCGACGTACGACCGCCACCTGCCCACCGTCGGCCTGTTCGAGGGCCATCGCGACCAACGCCGTCCGCTTGCCCTCGCGCAGGTCGTCGCCGGCCGGCTTGCCGGTGACGGCCGGATCGCCGAAGACGCCGAGCACGTCATCACGCAACTGGAAGGCCTCGCCGAGCGGCAGTCCGTAGCCGGAGTAGCCGTCGAGCACGTCCTGACCGCCGCCGCCCAGCACGGCGCCGAGGTGTAGAGGCTTCTCGATCGTGTACTTCGCACTCTTGAAGCGCGCGACGCGAAGGGCACGCTCCACCGAGCCGCCGCCGCGGGCCTGCTCGAGCAGGTCGAGGTACTGCCCGCCCATCAGCTCGGTGCGCATCACGTCGTAGACGCGGTGACCGGACTTCAACCGGTCGACCGGCAGCCCGCTGCCGGCCAGCATCTCGTCCGACCAGGCCAGGCACAGGTCCCCGAGCAGGACCGCCGCCCCCACGCCGAAGGACTCCGGGTCGCCGACCCAGGACTCGCTGCGGTGCAGGCTGGCGAACCGGCGGTGCACGGCCGGCAGGCCACGCCGGGTGTCACTGCCGTCCATGACGTCGTCATGGATCAGGGCGCAGGCTTGCAACAGCTCGAGGGCTGCGGCGGCCACGACGACGCTCTCACCGTCCTCGCCGCCCGCGCCGCGAAACCCCCAGTAGCAGAAGGCCGGCCGCAGCCGCTTACCCCCGGCGATCAGCTCGGTCAGGGCGTCGGTGAGCGGGCTCAACTCCTCGCTGATCGCGTCCATCAGCGGGAGCTGTCCTGCCAGAAAGACGTTCAGCGCCTTCTGCACGCGCTGGCGCAGGTCGTCGCGATCCAGCGGGCTCGGGTTCATGCGGGCCTCATGCAGCGGGATCGTACGGCGTACGCCGTCGACACCCGGAGTCGCGGATAACCTGACGGCGTGGCTGCCCGGACGATCCGACAGATGCTCTCGACGGGCAAGAAGCTGTTCTCGTTCGAATTCTTCCCGGCGAAGACCGACGAGGGCGAGCGCCAGCTCTGGCACGCGATCCGCCAGCTGGAGGCGCTGCGGCCCGACTTCGTCTCGGTGACCTACGGCGCGGGCGGCTCGACCCGCGACCGCACCGTTGCGATGACCGAGCGGATCGCGACCGAGACCACGCTGACCCCGCTCGCGCACCTCACCGCGGTCGACCACTCCGTCGCCGAGCTGCGTCGCATCGTCGGGCAGTTCGCCGATGCCGGTGTCAGCAACGTGTTGGCATTGCGCGGTGATCCGCCGGGCAGTGACCCGCAGGCCGACTGGGTACGGCATCCGCAGGGCCTGGCGTACGCCGAGGAGCTGGTACGCCTGGTCAGGGCCTCGGGCGACTTCTGTGTCGGGGTGGCCGCCTTTCCCGAGAAGCATCCGCGGTCACCGACGTTCGACAGCGACGTCGAGCGGTTCGTCACGAAATGCCGCGCCGGCGCGGACTTCGCCATCACCCAGATGTTCTTCCGGGCGGAGGACTACCTGCGGCTGCGCGACCGGGTCTGGGCGGCGGGCTGCGAGGTGCCGATCATCCCGGGCGTCATGCCGGTCACCAACGTCGCGCAGATCGAGCGGATGGCCGCGCTGTCCGGGGCGGCGTTCCCGGCGGATTTCGCCGCGGAGCTGCACGCCGTCGAGCACGACCCCGAGGCCGTGCGCGAGGTGGGGGTCTCAGCCGCACGCACGATGTGCGACCAGCTGCTCGCCGAGGGGGCGCCCGGTCTGCACTTCATCACCCTCAACCGGTCGACCGCCACCCGGGAGATCTGGTCCCGGCTCGGGCTGCACGCTGCCTCCGCCTGAGGTGGAGACGTGACCGGCATCGTCGTGCTCACGGTCTCCGGACTGCTGCTGGTCGTCCTCGCCCTGGTGACAGCGCGAAAGCCGGAGCACGAGATCCCCTCGCGGGAGGGTTACTTCGACACGTGGTCGGCTCTGCACGGCGGCTACGACCCCCGCACCGGGAGCGCGTGGTTGCGCGGCTGGCTGACGATGGTCTACGCGATCGCCCGGCC